>NZ_CP093311.1:1509641-1811569 GCF_024498955.1 Thermomonas paludicola | reverse complement strand
GGATGAAGCGGCCGACGAATCCGGCTTCTTCCATGTCGAAATAGCCGAAGTTGTAGCTGATCGGCCCCGATTGCGCGGGGTCGTCCACCACGATGGCGTCGTGGCCGAAGCGTTCCCAGAAAATTTCGCCCGGCCCCATGGTCAGCACGCCGATGCGTGGTGCGGGTGCCGCGGGCGCTGGCTGCGCGCGCGCCAGTCCGGCCAGCAGCATCAGCAGCAATGCGGCCAGCAGGTGCAGGACGTCAATCCGCCGCATGGACGCTCACATGCAGTGCGATCAGCCGGCGCGCGTCGGCGCTGGCGACGCGGAACACGAAGCGGGCAAGCGTCAGTTCCTCGCCGGCTTCCGGCAGGTGGCCGATGGCGGCGGTGACCAGTCCGCCGATGGTGTCGTATTCGTCATCGTCGAAGTCGGCGCCGAAACGCTCGTTGAAATCGCCAATCGGGGTCAGTGCGTCCACGACGAACTGGCCATCGGCCTGCGCGGAGATCAGCCGGGTGTCGTCGGCGGCATCGTCATGCTCGTCATCGATCTCGCCGACGATTTCTTCCAGCAGGTCCTCAATGGTCACCAGGCCCGCCACGCCGCCGTATTCGTCGATGACGATGGCCATGTGGTTGCGCGACTGCCGGAACTCGCGCAGCAGCACGTTGAGGTTCTTCGACTCGGGGATCAGCACGGCAGGGCGCAGCAGCTCGTGCACGCTTGCCGGTCCGTTGTCCACCACCACGCCGCGCAGCAGGTCCTTGGCCAGCAGGACGCCGAGGATCTCGTCCTTGTCATCGCCATGCACCGGGAAGCGCGAATGGCCGGATTCCACGACCTGCTGCATCAGTTCCAGCAGGCTGCTGCCCGCAGACAACGCAACCATCTGCGCGCGCGGCACCATCACGTCGCCCACCGTCATCCCGGCGATGGCGATGGCGCCCTCCATCATGCGCAGGGTATCGGCTCCAATCAGCCCGTCCGCCTGTACGTCGCGTAACAGTTCGACCAGATCCTCGCGGCTGGTCGGTTCGCCGGACAGGGCCGCGCTGATGCGGTCCAGCCAGGATCGGCGGGGTTTCTCGCCGTTTTTTTCCTCGGAATCGGCGTCGTGCCGACTGTCGTCCTCTGACATGGGGCGTGCAGGTCTCTATGGCTTGTAACGCGTGCAGTCTAGCGAATCCCGGCACGACGGGCAGTGGCGGCATCCGCGCGTGCGGCATGGCCCGCCACGGCGCGCTTTCACGTTGGCAGTTGCTGAAGCAGGATGAAGCCAAGCCAAGGGGTTCTGGATGAGTGTCGGGTTGTGGGCGCGCGGCGGGGCGCCAGGCGCACGATGGAGTGCATGGCCGGCATTGCTGGCGCTGGCATGGGCGATGGCGGCCTGTTCCGGGCCTGCTGCACCGCCAGCGGTGAGTGTCGCCAGCCGGCCCGCCCCTGCCACCCCGCCAGCCAGCATCGGCGTGCTGGCCGTGCTGCCGCTGGAAACGGCGGCGGGCGATGCCGACGCGCGCCTGTTCGGCGATGGCATGGCGATGCAGTTGACGAATGCACTGGCGCGCGTGCCCGGACTGGGCGCCATCAGCCCGGAATCGACGTTTCGCCTGCGTGGATCCAGTGAGCTCAATAGCGTGATGGGCGGAACGCTGGGCGCCAGCCACCTGCTGCGCGGCAGCCTGCGCCGGCAGGACGGGGCGCTGGAGTTGCAGCTGGAGCTGGTGCAGACCTCGGATGGCGGCACCTTGTGGTCGCAGCATTACCAACGCGTCGAGCGCGAGCTGTTTGGTTTGCAGGACGAAGTCGTGGCGGCGGTGGTGTCGGCCCTGCACGCGCAGCCTGCAGCGAAGCGCGGACAGGACGAACGCCCGCCGGGGCGCAGCCTTGCGGCCTACGAAGAAGTGCTTCGGGGCGACGCGCTGATCGCGCAGGGCGACATCTTCAGCACGCGGCAGGCGGTGGAAGCCTATCAGCGGGCACTGGCCATCGATCCCGCCTATGCACATGCGCACGCACGGTTGGCGCAGGCGTTGATCCAGCAGGTCGTGCGGTTCCCGCTGGATGAGGCGGGCGTGCGTGCCGCGACGGAGCAGGCGCGGCGTGAGGCGGCGGCAGCGTTGAAGTTGGCCCCCGACGGTGCGGAGGCGCATCAGGCCAACGCCGCGTGGCTGGGTGCCGTGGCCGGCGACCCCGTGGCTGCGATGGAGGAAATCCGGCGCGCGCTGACGCTGCGCCCCGGCGATGCAAGCCTGCTGGCCATGCTGGCCGTGCGGCAGATCGGTTTCGGGCAGTTGCAGGACGCCGCCGAATCGCTGCGCCAGGCGCTGCGCTCCAATCCGCTGTCGGCGCCGACGCTGTACAGCTTGGGCAGCGTCTATCTGGGGCTGGCCGACTACCCGCAGGCAGAGCACGTGCTGCGGCAGGCGCTGGAGCTGGAGCCCGGCCTGCCGTTGGCGCAGGCATTCCTGGCAATGGCGGTATTCCAGCAGAACCGCACCCCCGAAGCAGTGGAGATCGCCAGGCGCGAGCCGCAAGCACTGTGGCGCAGCTATGCGCTGGCGATGGCGTATTGGGCCAATGCCGAACGCGCGCGTTCCGACGCCGAGCTGCAGGTCCTGATTCGCGAACATGCGGGCGATGCCGCCACCCAGATAGCGGGCGTCTATGCGCAGCGCGACGACCGCGACGCGATGTTCCACTGGCTGGATGTCGCCCGCCAAACCGGGGATCCGGGGCTGGCGGAAATTCGCTACATGCCCTTCGTGTCCCGCTATGCCGATGATCCCCGCTTCATTGCGCTGGCGCGCAAGCTCGATCTTGAGCCGGCTGGCCCGAAGTAGCGGCGGTCAGTTGCCGAGGTAGGGATCCGGCAGGCCAAGGCTGGCCAATATGTCGCGCTCCAGCTGCTCCATGGCGTCGGCCTCGCGCGGGTCCTGGTGATCCAGCCCCAGCAGGTGCAGGCAGCCGTGCACGGTCAGGTGGGCATAGTGTGCGTTGAGCGGCTTGTTCTGCTCGTTCGCTTCGCGCGCCACCACCGGCGCGCACAGCACCAGATCGCCGAGCAGGGGCAGTTTCACGTGCTTGGGCAGGCCCTCCGGCAGTTCTGCCGGAAAGCTCAATACATTGGTGGCGTAGTCCTTGCCGCGATAATGGTGGTTGAGCGCGCGGCCTTCTTCGATATCGACGATGCGGATAGCCAGGTCGGCCTCGCGGATGCGCCCCGCCAGTGCCGCGGCGACCCATTTGCGAAAACTCACCGCCGCCGGCACGCCGGCGCGAGGCGCGGCGTAACCCACGGCAACATCCAGTCGAACGGGGCCTTTGGTCATGGGGAGATCCTACGCCTGATCGATTCTGGCATCGCGCGCTTCGTAGGCGTTCACGATTCGCGCCACCAGCGGATGCCGCACCACGTCGCGGGCTTCGAAAAAAGTGAAGCTGACGCCTTCCACCCCGCGCAATACTTCGGTCGCATCGCGCAACCCGGATTTCTGGTGCTTGGGCAAATCAATTTGGGTCATGTCGCCGGTAATCACCGCCGTGCTGCCAAATCCCAGGCGGGTGAGGAACATTTTCATCTGTTCGATGCTGGTGTTCTGCGCCTCGTCCAGGATCACGAAGGCGTCGTTGAGCGTGCGCCCGCGCATGTAGGCCAGCGGCGCGATTTCGATGACGTTGCGCTCCAGCAGGCGCGCCACCTTGTCCACGCCCAGCATCTCGTACAGCGCGTCGTACAGCGGGCGCAGATACGGGTCCACTTTCTGGGTCAGGTCGCCCGGCAGGAAGCCCAGCTTTTCACCAGCCTCCACCGCCGGGCGCACCAGGATCAGCCGCTGCACCCGGGATTGGTTGAGTGCATCCACCGCCATCGCAACGGCCAGGAAAGTCTTGCCGGTGCCGGCCGGACCAATGCCGAAATTGATGTCGTGCGTGGCGATTTCGTGCAGGTATCTCTGCTGGTTCGCACCGCGCCCGCGCAATGTGCCGCGCTTGACCCGCACGGCGATGTCCTGCGGGCTGCCATCGCCCCGCGCGGCAGGCATCCGTTCGGAGCCGGCAAACGCGCCAAGCCGCAGATGGACGGCATGTTCGCCCAGCGGCTCCACGGCGGCGTCGTCGTAGAGCTGGCGCAGGAAGGTTTCCGCACGCATCGCCGTCTCCGCGTCGTCCGCGCTGACCCGGAATACGCCGCCGCGATTGGCGATTTCCACGCCCAATCGCAGTTCGATCAGGCGCAGATGCGCATCGAACGGCCCGCACATGTTGGCCAGGCGCTCGATGTCGTCCGGCTCGAGGGTGAAATCACGATGTGGCATAGGCCGCGAAGGGTAACGCGGCCGGGGGCATATCGCCATGAAGCGCTGCGCCGCACCTTGCCCGGCCTGCCGGCTTGCCGCATTGTGGCGGACTCGTCATCGGGGGAACAACATGCGCAAGCTCGCCTGTGCCTTGCTCTTGGCCATCGCGGCATCGTCGGTGCACGCGGCCGACGTGACCGTGCTGACCGCGCGCCGCATCCACACCATGCAGGCCAGCCAGCCCGAAGCAAAGGCGATGGCGTTCGATGCGGAGGGCAAGATCCTCGCGGTGGGCGATGCCGACGCGCTGCTGGCGCGTTTTGCAGGTGCGCGTCGGCTGGATGTAGGCGCAGCCACCGTGGTGCCGGGGTTGATCGACGCACACGGCCACGTTGCGGGGTTGGGGCAGTCGATGCTCACTGCTGATCTGGTTGGCGCCACCAGCAAGGGCGAAGTGGTCGAGCGCCTGCGCGCGTTCGCCAGGGATTTGCCGCCAGGGGCATGGCTGATCGGGCGCGGCTGGGATCAGAATCGCTGGCCGGGCAAGGCGTTCCCCAGCGCGGCGGATCTGGATGCCGCGTTCCCCGATCGCCCGGTGTGGCTGTCGCGGATCGATGGCCATGCCGGCTGGGCCAACAGCGCCGCGATGCATTGGGTCAAGCGCGACCTGGCCGGCAGCTGGCAGCCGGAGGGTGGCAACATCCGCCGCGATGCCAGCGGCAAGCCCACCGGTGTGTTCGTGGACAACGCCACCAACCTGGTGGAAGACGTGCGCCCTCCAGCGGATGAAGCCACCACCGAGCGCGCGCTGGTGCTGGGCATGCAAGCGGCGGTGGCACACGGCCTGACCGGCGTGCACGATGCCGGCATTCCGCTGGAAGAGCTGCGCATCTACCAGCATCTGGCCGATCGTGGGCAGATGCCGCTGCGCATCTATGCGATGGCCGACGGCAACAAGGCTGCGCTCGAGTCGTTGTGCCGGCATGGCTTGTATCGGCACCCCTCCGGGCGATTGCAGATGCGCACGGTCAAGCTGTATGCCGACGGCGCGCTGGGTAGCCGCGGTGCGGCGCTGCTGGCCGATTACAGCGACGATCACGGCAACCGCGGCTTGATGGTGATGTCGCCGCAGGAACTGGCTGCCGCCGCGGAAAAGGCGCATCGCTGCGGCGTGCAGGTGGCGACCCATGCGATCGGCGATCGCGGCAACCGGGTTGCGCTGGACACGTATGCCAATGCCTTGGGCAAGGATGTGGACACGGACCACCGCTGGCGCATCGAACACGCGCAGGTGCTCTCGCCGGAAGACTTGCCGCGGCTGGCAAAGATGCACGTGATCGCGTCCATGCAGCCCACCCATGCCACCAGCGACATGCCGTGGGCACAGGATCGGCTGGGGCCGCAGCGAATTGTCGGCGCCTATGCGTGGCGCCAGCTGCGCGATGCCGGCACCCATCTGGCGCTGGGGTCGGACTTCCCGATCGAGTCGGTCGATCCGCGCCTGGGCCTGTACGCGGCGGTCACCCGCAGCGATGCGCAGGGTCTGCCCGCCGGCGGCTGGTATCCCGATGAAAAGCTGACGGCCTTCGAAGCGCTGCGCGGTTTCACGCTGGACGCCGCCTACGCCGGTTTTGCCGAGAACGAGCTGGGCAGCCTCGCGCCCGGCAAGCGCGCCGATTTCGTGGTGCTGGCGGAAGACCCGCTGGCGGTGCCGGATGCGGCGCTGCGCTCGCTGACCGTGCAGGCCACCTATGTGGATGGCAAGCCCGTGTACCAGGCGCCGTCGAAGTGATGTTTCCGGCGCTGCGGCTCAGGCCGTGGCGTCGCCCGTCAGCACCCGTCCGCGCAGGGAATTGGGCATTGCATCGGTAATCGCCACTTCGACGAACTGCCCGATCAGGCGCGGATGGCCGGCGAAGTTCACCGAGCGCATGTTTTCGGTCTTGCCGGTCAGCTCGTTGGGATCCTTGCGCGACGGTCCCTCCACCAGCACGGTCTGCACGCTGCCTACCATCGATTTGGAGATCGTGGCTGCGTGTGCGGTGATGTGTTTTTGCAGGCGGTCCAGCCGCGCGTGCTTTTCCGCGCTGGTGGTGGTGTCTTCCAGATCGGCGGCCGGCGTGCCGGGGCGACGCGAATAGATGAACGAGAAACTCTGGTCGAAGCCCACGTCTTCGATCAGCTTCATGGTCTTTTCGAAGTCCGCTTCAGTCTCGCCGGGGAAGCCGACGATGAAGTCCGAGGACACCGAAATATCCGGGCGCACCGCGCGCAGCTTGCGGATCTTCTGCTTGAACTCCAGCGCGGTGTAGCCGCGCTTCATCGCCGACAGGATGCGGTCGCTGCCGGACTGGACAGGGAGGTGCAGGTAATTGGCCAGCTTGGGCACGTCGCGGTAGGCCTCCACCAGCGAGTCGGAGAACTCCAGCGGATGCGAGGTGGTGAAACGGATGCGGCCGATGCCATCGATTTCGGCAATCGTGCGGATCAGCAAGCCCAGGTCGGCAAACTCGCCGTCGCCGTAGGGGCCACGATAGGCATTGACGTTCTGGCCCAGCAAATTCACTTCGCGCACGCCCTGCGCGGCCAGTTCGGCCACTTCGGCCAGCACGCCCTCCAGAGGCCGGCTGATTTCTTCCCCTCGCGTGTAAGGCACCACGCAGTAGGAGCAGTATTTCGAGCAGCCCTCCATGATCGATACGAAGGCGGTCGGGCCTTCGGCGCGCGGTTCGGGCAGGCGGTCGAATTTCTCGATTTCGGGGAAGCTGATGTCCACCTGCGGCTTGCCGGAGTCGCGACGTTCGCGGATCAGCTCCGGCAACCGATGCAGGGTTTGCGGCCCGAACACCAGATCCACGTAGGGCGCGCGGTCGAGGATGGCCGCGCCTTCCTGCGAGGCCACGCAGCCGCCCACGCCGATGATGACCGGGCGCTCGCCCTGCTTCAGGCCCTTCCAGCGGCCCAGCTGGCTGAACACTTTTTCCTGGGCTTTTTCGCGGATCGAGCAGGTATTGATCAGGATCACGTCGGCTTCGTCGGCGTTCGTGGTCAACTCCATGCCTTCTTCGGCGTGCAGAACGTCGGCCATGCGCGCCGAGTCGTACTCGTTCATTTGGCAGCCGTGGGTCTGGATATAGAGCTTCTTCGCGCCCGGACGAGGCGTGCGGGTGGCGGGGAGTGCGGGCAGGGGGTGCAGGTCGGTCATGGCGTGGATCCGGGGCGCGGCGATGAGTCCGGGCCGGTTGCAAACGGCCATTCTAGCGGCTGTCCGGGCGCGCCGGGGTTGCCATCTTTGCAGGATGGGGTAAGACTGCCGGCCATGAAGGGGAGGGTTGTCATTCTGTTGCTGCTTGCGCTGGCCATGCCGGCGATGGCGGGCAAGGTCTATCGCTGCGACAGCGGGGATGGCGCGACCAGCTATACCAACAAGCGCGTGCCGGGTGCGCAGTGCAGGTTGATGGGAAATTATTCCAACCGGCATGTGGCTGCGGCCAGGCCACGGGTGGTTGCGCCGCCCACGCGCGCCGTCGTGGTGGAGCCGGCGCCACCGCCAGCGCAGCAGGTGGCGGTGTTGACCGCGCCCGTGCCAACGCCGGTTGCCCCGCCGCCGCGGCTGGTGCGTGGGCAGGTCTATGCCTATCTGGGCAAGGACGGCGTGCGCAACTACACCAGCGTGCGCCCGGCCGGGGTCGCGGCCGCGTCGATCCGCACGATCCAGTACAGCTTCATGGAAACCTGTTATGCCTGCGGTAGCCAGCCGGGGCTGAATTTCAGCACGCTGCGCCTCAATACCACGGCCTACCAGGATGAAATTGCCGCTGCCGCCCGCGAACAAGGGGTGGAGGAAGCCATCGTGCGCGCGATCATCCATGCCGAATCGGCATTCAATCCGAGGGCGCTGTCGCGGGTCGGCGCGCAGGGGCTGATGCAGCTGATGCCGGCCACCGCACGCCGTTTCGGCGTCACGGATGCCTTCAATGCAGGGCAGAACATTCGCGGTGGGGTGCAGTATCTGGCCTGGTTGCTCAAGCGTTTCAACGGCAATGTGACGCTTGCCGCGGCCGGATACAACGCCGGCGAAGGCGCTGTGGACAAATACGGCGGCGTGCCGCCCTACAGCGAAACCCAGCGTTACGTGCAGCGGGTCGGGGTGCTGGCCGAGCGCTATCGGGGCGCGGTCAACCCGGTCGCGTCGCCGCTGCGGGGCGGATTGTCGGCTCGTTAAGCCTTCCGTTACACTTCCCCGTCTTTGTGTGGTTGGGCGGCGCTGTGCCGGCGGCTGCATGTGTGTTCAGATTTCCTATTCGGAGTGCGGGATGGCCAACGAAGAGGTCAACAACGGCAGGCGCCGGTTCCTCACCGCAACGACTGCGGTGGTAGGGGCGGTGGGTGCCGGGTTCGCGGCGGTGCCGTTCATCAAGTCGTGGAGCCCCAGCGCGCGTGCGCGTTTCGCCGGCGCGCCGGTGACCCAGGACATCGCGGCCCTGGAAGAAGGCCAGCAGTTGGTGCTGAACTGGCGCGGGCAGCCGATCTACATCGCCAAGCGCTCCAAGGCCATGCTGGGCATCCTGCCGCAGATGACCGACCTGGTGGCCGACCCCAAATCGGAAGCCTCGGTGCAGCCGTCCTATGCACAGAACGAGACGCGTTCGATCAAGCCGGAAATCCTGGTGCTGGTTGGCGTCTGCACGCATCTTGGCTGTGCCCCGGAGTTCAAGCCCGAGGTCAAGCCCGAGCCGTTCGATCCGGATTGGAAGGGCGGTTATTTCTGCCCCTGCCACAAGTCGCGCTATGACCTCGCCGGGCGCGTGCTGAAGTCGCAGCCGGCGCCGCTGAACCTGCCGGTTCCGCCCTATCACTTCGAAGACGACACGACCGTCGTCATCGGCGTTGACCCGAAGGGAGCTGCGTAAGCCATGGCGAACAAGATCGTGCAAACCGCCTGCAATGCCGCCACCGGCGTGATGGATTGGGTCAACGAGCGCGCGCCCGGGATGATGCCTGCCTACCGCAAGCACATGACCGAGTATTTCGCGCCGAAGAATTTCAACATCTGGTACATCTTCGGGGTGCTGTCGATCCTGGTGCTGGTCAACCAGATCGTGACCGGCATCTTCCTGACCATGCAGTTCAGGCCCAGCGCCGCCGAGGCTTTCGACTCGGTGGAATACATCATGCGCGACGTGGAGTGGGGCTGGCTGATCCGCTACATGCACAGCACCGGCGCCTCGCTGTTCTTCATCGTCATCTACCTGCACATGTTCCGCGGGCTGATGTATGGCAGCTACCGCAAGCCGCGCGAGCTGGTGTGGTTGCTGGGCATGGTGATCTATCTGGTGTTGATGGCCGAAGCCTTCATGGGCTACGTGCTGCCGTGGGGCCAGATGTCCTACTGGGGCGCGAAGGTCATCATCTCGCTGTTCGGCGCGATCCCGGTGATCGGCGGCGGCCTCACCGAATGGATCATGGGCGACTTCAACCCGGGCGACGCGACCCTCAACCGGTTCTTCGCGCTGCACGTGATCGCGATGCCGCTGGTGCTGCTGCTGCTGGTCGTGCTGCATATCTTCGCGCTGCACGAAGTGGGCTCCAACAACCCCGATGGCGTGGAAATCAAGAAGGGCCCGAAGGGCAACCGCTGGTCCGAGAAAGCCCCGGCCGACGGCATCCCCTTCCATCCGTATTACACGGTCAAGGACCTCTTCTACGTCGGCTGCTTCCTGACCATCGCGGCGTTCATCATTTTCTTCGCGCCGACCTTCGGCGGGCTGTTCCTGGAGCATGACAACTTCACTCAGGCCAATCCGCTGGTGACCCCCGCGCACATCAAGCCGGTGTGGTACTTCACCCCGTATTACGCGATGTTGCGCGTGGTGCCCTCGTTCTTCGGCATCAAGCTGTGGGGCGTGCTGGTGATGTTCGGCGCGATCGTCTGCCTGTTCCTGGTGCCGTGGCTGGACAAGTCCCCGGTCAAGTCGTACCGCTATCGCGGCATCCTGAGCTGGTCGATGCTGATGCTGTTCGTGGTCTGCTTCGTGTGGCTGGCCAAGATCGGCGGCGGCCCGGGCACCGACCCGGTGGAAACCATCATCGGCCGCGTGCTGACCTTCCTCTATTTCGCTTTCTTCATCACCATGCCGGTCTGGTCCAAGCTGGACAAGACCAAGCCGGTGCCGGAACGGGTGACGATGCATGACTAAGAACCTCCTGTCTCGCGCGGCGGTATTCGCCGCGGGCCTGCTGCTCAGCACCGTGGCGCTGGCCAACGAGGGCGGCAACCTGCAACAGTCGGGCACCGACCTCAATGACAAGGCTTCGCTGCAACGCGGCGCTGCCCTGTTCGTGAACTACTGCGGTGGCTGCCACTCGCTGAAGTACGTGCGCTATGCGCGGATTGCCGAGGACCTGGGGCTGTCTGAAGACGACGTGCAGGCCCACCTCAATTTCACCGGCGGCAAGATCGGCGACCACGTCATCTCGGCGATGCCGCCCGAGCTGGCCACGGCCGCGTTCGGCAAGGCGCCGCCGGACCTGAGCCTGGTGGGGCGGGTGCGCGGCAGCGACTGGATCTACACCTACCTCAAGTCCTTCTATCTGGACGAGAGCCGCCCGGTGGGCTGGAACAACACGCTGTTCGTCAACGCCTCCATGCCCAACCCCCTGTGGGAGCTGCAGGGCGTGCAGCAGCCGGTGTATGGCAAGAAGACCGCATCAGGTGATCTGCCGGTGGATGGCTTCACCATCAGCCAGCCCGGTCGCCAGGATGCCAAGCAGTTCGACCGCACGGTGCGCGACATCACCGCGTTCCTCGAATACGCGGGCGAACCGGTGGCACTGAAGCGGCAGGGCGTGGGCGTGTGGGCAATCCTGTTCCTGGTCTTCTTTTCGTTGATGGCCTGGCTGCTGAAACACGAGTATTGGCGGGACGTTCACTGACGCGGCGATCACGGCACGGACGCCCGCCACGTAGAACGGAACTTGACGGTCGCCCGCATCGTGCGGGCGGCGCAGGTGCGTCTGGCAGCGTCCGGGCGCGGGAGTGGTGCTGATGATGGCTGTGAGTCCGCGCATGCGAAATGCCTTGACCCTGTTTTCCTCCGTGGATGACGTCCTCTGCCACCGGGTTCGCCTGGTATTGGCCGCCAAAGGCGTCACCTATGACTTCATCCCCGTCGATTCGCAGAACCCGCCCGAGGATCTGATCGACCTCAACCCGTATCACTCGGTGCCAACGCTGGTCGAGCGCGACCTGGTGCTGTACGCGGCGAGCGTGGTCAGCGAATACCTGGACGAGCGCTATCCGCATCCGCCGCTGATGCCCGTGGATCCGCTTTCGCGGGCCCGGCTGCGGTTGGCCATGTTGCGCATCGAGCACGACTGGGTGCCGCAGGTGCAGGCAATCCAGCTCGGCAGCAAGCAGCAGGCGGAAGCCGGTCGCAAGCGCTTGAAAGAGCTGCTCACCGCTGCGCTGCCGCTGTTCAAGGCCAGCAAGTTCTTCCTGAATCCGGAAATGAGCCTCGCGGATTGCGCGATGGCGCCTATCATCTGGCGGCTGGAGTCACTGGGCGTGGCGCTGCCGAAGGATGGCAAGGTGATCGAAGACTACGGCAACCGCATTTTCCGCAATCCCGGCTTCGTGCGCAGCCTGACCGAGCAGGAAAAGCACCTGCGCGAGATCCCGGCGTGAGCGTGCACGGCGATGAGTGAGCGGGCGCCGCCCCCGATGACCAGCCAGCGTCCGTACCTGCTGCGGGCGATTTACGAGTGGATTGCCGACAATGGCCTGACCCCGCACGTGCTGGTGGATGCCCGCGTGGCTGGCGTGCGCGTTCCCGCGCATACGGTCAAGGATGGCCAGGTGGTGCTGAACATCGCCGAGCGTGCGGTGGTGCGGCTGGCAATGGACAACGATGCGCTGCGCTTCTCCGCGCGTTTCGGAGGCGTCAGCCAGAACGTGGTGGTGCCGATGGCGGCGGTGATCGCGATTTATGCGCGCGAGTCCGGGCAGGGCATGGCGCTGCCGGAGGATCCGCATCCCGTTCCGCCCGATTCCCCCGCCGAGGCGGCGCTTGAGGTTTCGCTCGCGGATGTGCATGACGAATCCGACGCGCCTCCGGATCCGTCGCCGGAACCGCCCAGGCGCGGTGGCCACTTGCGCATCGTCAAATAAGGCAAGGCAAGGCAAGGCGCGGCGCCGATTATTGGCGCATGGCCACGACCGCCTGCGCGGCGCGGCTGGGGCCGCTGAAGCCGATCAGTTTGTCGCCCAGCAGTACCACTCGGCCGATGTGCCGGCTTTCTCCGTCTTCCGAGTATTCGAAGCGAAAGCTGCGTTCCAGGCCCAGCCAGCCGTTGTCCTTGCGGCGCAGGCGCATGCCGATGGCGTGCACCGACTGGTCCAGCCATTGCACGCGGGCGGCTTCGCAGGCATCGCGGCCGATCTCGGTGGCGCGTTCGGCAGCGGCGCGGGCGGCGGTGAAGAAGAAGAATCCGGCAGCGCCGACGATCAGCAAAATGAGCAGGGTGGGCATTGGGTCAGGATGCAGGCGGTGGGCCCAGTTTCAGGGAAAAGTCGATGGCATGGACGTGTTTGGTCAACGCGCCGATCGAGATGCAGTCCACGCCATCCTCGGCGATCCCGCGCAGCGTGGCCATGTCCACGCCGCCGGAGACTTCCAGCGGGATGCGCCCGTGATGTGGCGCGTCCCTGGCGATGCGCACGGCTTCGCGTCGGGTCGCCGCGTCGAAGTCGTCGATCAGAATGCGCGTGCAGCCGGTGTCCAGCGCATCGCGCAGCTGCGCCAGGGTTTCCACCTCCACGATCAGCGGCAATTCCGGATGCAGGCAGCGTGCGCGTTCGATCGCCGCGGCCACCGAACCGAAGGCGCGGATGTGGTTTTCCTTCAGCATCACCGCATCGAACAGGGCCATCCGGTGGTTGTGGCCACCGCCGGCCCGGACCGCGTATTTCTGCGCCTGGCGCAGGCCGGGCAAGGTCTTGCGCGTGTCCAGGATGACGGTGCCGGTGCCGCGCACCGCATCGGCGTAGCGGGCGGTGACGGTGGCGGTGCCGCTGAGCGTCTGCAGGAAATTGAGCGATGCGCGCTCGGCGCTGACCAACGCGCGGCTGCGACCGTGCAGGGTGGCGATGACCGTGCCCTTGGCGATACGGTCGCCCTCATCGCAGCGCCAGTCGATGCGCACCCCGGGATCGAGCGCGCGATGGCAGGCATCGAACCACGGCCGGCCTGCGACCACGCAATCTTCCTTGCACAGCAGATGCGCGCAATCGTCGGCATCATCCAGCAATGCGGCGGTGGCATCGCCCGGGCCAATGTCCTCGGCCAGAGCGGCGGCCACGTTGGCCTCGATCAGCGCCGTCGGCGGTGGCGTCGGTGCGCCGCTCATGCTGCGGGGAAGTGCTCGACCTGGGCGCTGGCCATGCCTTCTTCGGCCAGCAGCACCGGGATGCCGTCATCGATGCGATAGACGGTTTTGCGGTCGCGGGTTACCAGCGCTTCGTGCAGCGGCGCCTGCTGCGCGCTGCCGTCGTTGCGCTTCACGCCGTTGGCGGCGATTGCGCGGTTGAATGCGTCCAGTCCGGCCGCCTCCAGCATCGACAGCGGTTGGCGGGAGGCGGGGCAGACCAGGATGTCGAGCAGCTTGCGATCCATCGGGCGGGCAACCGGAAACGGGGGCCGTTAGAATACGTCTTTAGCGACTGGGGATTGCCATGCCTGCTTCCAACAACGCCGCTCCGCTGGTCGGCATCGTCATGGGTTCGCGCTCCGACTGGGAGACGATGCAGCATGCCGTGCTGAAACTGGAAGCGCTTGGCGTGCCCTACGAAGTGCGCGTGGTGTCCGCGCACCGCACGCCTGACGTGCTGTTCGAATACGCGGCGACCGCCAGCCAGCGCGGCCTGCGCGCGATCATTGCCGGTGCCGGCGGCGCGGCGCATTTGCCGGGCATGTTGGCCGCCAAGACCGCGGTGCCGGTGCTGGGCGTGCCGGTGCAGAGCAAGGCGCTGAACGGCATGGATTCATTGCTGTCGATCGTGCAGATGCCAGCCGGGATCCCGGTGGCGACGTTCGCGATCGGCAATGCCGGCGCTGCCAACGCCGGGCTGTTCGCGGCGGCGATGCTGGCTGCCGATCAGCCGTCGATTGCCGGCGCGCTGGCGGCATTCCGGGCCCGGCAGACCGAGGACGTCGTGAACAACGACGACCCGCGCAAGTGACGCAGGCGCTTCCGATGACGACCGTGGGCATCCTCGGCGGTGGCCAGTTGGCCCGCATGATGGCGTTGGCCGGCGCGCCGCTTGGGCTGCGCTTCCTGGTGCTGGACACGGTGGCGGATGCCTGCGCCGGCCAGTTCGCGCCGATGGTGGTGGGCGACTACACCGACCGCGACGTGCTGGCGGAATTCGCGTCGCGCATCGACGTGGCGACGTTTGATTTCGAGAACGTGCCGGCCGAATCCGCGCAGTGGCTGACCGCGCGCGTGCCGGTGTTCCCGAATCCCCGTGCATTGGCCGTGGCGCAGGACCGGCTTGCCGAAAAAACCCTGTTCCGCGAACTGGGCATCCCGGTGCCACCGTTTGCCGCCATCGACACCCGCGAGGAGTTGCAGGCGGCAGTGGCCGATATCGGGACGCCCTGCATTGTCAAAACGCGTCGGTTGGGCTACGACGGCAAGGGACAGTTCCGTATCAAGACGCCTGCCGATATCGATGCCGCCTGGGCGGCGCTGGGCGCGCAGGCGGCCAAGGTCGGGCTGATCCTGGAAGGCTTCGTTGCCTTCCAGCGCGAACTGTCGGTGGTGGCCGTTCGCGGCCGTGGCGGCGAATTCCGCGCCTGGCCGCTGACCGAAAACTGGCATGTCGAAGGCGTGCTGTCGGCCAGCCTGGCGCCCGCCACGACCACCGATGCGATGCGCGATACTGCGCTAGAGCACGCGCGGGCACTGGCCGAGTCACTGGACTATGTCGGCGTATTCGCGCTGGAATTGTTTTGCCGCGATGGCGTGCTGTTGGCCAACGAGATGGCGCCGCGCGTGCACAACTCCGGGCACTGGACCATTGAAGGCAGCGAGACCAGCCAGTTCCAGAACCATCTGCGCGCGGTGACCGGACTGCCGCTGGGCGACACCCGCATGGTGGGGACGGCCTGCATGCTCAACTGGATCGGGGCGATGCCGGCGGCGGCGGGCGTGCTGCGCGAGGCCGGCGGCCACTGGCACGATTATGGCAAGCAACCCCGTGACGGGCGCAAAGTGGGGCATGCCACGCTGCGTGCGGAGTCGCCGGCGGAGCTTGCCGATGCGTTGGCGCGGGTTGGCGATGCGCTGGACCGCCAGGCGCAGGTGGCGCCGGTGGTGTCGCGCTTGCGCGAGGGTTGAACCTGCAGGCTGCGGAGGGATGTTGCGCAAATGACAACGGCCGGGTCCCCCCGGCCGTTGTCGTGGCCCGATGGCGCCTGGCTTATTTCATCTGCGACGCGATGAAGGTCCAGTTCACCAGGTTCCAGAACGACTCGACGTACTTCGGGCGGGCGTTGCGGTAGTCGATGTAGTAGGCGTGTTCCCACACGTCGCAGGTCATCAGCGGCGTGTCATCGCCGGTCAGCGGCGTGGCCGCGTTCGGCGTGCTGACCAGCGCCAGCGCGCCGTCCGGCCGCTGCACCAGCCACGCCCAGCCGGAGCCGAAGGTGCCGATGGCGGTCTTGCTGAACTCTTCCTTGAACTTGGCGAAGCTGCCGAACGCGGCATTGATGGCATCGGCCAATTTCCCGCCGGGCTCGCCGCCGCCGTTCGGCTTCAGGCAGTTCCAGTAGAAGCTGTGGTTCCAGACCTGCGCGGCATTGTTGAACATGCCACCCTGCGACGTGCGGATGATGTCTTCCAGCGCCATGTCGGCAAACTCGGTGCCGGCGATCATGTTGTTGAGATTGGTCACATAGGCCTGATGGTGCTTGCCGTAGTGGAAATCGATGGTTTCGGCCGAGATATGCGGTTCCAGCGCGGTGCGGTCGTAGGGCAGGGCAGGCAGTTCGATGGCCACGATGGGCTCCTGGTTGGATGGATGGGCGGGGTGCGGCCGGGGCCGCGCGAAGAATTACAATGGCCAATTCTATCCCTCAAGCGCGTTGCCGCCTCGTGAAGCGCGCGGGCCACACCGTTGCAGGAGTTTTGCCAATGTCGTCCGTGGAAGAGCGCATTCGCGCCGAGATCGAGGGTCATCCCATCGTGTTGTTCATGAAAGGCACGGCGCAGTTCCCGATGTGCGGCTTTTCCAGCCGCGCGGTGCAGGCATTGAAGGCTGCGGACGCCAGCGACCTGCATACCGTCAACGTGCTGGAAGAGCCGGAGATCCGCGCCAACCTGCCGCGTTATTCCGATTGGCCGACGTTCCCGCAACTGTTCATCAATGGCGAACTCATCGGCGGCTGCGACATCACGGTCGAGCTGGCTGAGTCCGGTGAATTGGCACGCCTGGTCGCGGACGCGCAGAAGTCGTGAACATGCAAGACGCACTGCAGGGCCGCATCGTCCTGATCACGGGCGCCAGTGGTGGGCTGGGAGCGGCAGCAGCGCTGGCTTGCGCACAGGCGGGCGCGACGCTGGTGCTGCTGGGGCGCAAGGTGGCACCACTCAATCGCGTGTATGACGCGGTGAAGGCGGTTGGACCCGAGCCGATGCTGTATCCGCTGGATCTGGAAGGCGCGGCGCCCGACGACTACGACCAGCTGGCGCAGGCCATCGACGGCGAGTTCGGCAGGCTGGACGGTTTGCTGCACTGTGCCGCCGAGTTCAAAGGGCTGACCCCGCTGCTGCACACCGACCCTGCCGATGTCGCGCGTGCCATCCACGTCAACCTGACCGCGCGCTGGTGGCTGACCCAGGCCTGCTTGCCGTTGCTGGCGAAGGCCGATGCCGGCGCGGCCGTGTTCGTCATGGATGATCCGCAGCGTTCCGACGGCGCGTTCTGGGGCGGCTATGGCATGGCGCAATCCGCGCAGGCGACGATGGTGAACATGCTGCAGGCCGAACTGGGCGCGCACGGGCCGCGTGTCAGCGGGTATCGTCCGGGGCCGATGCGCAGCGGGCTGCGCGGGCGCGCCTTCCAGCCCAATGCCGACACCCAGGCGCGGCCGCCGGATGAGTTCGCCGACGCCTGCGTGGAACTGCTCACTCCCGCCGGCGATGCCTGGCGCGGCAAGATCCGCCACCGGGACGCCTGACCCCATGACCATTACCGCCGCTGCCCTGCTGCTGTTTTTCATCCTGGATCCGCTGGGCAACATCCCGGTCTTCCTGAGCCTGCTCAAGGAGCTGTCGCCGGCCCGCCAGCGCAAGGTGCTTGCGCGTGAACTGTTGATCGCGCTGGCGGTGCTGATGCTGTTCCTGTGGGGCGGCCAGTACGCGCTCAACCTGATGCACCTGCGCCAGGAGTCGGTGTCCATTGCCGGCGGCATCGTGTTGTTCCTGATCGGGCTGCGCATGATTTTCCCGACTGCCGACGGCGTGATGGGCGATGTGCCGGGCAGTGAGCCCTTCATCGTGCCGTTGGCCATCCCGATGATCGCCGGCCCCTCCGGCATGGCCGCGGTGATGCTGCTGGGCAGTCAGGAGCCGGGCCGGATGGGCGACTGGATGCTGGCGCTGACGCTGGCGTGGCTGGCAACCGCCATCATCCTGTTTTGCGCCACCTGGCTGAAGAAGCTGTTGGGCACGCGTGTGTTGACCGCGGTCGAACGCCTGATGGGCATGGTGATCGTGGCGATCTCGGTGCAGATGCTGTTGGACGGCATCGCGTCCTACCTCGGCAGCGTGCGCTGATCCTGTGGGCGAGGCGTCCGTGCGCCCCGTCACACCCCTGTCATCGTGCGGTCATCGACTCCGGCTACCGTGTTAAACTTTGGTAATCCCGTGCGCCTGGGTATGGCTGCGGGAGCCCCACAATAAAGTGCCGGCAACCGTTGCATGGCGAGGGTGTCGGCTTCTGCCACCAATCGCTTGCCGTTATCTCTCCATTCTCAGAGGTCATATCCCATGAAGCATCCGAACCGCGCCCGGCTGTCCAAGCTGTCACTGGGCTTGATCGTTGCGCTTGCCGCAGCTCCGGTGTTCGCGCAAAGCACCTCCGCCGGCGTCGGCGGTCAGGTCGTTACCGCTGGTGGCCAGCCCGTGGCCGGTGCCGAAGTCACCATCACCCACGTCGAGTCGGGCACGGTCAGCCGTGCGATCACCGATGCCAGCGGCCGCTACAGTGCCCGTGGCCTGCGCGTGGGTGGTCCGTACACCGTTACCGTCACCAAGACAGGCGAGGGCACCGACACCGAGCGCAACATTTATCTCGGACTGGATCAGGTGGCGACGGTCAATGCGAAGCTGCAAGCCGAAGGCGCTACGACGCTCGATACGGTCGTAGTGGTTGGCCAAGCGGACAACACATTCTCCGCAGACAATCGCGGCATGGGGACCTCGATTTCCCGCGCTGACCTGGATCGCACGCCGTCGCCTGATCGCTCTATTCAGGATGTAGTGCGCACCGATCCCAACGTGGTGGTGACTGATCGCGACCGTGGCGCCTTTTCCGCGATGGGACAGAACTTTCGTTACAACAGCATCACGGTTGACACCATTCAAGCAGGCGACCCCTTCGGCCTGAATGACAATGGCCTGCCAACCAAGGGTACCCCGATCTCACAGGACGCGATCGAGAGCTACAACATTTCGACCGCAAACTACGATGTTGCGACCCGTCGCGGTGTGGGCGCGTGGGTCAACGCTGTCACCAAGTCGGGCACCAACGATCTGCACGGCTCGCTCTATTACGTTTACCAAGACGCCAAGGATATGATCGGCAAGGGTGGTACGAACAGGAACGCCCTGACCAAGTGGAATGGCTTTGAAAAAGACACGACCGTCGGCTTCACCCTCGGTGGCCCAATCATCAAGGACAAGCTGTTCTTCTTTGTGTCATACGAAGAAGGCAAAAAGAAGGGGTTGAACGGCCTCTGGGGCGCATCGGACGGCAGCAAGGGGTTCAAGGCGTCGGGCATCAGTCAGGCTGACATTGACGCGGTGATGGCAACGGCCGCAGCTGCAGGCTTGGCCCAGCCTTCTGAAAGCACCACCGCCGACATGGAGTCCAAGCGCGCGCTGGTCAAGCTGGACTGGAACATCAATGATTCCCACCGTGCCAGCCTTCGCTGGAGCCAGACCAAGGAAGACGAGCCGATCATCGTCCAAGGGAACAGCCAGCGAGTCAACCTGCCCAGCAACTGGTACGGTCTGGACAAGAAGAGCACCGGCGCGACGCTGAGCCTTTACGACGACTGGTCTGAGAGCTTCTCCACCGAATTCTCCGTCGGCTACAGCAAGTTCGACCAGCTCCGTGGACCGCTTTTCGGCGAAGCGCAGCCCGCTATCACGGTTCATACCAATGGCCTCAGCAACGGTCCTTCAATCGTGCTGGGAACCGAGTACTCCAGCCAGGCGAATGTCCTCAGCACGAAGTCCTACACCGCCTATCTTGCCGGCAACTGGTACATAGGCAACCATGTGCTCAAGGCGGGCGTGGACTACCAGCAGGACGAGTTCTACAACCTGTTCCTCCAGAACTACTATGGGTCGTATGAGTTCCTTTCGCCGGCGCTGTTCGCGCAGGCGGTGGCGAATCCGACGTCCGGCGTCTACCGGTACCAGTTCAAGTCGCCCGCAACCGGTTATACGCTGGACAGGGACGTCGCCGCGCAGTTCAAGATGAAGCAGTACGGGTTTTTCCTGCAGGACACTTGGCAGGCCACCGATCAGCTTTCCATCCAATATGGTCTTCGTTACGACTTGCCGAAGATCAACCCGGATCCGACGTTGAACCCTTGTTTTGCGGCGGCGCCGGGTGCCGGCTCCCTCGGAAGCCATGGTTCCTGCTACCTGCAGGCGAATGCGTTGAATCCGAACGCGGCGGTCGGTGGATTCGGTTATCCGAACACCAACAGCATTGACGGCAATGGCGTTGTCCAGCCGCGCTTCTCGTTCAACTACAGCTTCGATACGGAGCGGATGACCCAACTCCGTGGCGGTGCGGGTCTATTCATTTCTAATACCCCCGCGGTGTGGGTGGCCAACCCGTATTCCAACAATGGTGTGTCCGTTGCGACGTTCGATTCCACCAGCAACACCAGTTCGTTGCCCTTCAATTCTGATCCTTACAGCCAGCTTCCGTCCGGAACGCCCGCGGTTCCGGGACTGGGCAAGTCGACGATGACTGTCAACGTCGTAGATCCTGATTTCAAAATGCCGACAGTGGCGAAGTTCACGCTTGGCATTGACAAGGAGTTGCCGTGGTTTGGACTTATCGGCACGATGGAATACCAGCATCTCGATGTCGTGAAGGGCATCCGCTACGTCGACATCAACATGGGCGCGCCGACCGGCATGCTGCCGGACGGACGTCCGACGTATAATCAGAACCTCTCGACGCTCAACGGGACAGACTACTGGAACCGGAACCCGTCATTCAGCAACGTCATCCTTTTGACGAATACGGACAAGGGCAAGTCGGACAACTTCACCGTGTCGTTGCGCAAGCCGTTCAGCAACGACTGGAGTGGGCGTCTTTCCTATACGTATAGCCGGGCAACTGATGTCAATCCTGGTACGTCCAGCGTGGCTTACAGCAGCTATTCAAGCCGTACGTTCGCTGACGTGGGTGCGGAAGAGGAAGGAATCTCCAACTATTCGATCCCCAACCGAGTGATCGCCCAGCTCAGTTGGCAGCATCGCTTCTTCGGTGATTACGTGACCCGCGTTTCGGCGTTCTATGACGGGCACGACGGCTCGCCGTATAGCTGGACGTTCAACAGCGATATTCAGGGTGTGGGCATCTTCAACGCGCTCGCATACGTCCCGAAGCAGCCGGGCGACATCGTGTGGGCGAATGCGGCGTCGCAGGCGAAGGAAGCATCGTTCTGGGGATTCGTCAGCAGCAATGCCGAGTTGCAGGGGCGTCGCGGGCAGATCTTCGATCGCAATGCTGCGCGCGCGCCTTGGGTGAACCAGCTCGATCTCAGCTTTTCGCAGGAGATCCCGGGCCTGATGGCGGGTCACAAGGGCGAAGTCCGCCTTGACATCTTCAATTTCCTCAACCTGCTGAACAGCAAATGGGGTGTGGAGTATCGGGCCAGCTTCCCGCTCTACCGCTACCTCGCCGACGTCAGCGGGGTTTGCACCGCGGTCAGTGCGGTCTGCACGTCCGGTGATATTGGCAAGTACATCTACGACATCTCCAACACCAGCCGCTACGGTGCAGCCGGTACGTACGCGCCGACGGATCTCTCGCCGAACGAGAGCTTCAATCCGTCGCAGCGTTGGTCGATGCGGGTGACGCTGCGGTACAAGTTCTGAATTAGCCGCCGCTGTTTACGGCGTGCCAAAACGGCCGGGGCAACCCGGCCGTTTTTTTTCGTGCGCGCGGATTGCCGCCTGCGCTAAAGTGATCCGCATGAAAACGACCCCAGACATGCCGCCTGATGCGGCCACCGAGCCATCCACTTCCACTCTTCCCACCGTCAACACCCACATCTATCCGAAAGGCGCGCTGGACGTGCTTTCCCGCGAGGAAGTGGCGCGTCTGCGCGACGCGTCTTCCGGTGGCCTGCACGACCTGCTGCGCCGCTGCGCGCTGGCGGTACTCACCTCCGGCAGCGCGTCCGACGACCCGCGCGCGGCGGCCGAGTTGTATCCCGATTTCGATATCGAGGTGCGCCAGCAAGACCGTGGCGTACGCATCGAGTTGCGCAATGCGCCGGCGATGGCGTTCGTGGACAGCGAGATCATCGCCGGCGTCGCCGAACTGCTGTTCGCCGTGGTGCGCGACATCGCGTTCACCGCCATCGACCTCGAAGGCGAGGCCAAGCTGGACACGTCGTCCGGCATCACCGACGCGGTGTTCCGCCTGCTGCGCAACGCGCGCGTATTGCACCCGTCCGATCCCAACCTCGTGGTGTGCTGGGGCGGCCATTCCATCGGTCACGAGGAATACAAATACACCAAGCAGGTGGGGTACGAGTTGGGCCTGCGCGGGCTGGACATCTGCACCGGCTGCGGCCCGGGTGCGATGAAGGGGCCGATGAAGGGGGCCACCATCGCCCATGCCAAGCAGCGGCGGCACCGCACCCGCTACATCGGCATCACCGAGCCGGGGATCATCGCGGCGGAATCGCCCAATCCCATCGTCAACCACCTGGTGATCATGCCGGACATCGAGAAGCGCCTGGAGGCCTTCGTCCGCATGGCCCACGGCATCATCGTGTTCCCCGGCGGCGTGGGGACCTGCGAGGAAATCCTGTACCTGCTCGGCATCCTGCTGCGCGAGGAAAACGCGCACCTGCGCTTCCCGCTGATCCTGACCGGCCCCACCGGTGCGGCGCCGTATTTCGAACAGATCGACAGGTTCATCCGCCTGACGCTGGGGGATGATGCGGCAAACCGGTACGAGATCATCGTGGCCGATCCCGCGAAGGTGGCCAAGCGCATGGAAAGCGGCATCCGCAAGGTGAAAGAGCAGCGCATCGCCCAGCGCGACTCGTTTTTCTTCAACTGGGGCATCGACGTGCCGCTGGAGTTCCAGAAGCCGTTCATCCCCACGCACGAGCTGATGGCCGGGCTGGACCTGCACCACGGACGCAAGCCGTTTGAACTGGCCGCCGATCTGCGTCGCGCGTTTTCCGGCATCGTGGCGGGCAACGTGAAGGAAGACGGCATGCGTCGCATCGAGGCACGCGGGCCGTTCGAGATCCACGGGGATTCCGACATCATGCAGGCGTTGGATGGCCTGCTGCGCGCCTTCGTGCAGCAGCAGCGGATGAAGATCTCGGGCGACTACAAGCCCTGCTATCGCGTCGTGTCCTGACGCCGATTCCGCATTGCCCTCCACCCGGGTGGGGGCAATGGCGGGCGGCAGTCATCCCAGCGGCAGGCGCACCCGCGCGACGAAGCGCCCATCCTCCACGCCCGCATCCACGCGGCCGCGGTGGTCGGTCATCGCCATCACCCGTTCGCGCGCCGAGGCAAGGCCCACGGCGTGGCCCTCGGAGCGCCCTGCGAGCGCGGGCAGGTCGTTGCCGATGATGATGTCCACCTCGTGAAGACCGATGCGCACGCTGACATCCACGCAGCCGCCGTCGGCAAGGCGTTCGATGCCGTGGCGGATCGCGTTCTCCGCCAGCGGCTGGATGGAAAGCGAGGGCACCAGCGTATCCGGCAGCACGTCGGGGACATTCCACGCCAACCGCAAACGAGGCCCGAAGCGCAGTGCCTCGATTTCCAGATAGCGATGCGTCAGTGCCAGTTCCTCGGCCAGCGGAATCAATTGCGGGCCGCGCAGGGCGCTGCGGAACAAGTCGGCCAGATCCAGCAGCACGCGCTCGGCTTCATCCGGCCTGGCGTGCACCAGGGCGGCGCCGGTATTGAGCGTATTGAACAGGAAATGCGGCCGGATCCGTGCTTGCAGCGCTTCCAGTTCCAGTTGTTTGGCGCGGACTGCAAGTTGCCGCGAGCGCCAATAATTCTGGTAGGTCAACAAGCCGATCAAGCCGACCACCAGCGCCAGCCCCAGCATGCGCAGCATGAAGGCCTGGCGGGTGCTGTCGGCGGCACCACTCATGCTGAGCACGCTCCAGGCGCCTGCCGCCACCAGCAGGCTCATGCCCAGAAACAGTGCCAGGCAAACCCAGGCCATGCGCAATGGTGGCAACCGGCCGATCTGCCGGCGCAGGAGAAACAGCGCGCACAGCGTGCCCAGCGCCACCCATTGCACGCCCAGCGACGCCAGGCCGAATTGCACCAGCCGGTCATCGGCATGGGCGGGCGCCAGCGCAAGAATGGCGGCTACCGCCTCGCCGCCCAATATCACGCCCATCAGGGCTGGCGGGCGCCACAGTGCGGCAAGCGGGTCGTTGGAAAGCATCATGGTGGATAGCGGGAGGGGAATGTTCGCAGCGTAGCCGCCAGCGGCCATTGGAAGAAGTGGGTAGCGGCGCAATGGGTTGCCGTACAATCCCTGCCCAATGCGCCTGAACCGACATATCGCCGACACCGGCCACTGCTCCCGCCGCGAGGCGGATCGCCTGATTGCCGAGGGCCGGGTGACCGTCAATGGGCTGCGTGCCCGGATCGGCGCGGAGCTGGGCGAAGGTGATGAGGTTCGCATCGACGGCAATGCGTTGTCTGCGCGCAGTGCTGCCAAGGGCCAGCGGCGCCACGTCTATATCGCGCTGTACAAGCCGGAGGGCATCACCTGCACTACCGAGGCCGATGTCAAAGGCAATATCGTGGAGTTCGTTGGCCACGAGCAGCGCATTTTCCCGATCGGCCGCCTGGACAAGGATTCGGAAGGGTTGATCCTGCTGACCAGCAATGGCGATGTCGTCAACCGGATCCTGCGCGCCGAAAACAAGCTGGAAAAAGAATATCTGGTCGCGGTGAACAATGCGGTCACCGATGAATTCCTGCGCGCGATGGCGCGTGGCGGGGTGCCGGTGCACGGGCAGCCAACGCTGCCGTGCAAGACCGGCAAGCTGGGCCGTTTCGGCTTCCGGATCGTGCTGGTCCAAGGGCTGAACCGGCAGATCCGGTTGATGGCCGCGCATTTCGGCTACCGGGTCAAGCAATTGCACCGGGCGCGGATCGGCAACGTGAAACTGGGCCACCTGAAACCCGGGCAGTGGCGCAACCTCAGCGACGCCGAATTGCGCGGGTTGCTGCCCGAGCATGCCGACTGGTAAGCGGGTATTCCGGGGGGCGAAAAAAACTTCGCCCGAGCTCACACAGGCGCCCGAAAACAGGTTATGGTTCGCCCACTGTTTCAAGCGGGATCACGGTACATCGTGACCCGATGCGGTAGATCCATCGCGATCCGCTACATCGTGTGCGTTACCCCTTGCTCGACAGTCGCGCCCTGCGTGTGCAGGTCGTGTGTCAATTCCAAACTGTTATCCAGGAGTAGCAAACATGTCGGATCGTCAGACGGGTACCGTCAAGTGGTTCAACGACGCCAAGGGCTTCGGCTTCATCACCCCGGAAAGCGGCCCGGACGTTTTCGTCCACTTCCGCTCGATCCAGGGCACCGGCTTCAAGTCCCTGCAGGAAGGCCAGAAGGTCTCCTTCAAGGTTGTGCAGGGCCAGAAGGGCCTGCAGGCCGACGAAGTGCAGGCGATGTAATTCGCCCGCGCATCGCGCAGAAAAGCCCGGCATTTGCCGGGCTTTTTCTTTTTGGGGATCGTGTCAAACTTCATGCGCGCCGGTTGCGTCCGTGCCGCCCATTCCCCCAGCGTTGTCCCGCCCATGCGTTCCATTCCCATCACGATTCCGCGTGCAGTTCCTCTGTTGCTGGCCTTGGCCCTGCTGTCAGGCTGCAATCGCGGAAGCCACCCCGCAGCGGCGGCCGGGGCTGCTGTCGCGCCGGATACGCACGCTGCCGTGCAGCCTTCCCTGGCGGGCGCTGCGCCGGCCGTGGCCGTTGACCTGCGGGATGTGATCGAAACCACGCCCGACTACATCATCGGCATCAGCTATCCGCAGGTGGCCGCGCACTACCCACCCTTGGCGCAGGCCGTGCACGACTATGCGGAAGCGGCGCGCCAGCAGTTGATGCAAGCGACGGCCAGGTTGCATGGAACCAAGCCGGCGGCGCCTTACGACCTCAGCCTGCAGTTCAGCAGCGTGGTGGAGACGCCGCGGGTCGTGGTGGTCGCCGCGGAAGGCAGCAGCTACACCGGCGGCGCGCACGGCAGGCCCTTGCTGGAGCGCTTTGTGTGGCTGCCGCAGATGCAGCAGATGCTCGCCGCCGAGCAGCTGATCCCGGATGCGGCCAACTGGAAGCCGGTGTCTGACTTTGTGCGCGAGCGCCTGCTGACCGGGCTGTCGCAGCAGCTGGATGCGGATACCGCTGAGGCCGACGATCGCGGCCAACGGCTGCAAAACGGGAGCCGGAAGATCGATGCCGGTACTGCGCCGGAGGCGGCGAATTTCTCCCGTTTCGAGCCGGTGATGAATGCCGATGGCAGCATTCGTGCGCTGCGCTTCGTGTTCCCGCCCGAACAGGTCGGCACGTACGCGGACGGCAAGAAAGTAGTGGAAGTGCCGGCCAGCGTGTTGGTGCCGCTGGTGGCGCCGGCCTATCGGCCGCTGTTCCGGGCGGGCTGACGGGCGTCGCCGCGTTGCACAAACGGCAACGCCGCCTTGCGGCGGCGCTGCCTGGGCTTGCTGGTGGCGGGATTACTTGGTATTCAGCCCGCGCTGCTCCAGCAATGGTTCGATTTTCGCCTCATAGCCGGCAAAATTCGGGAACAGCTTGCCGGGTTCGATCTCGCCGCCCGGGGCCAGCACGAACTGGCGCAGGTGGTCGCCGTTTTCCCGGGTCAGGCCGCCGTGTTCGCGGATGTATTTCGAGGTGTTGGCAGCCAGCACTTCCGACCAGATGTAGGCGTAATAGCCAGCCGCGTAGCCGCCCATGATGTGGCTGAAATAGGGCGTGCGGTAGCGCGGCGGCACCGGTGCATAGTCGAAACCGTCCGCGTTCAGCGCCTGCGCCTCGAACGCCATCACCCCCGACGCTTGCGGGATCTGCTCCAGCGGCAGCTGGTGCCAGCGCTGGTCCAGCATCGCCGCTTCCAGATACTCGGTGGTGGCAAAGCCCTGGTTGAACTTGGAAGCGGCGATCACCTTGTCCAGCAGCGCCTTCGGCATCGCTTCGCCGGTCTGGTAGTGCTTGGCATAGTGCGCCAGCACTTCCGGCCAGTCTGCCCACATTTCATTGACCTGCGACGGATATTCCACGAAGTCGCGCGGCACGTTCATCGAGTAATACGGATAGCGCACGTCCTGGAAGAAGCCGTGCAGCGCGTGGCCGAATTCGTGGAAGGCGGTGGTCACTTCATCCCACGTCAGCAGCGTGGGCTGGCCGTCCGAGGGTTTGGGGATGTTGAGGTGGTTGGCCACGACCGGCTTCTCGCCGGTCAGCCCCGACTGCGCCACGTAGGTGTTCATCCAGGCGCCACCACGCTTGGAGGCGCGGGCGTAGGGGTCGAAAATGAACAGCGCAAGCTCGCTGCCGTCCTTGTCGAACACCTCGTAGGTGAAGATGTCGGGGCGGTATTTGGGCAGGTCGGTGCGTTCCTTGAAACTGATGCCGTACAGCTGGTGGGCGGCGTAGAACACGCCGTTTTCCAGCACGTTCTTCATTTCGAAATACGGCTTGAGCTGCGATTCGTCGAAGTTGTAGCGGGCCTGCCGCACTTTTTCGCTGTAGTAGGCCCAGTCCCAGGGCTGAAGCCGGAACGACGGCTGGTGCCTGGCTTTTTGCGCCTTGTCGATCATCGACTGCAGCGCTTCCCCTTCGTGGCGGGCATTGGCCACCGCCTTGGGCGCCAGCTGGCGCAGCATCCGGTTGACGTTGTCCTGGTTGGCCGCGGTTTCGTCGGCCAGCACGTAGTTGGCATAGGTGTCGTAGCCCAGCAGGCGCGCGCGCTCGGCGCGCAGCTTGAGCACCTGCGCGATGATCCCGGTGTTGTCGAACTTGTTGCCGCGGCTGCCGCGCGCCACCGAGGCTTCGTGGATGCGCTGGCGCAGCGCGCGATCTTCCAGCTGCGTTTCGGCGGGCTGGCCGGTGGTGTTGAGCAAGGCGATGACGTACTTGCCGTCCAGCTTGCGTGCCTTGGCGGCTTCCGTTGCGGCGGCGACCTGCTCATTGCTGAAGCCCTTGAGCTGGGCCGCATCATCCACGACCACGGCCGAATCGTTCACCTCGGCAAGCACGTTCTGGTCGAACTGCGTGCCAAGCTTCGACAGCTGTGTGTTGATGTCGCGAACGCGCGCCTTTTCAGCGTCGGTCAGCGCCGCGCCGGCCCGCACGAAGTCCTGGTAGCGCTTTTCCAGCAGGCGCTTGTCCACGGCATCCAGGCCAAGGCTGTCGCGGGTGTCGTACAGCGCCTTGATCCGGGCAAACAGCGCCGGGTTCAGCGCAATGGCATCGCTATGCGCGGAAAACTTCGGCGCATAGTCGGTTTCCAGCTTCTCGCGGGCGTCGTTCTTGTCGGTGCCGACAAGGTTGAAAAACACGCTGGTCGCGCGGTTCAGCAGCTGGCCGCTCTTTTCCATCGCCACGATGGTGTTCTGGAACGTCGGCGCTTCCGGGTTGCGGGTGATCGCGTCGATTTCCCGCAGCTGTTGCGCCATGCCGGCGTCGAAGGCCGGGGCGAAGTCGCTGTCGGCAATCTTGTCGAACTGCGGGTAGTTCAGTTCCAGCGGGCTGGGTGCAGCGAACGGGCCGCTGTAGGCCGGGGCGGGGGCGGCAGTCATCGAAGCCTCCTGCTTCTGCGCGACGGGCGCGGTGGTGGCGCAGCCGGCAAGGGCGGTTGCGATGGCGATGGCGAGCACACGGGCAATAGGACGATTCATGGCATCTCGGAAGGGGCAGCGACAAGCTGTTAGGGTAGCGCATGCGCTTGAAGCGCGTGATGATGGCCGACCCCGCTGGCTGTTGTCGTTGTCAAGGGTGTGCAAGGTGCAAGGTGGCCTGCACAATGGCGATCAGGACCCACCAGGTGGCCAATGACTGCAACTGCACATGATTTCGAGGCGACGCGCCTGGATGGCAGCGCGCAACCGCTGTCGCAATGGCGTGGCAAGGTGTTGCTGGTGGTCAACGTGGCCAGCAAATGCGGTTTCACCCCGCAATATGCCGGCCTGGAACAACTCTGGCGCACGTATGGCGACCAGGGCTTGGTGGTGCTGGGCTTCCCCTGCGACCAGTTCGGCCATCAGGAGCCCGGTGATGCGGCCGGGATTCGCGAATTTTGCTCGCTGAGCTATGACGTCACCTTCCCCATGTTCGCCAAGGTCGAGGTGAACGGGGCTGGTGCGCACCCGCTGTGGAAATGGCTGAAGCAGGAAAAGGGCGGCTTGTTGGGCATCGGCGCGATCAAGTGGAATTTCACCAAGTTCCTGATCGGGCGCGACGGGCGGGTAATCCGTCGCTATGCACCCACGGATACACCGGAATCGCTGCGTGGCGACATCGAAAAGGCGCTGGCATGATCCAGCCGGCGCTGGTGGGCAATGGGTATCGGTTGGAATTTGATTTCCAGCCGCCGCTGCTGACAGTACGCTTGTTGGGGGCGGTCGCGGCCGAGGCCAATCTGGCGGTGACCCGCGAGTATTGGCTGCGGATTGCGGAGCGTGCCCGCGAATGCGGCGCCGGCCAGTTGCTGGTGCTGGACGAATTGCCGGGCGAGGTGATGGGCGACGCTGACCTTGCCCGTTTTTTCGATGAAATCAGCGGCATGGGCCTGGAGCGCGTGCAGATCGCCTATGTCGAAGGTCGCCTCGACCAGATTCCACGGATCGAATATGTCGAACAGCTCGCGCTGGAGCGTGGCTATCGGGCGCGCGTGTTTGGCAATGAAAGCGATGCGTTGCTGTGGCTGCGCTACGGTGGCGGCTAGCCGGCGGTCATTTTTCGACGAACGCGCGCTCGAACACGTATTCGCTGGCGGTGCCGATGCGCGGCGACGAGGTGAAGCCGCGGCGGTCGAGTATCCCGCGAAAGTCGGCCAGCATCTGCGGGCTGCCGCAGATCATCGCGCGGTCGTGCGCCGGGTCGAGGTCTTCGATGCCGAGGGCCTGCGCGACCTTGCCCTGTTCCAGATGGTCGGTGATGCGCCCATGGTGGTCGCGCCCGCGGTACTCGAATGGCTCGCGCGACACCGTCGGGTAGTACAGCAGGCGGCCGCGCAGCATTTCACCCAGCAGGTCGTGGGCCTGCAGTTCGTGTTCGATGTAGTCGCGATAGGCCAGGTCATGCGCGCCGCGCACGCCGTGGCACAGCACCACGCGCTGGAAGCGTTCGTAGGTCGCCGGATCCTTGATCACCGACAACCACGGCGCCAGCCCGGTGCCGGTGCCGAGCAGGTACAGGTTGCGGCCAGCGTGCAGGTCGGAAATCAGCAGGGTGCCGGTCGGTTTGCGACCGATCAGCAGGCTATCGCCGGGCCGGATGTGTTGCAGGCGCGAGGTCAGCGGGCCGTCGGCCACCTTGATGCTGAAGAATTCCAGCTGCTCTTCCCAGTTCGCGCTGGCGATCGAATAAGCGCGCATCAGCGGCTTGCGGCTGCCGTCCGGCTGCTCGACCTCCAGCCCGATCATCACGAACTGGCCGTTGTCGAAACGGAAGCCATCGTCACGGGTGGTAGTGAAGCTGAAGTAGGCGTCCGTCCAGTGACGAACATCAAGCACTGTTTCGGTGCCGAAGGGCGAGGCCATGTGCGTGGGGGGAGCTGCTGTGCAGCGGCCTATTTTACGCCGCAATGCAGCATCGCGCGGGGCGGCGAGAAAATCCGCAGCCCGCTACGCCGTGCACGTGCGGCGCAGCGCTGCCCGTTGCGCAGGCTCAGCGACGGACGTTGAACATGGCCAGCTTGTTTTCCAGGGTGGCCGCAGGCAGCCCGAGCTGCTGGGTCACTTGCACCATCGTGTCGTACTCGCGGGGATCCAGGCGGCCGTCCGATGCCGCCAGGCGCAGCAATGCGTCATACAGCCGTTCGGCGTTCGGCGAGCCGGCCGGGCAGGCGTCGGTGAAGCGCAGCAGTTCGGCGGGAACGTTGATGTTGCGTGCCATCCCGCGTTCGAAGGCCTCCATGGCGATGCGCCGCGCGGCCATCGACAGGTCGGTTTCGTCCATGATCGTGTTGGCGAGGTTGGATTCGTGGCTGCTGACCAGCCGATCGGCCTTGGCCACATAGCCCATCAAGCCGAAGATGACCTCGATGACCATCTGCTGCTGGCTATCGGGCTTGCCCAGCCCGACCAGATCGGCCAGCAGCAGGCCGATGTCGTTGAGAACGCCGCGGAACCCTTCGAATTTCCCGGATGTGTTGTCGCTGCCGCCCATGATGTCGCTCCCCCGATTGACCTTACCCGCATCCTGCGCCACCGGCAGGCCGCTGAAAAGGGGGGGCGTTATCATGCGCATCCCATTCCCTTCCGAAATTCCGCAGATCCGTGACCGCCATCCAGCAAGAAGACCTGATCCAGTCCGTCGCCGATGCGCTGCAGTACATCAGCTATTACCACCCGGTCGACTACATCAAGAGCCTCGCCGCCGCCTGGGAGCGCGAGGAATCGCCCGCGGCCAAGGACGCGATGGCGCAGATCCTGATCAACTCGCGCATGTGCGCGGAAGGCCACCGGCCAATTTGCCAGGACACCGGCATCGTCACCGTGTTCCTTGACGTGGGCATGGACGTGCGCTGGGAAGGCTTCACCGGCTCGCTGGAAGATGCGGTGAACGAAGGCGTGCGCCGCGCCTACCTGGATCCGGACAACAAGTTGCGTGCCAGCGTGCTGCGCGACCCCGCCGGCAAGCGCATCAACACGCAGGACAACACGCCCTGCGTGGTCAACGTCAAGATCGTGCCGGGTGGCAAGCTGGACGTGATCGTGGCGGCCAAGGGCGGCGGCAGCGAAGCCAAGAGCAAGTTCGCGATGCTCAACCCCTCCGATTCCATCGTCGACTGGGTGCTCAAGACCGTGCCGACCATGGGCGCGGGCTGGTGCCCGCCGGGCATGCTGGGCATCGGCATCGGCGGCACCGCCGAGAAGGCGATGCTGCTGGCGAAAGAGTCGTTGATGGAGGAAATCGACATCCAGGAGCTGATCGCGCGCGGTCCGAGCAACCGGGTCGAAGAGCTGCGCATCGAGTTGTTCGAAAAGGTCAACGCGCTGGGTATCGGCGCGCAAGGGTTGGGCGGCTTGACCACGGTGCTGGACGTGAAGATCAAGGACTTCCCGACCCACGCCGCCAACCTGCCGGTGGCGATGATTCCCAACTGCGCGGCGACGCGGCACGCGCATTTCACGCTGGATGGCAGCGGCCCGGTGGCGCTGGCGCCGCCGTCGCTGGACGACTGGCCAACGCTGACCTACAACCCGCAAAACGCGCGTCGGGTGAACCTGGACACCATCAGCCGCGACGAGGTGCAGACCTTCCAGCCGGGCGAGGTGCTGCTGCTCTCGGGCAAGATGCTGACCGGCCGCGATGCCGCGCACAAGCGCATGGTGGACATGCTCGACAAGGGCGAGCCGCTGCCGGTGGATTTGCGCGGGCGCTTCATCTACTACGTGGGTCCGGTGGATCCCGTGCGCGATGAGGTGGTGGGGCCCGCTGGCCCGACCACGGCGACCCGGATGGACAAGTTCACCGAGCAGGTGCTGGCGCAGACCGGCCTGCTGGGCATGATCGGCAAGGCCGAGCGCGGCCCGGCGGCGCTGGAGGCGATCAGGAAGCACCAGTCGGTGTACCTGATGGCCGTGGGCGGTTCGGCTTATCTGGTGTCGAAGGCGATCAAGGCCGCCAGGGTGGTGGGGTTTGCGGATCTGGGGATGGAGGCGATCTACGAATTCGAGGTCAAGGACATGCCGGTGACCGTGGCGGTGGATTCACGGGGCACCTCGGTGCACCAGACCGGGCCGCGCGAATGGCAGGCGCGAATCGGCAAGATCCCGCTGACGGTGCTGACTTGAGCGGTTCGCGCATCGTTGACGGGCCGGGTTTCAGGATTCGTTTCGACAGCGAGCCCGGCTATCTGCGCGCCCATGTGTTCGACGGCACCGACTCGCAGCAAGTGTCGATCGCGATTTGGCGGATGCTGGCTGATGAATGTCGCGCCGTCGGTGCAAGCCGGCTGCTGGTGCTGGAAGAGCTGTTGGCCACCGTTGATACCGCCGAGATCCAGCCAATCATCGATGCGATGGTGCAGGGGGAGTTGGCTGCGGTGCGGATTGCGTTCGTCGAGTTGCTGGACGACATCGAAGGCAGCGAATACGGGGAAATCCTGTGCCGCGAGCGCGGCATTTCCATCCGCACGTTTTCCAGCGAAGACCCGGCCCGCTATTGGCTTGTTTACGGGGACTGAGGTGGTGTTGCGCCTGCACTCAGCGGGCGCATCGCCCGGCTTCGGGATACGCCTGCTCGGGTAAGGCTCGCCGTGCCGTCGTGCGGCTAAAGCCACCAGGCCAGGGCGAACAAGCCCAGCATGGCGAAGGCCAGCGCCAGCTTGAGCGCGATGCCCAGCAGGATGCCGAACCAGGTGCCCACGCCGACCTTGGTGGCATGGCCGACCGCGTGCATGCGCAGGCTGCGCCGATGCAGCAGCTCGCCGGCCAGTGCCCCCAGGAATGGCCCCAGCAGCAGGCCGGGCAACGCAAAAAACAGGCCGACAAGGGTGCCGATGGCGGCGCCCAGCATGGCCAATCGGCTGGCACCAACCCGCTTGGCGCCGTGTGCGGTGGCCCAGAAATCCACTGCAACCGAGATCGCGGTGAGAATGGCCAGCACGGCCAGCGTGGGTGCGCCCACATGCCGGAAACCGTCGGCCCATGCGGCCAACAGCAAGCCCGCAAATACCAGCGGTACACCGGGCAGCGCGGGCAGCACCGTTCCGGCCAAGCCGACCAGGACCAGCAGGGCTGCGAGCAGGTAGTACAGCGCAGTCGGATCCATGTGGCCTCGCTCGGGTGATGTCGCGTCATTCTGCCAGTGCTGGACATGCGAACGGCCCGCCAAGGCGGGCCGTTCCCCATGCGGCGCCGGCGATGGGGTTATTGCAGCCAGGCCTGCCCGTTCTCGATGCGGACCCGCGACCCTTCGTGGAACCCGGAGACGTTCATCTGGGTCACCGTCGTGGTGCGCCCGTCGTCCATGCGGACGTGCACGGTGTAACCCTCGCTACGGTTCTTCTGGATCGCGTTGCCCGCGACTGCGCCAGCGGCGGCGCCGGCGACAGCGGACAGGTTCTGGTTGCCCTTGCTGCCGCCGGTGTGCGACGAGATCTCATGGCCAGCTACTGCGCCGATGATGCCGCCGATGACCGCGCCCGTCGTGCCGGACGCGCCGCCCACGGTGATTCGGGTGACGGTGCCGCAGTTGCTGCAGCTGTCTCCGTGACGGTTGCCGTAACCGCCGCCGGAGTCGTTCCCGTAGCCGTAGCCGGAGGAGCCGGTGCTGGCGCAACCCGTGCTTGCGGCCAACGCCAGGGCGAGCGCCGCGGTGCCTAGGATGCTTTGAATGCGAACGGCCATGTTCTCTCTCCTTCGGGTGGGGGAATGATCGCGGCGGAGCCGTGATAGCCCGATCCTGTGCTTCGCCGCATGAACCGCAGCCCACATTGGCCGACGACGTGCCGAGTCGATCAGTGGCGGTTCACCGAGGTGGGGGTGGCGTGAAACGTCCATTGCCGGTTGGCGCGCCCCAAAAGCGAAGGCCGCCAGTCTGGCGGCCCTTGCCCAAGCGCAGCCGTGGATGGAGCGCTTACTTGAAGTCGCGGTGGCAGCCCTTGCAGGTGTCGCCGATCGATTTCATGGTCCCGGCCAGGCTTTCGCAGCTCATCGGCGGCGCGGCAATCGCCTTGTCCACGGCGCCGCGCATGGCGGCCGCCGCGCTCCTGAAACGCTCGTCGTCGCGCAGATCGGCGAATGCAGGTTCCAGGTCGTTGGACGTCATGCGCAGCGCCTGCAGGTGCGGCAGCACGTCGGTGGGATTGCAGCGGTTCTGCTCCATCGCCGACTTCAGCTGGCCCATGTGCCAGCCCTGGACTTCCATCAGCGCCGCTGGGAAATGATCCTTGCGTGCTTCCAGGGCACGCAATGCCATGACCGTGGCGACCACGCCGATGGCCAGGCCAAGGAGAAGCAGGAACAGGTAGCGTCCCGCATTGGGTTTGCGGGCAACAGGTTCGGATGTGGACATTGCGGCTCCGGTTTGTCGATGGCGTCGAGGTTCAGGGCTTGGACTTTACCAGCCCATGTGGTGGCCGCCGTTGATATCGAGATTGGAGCCGGTGATCCAGCTGGCCTGTTCGGCGGCAAGGAAGCCGACGCCATAGGCGATCTCCTCCGGCGTGCCGAGGCGCCCGGTGGGGATGTCGGCGACGATCTTGGCGCGCACGTCCTCCGGCACTGCCATCACCATGTCGGTGGCGATGTAGCCGGGCGAGATGGTGTTGACGGTCACGCCATTGCGGGCGTTCTCGCGCGCCAGCGAAATGGTGAAGCCGTGCATGCCGGCCTTGGCCGCGGCGTAATTGGCCTGCCCGTACTGGCCCTTCAGGCCGTTGATCGAGCTGATCTGGATGATGCGGCCCCACTTGCGCTCGCGCATGCCTTCGATCACCGGGCGGGTGACGTTGAAGCAGGAATTGAGGTTGGTGTTGATGACGTCCATCCACTGCTCCGATTTCATCCTGTGGAAGGTGCCGTCGCGGGTGATGCCGGCGTTGTTCACCAGGATGTCGATGGGCCCCAGCGTGGCCTCCACTTCCCGCACCATCGATTCGGCCTCCTGCGGCGAAGTCACGTCGCCCCTGGCGATGAACACGTCGTAGCCATCGGCCTTCATTTGTCGCTGCCAGGCGCGCGCCTTGTCCTCGTTGCGGTAGTTGCTTGCCACTTTGTGGCCCATGTTGGCCAGTTGCTTGACGATGGCGGTGCCGATGCCACCGGTGCCGCCGGTGACCAGTGCAACTCTGGAACTCATGTGGTGCTCCTTGTGCGAGGCGAAGGTACGGGTTTGATTCTAGGCATGCCGGGCTGGGTTTGCGTTGTGCGTTGCGGCGGAAGCCGGAACACCGTCGGTGGGTACGCGCTCCAGCTGGAATGCCGGGATCGCGGCGTGCAGGAACGCGGCGGCCGATCGCTGCGCCGCAGCCGGCAACACAGGTTGCCCCAGCAGTGACCATAGCCTGTGCAGCGTGGCAACGGGGTCGGCCACTCCCACGGGAAACGCGGCGTCGGATTTCGACAGTTTGCGGCCGTCCGCGCCCAGCAGCAGCGGCAGATGCGCGTGGCGCGGCGTTGGCAGCTGCAGCGCGCGCTGCAGCAGGATCTGGCGTGGCGTGGAATCCAGCAGGTCGGCGCCGCGCACGACATCGGTGATGCCCTGGTCGGCATCATCCACCACCACCGCCAGCTGGTAGGCCCACAGGCCGTCGCTGCGGCGCAGGACGAAGTCGCCGACCTCGACGTCCACGCGTTGGGTGATGCGGCCATGCACGGCGTCGTCGAAGGTGATCGTGCAGCCGTCGGGAACGCGCAGGCGAATGGCAGGGTCGGGACGACGGAAGGTGGCCACGCAGCGGCGATGGATGCCGTTGGCGGCGGCCAGCTCGCTGCGGCTGCAGTGACATTCAAAGGCCAGCCCGGTCGCCTGCAATTGCTCCAGCGCAGCCTGATAGCGATGGTCGCGCCGGCTCTGGTACTCCACCGCGCCATCGTGGTGCAGCCCGAATGCCGCCAGCGTCTGCAGCTGTCCCTGCGCGGCACCGGCGACTTCGCGCGGCGGATCCACGTCCTCGATCCGTACCCGCCATTCGCCATTCGCCTGACGCGCCAGCAGCCAGCTGCCCAGCGCAGCCAGCAGTGAACCGGGATGCAGCTCGCCGGTGGGCGAGGGAGCGAAGCGGCCCCGGTAGCGTGCCTCGGGCATTGCGTTCAGGTTTCCATGTTGAATTTGCGGCTGCATGGCCACATTAGCCAAGGAGTCCGCGTAATCGCGTTGAAAGGCTGAGATTATCCATGTTCAAACGCATGTTTCTGTTCCTGGCCACCAATCTGGCGGTGCTGGCGCTGGTCAGCATCGTGATGTCGCTTCTCGGCGTGGATTCGCGGCAGTTTGGCGGCTTGCTGGTGATGGCCGCGCTGTTTGGCTTCGGGGGGTCGATCGTCTCGTTGCTGATGTCGAAGTGGATCGCCAAGCGCACCACCGGCGCGCAGGTCATCGTCCAGCCGCGCAACGAGGCAGAGCAGTGGTTGCTGGGCACCGTGCGCCGGCAAGCGGCGGCCGCCGGCATCGGCATGCCCGAAGTGGCGATCTACGACGCCCCGGAGATCAATGCCTTCGCCACCGGCGCCAACCGCAACAACGCGTTGGTGGCGGTGTCCAGCGGGCTGTTGCGGGCGATGCGCCGCGACGAGGCCGAAGCGGTGTTGGGCCATGAAATCAGCCATGTGGCGAATGGCGACATGGTTACCATGGCTCTGCTGCAGGGCGTGCTGAACACCTTCGTGATCGTGCTGGCGCGCGTGGTGGGGCGGGTGGTGGACGGTGCCATCAGCGGCGATCGCGACCGCGGGCCGGGCTTCGGCTACTACATCGTCGTGTTCGTGCTGGAAATGGTGTTTGGCCTGTTTGCCTCGATGATTGCGATGTGGTTCTCGCGCCAGCGCGAATTCCGTGCCGACGCCGGTGGCGCAGCACTGGCAGGGCGGCAGAACATGATCGCCGCACTGGAGCGGCTGGCGCAGGCCCACGCGGAAAGCACGCTGCCGAAGCAGATGGCTGCGTTCGGCATCAACGGGAGCGGCGTGCAGCGCCTGCTGATGAGCCATCCGCCGCTGGAGGCGCGCATCGCGGCGCTGCGCCAGGCAGGTTAGGCGCGGCTGGGCGGGGCAGCGGGGCCACGCAGAACGGCGGCCCCGGTGTGTCGATCAGGCCTCGAACTCGTAGTTCATGTCCGGCCCCGACATGGCCAGGAAGTCGCCCTGCACGTAGTCAACGCCGCTGGAAAACAGGATGGACATGCTGGCGGCATCCTGCACGAACTCGGCGATGCTCCGGATGCCCAGTTCGCGTGCCTTCTGGGCGAGTTCGTGCACCCGATGCTGGCTTGTGCTGCTCTTGGACAGGTCTTCCATGAAGCTGCGGTCGATCTTGACGAGGCCGGGAACGAAGTGGGTCAGCAGCTGGAAGGAGTCCAGCCCTGCGCCAAACTGTTCCAGCGCCATCTTGACGCCCAGCTTGCCGATGGTCGCCGAGAATTCCTGTGCCGCACGCAGGTTGATGAAGACCTTCGACTCCGGCACCTGCAGCAACAGCGAGCTGCCGTCCACGCCGTGCGCTGCCAGCTGTTCCCCGATGAACTCCGGAAGGCTGGCATCCAGCAACGAGGCGTGGGTGATCTTGACCAGCAGCGCCACCGGCTTGCCGGCGCGCTTGCGCGCCCCCAGTTTGTCGATTGCATGGCCGATCACCCAGCGGTCGATCTGGCCCAGCAGGCCATGCTCCTCCGCGATGTGCAGGAAGCTCATCGGTGTCACCGTTTCACCGGTGCCCGTATCCAGCCGCAGATAGGTTTCGTAGATCGCGCGCGGTTCGCCCAGCAGATGGATGATCGGCTGGTAGTGCAGCAGGAAGCGATCGTTGGCCAGAGCATCGCGCAGCCGTTCGACCCAAGCCTGGATGCGTTCTTCTTCGGCGCGATCCACGGCACTGGGGTCGAAGATCTCGATGTGGTTGCCGCCCACGGCCACGGAAGACTGCACACCGTGGCTGGCCTTGGCCAGAACCTGGGTGACGCTGGCGATTTTTTCGCCGATCTGCACGCCGCCGATACTCGCCGTGATCGAGCTGGAACGCCCGCCGGCTTCAAATACGCCTGCCGAAAACGCATTGCGGATGCGTTCGGCAAGGTTGAAGGTCAGCGTGTGGTCGCTGTGCGCCAGCACCGCGAAACTGTGTTCGCTGAAGCGTGCAAGCTGCACGCGGCCCTCGGCGACTTCGATGGCAAGCGCGTTGCGCAGGCAGTCGGCCATTTCCGACAGCAGCGTATCGGCGCTGTCCAGGCCGATTTCATGCAGGATGCGCTGGTAATTGTCCGGCTCCAGCAGCAGCAGGCCGTACTGCGCTTGACGCTGCGCGGCATCCACCACGGCGTCTTCCAGCATGCGCAGGAAGGTGGGGCGGTTGAGCAGGCCGGTGGCCTGGTCGCGCTGGCGAAGTTCCTCCACCTCGCGCGCCAGCTCGGGATCCGCTTCGGCGGCCTGGTGGCGGAAGATGACCTGCTGGCAAAGCTCGCCTTGGTACTGCGCGGCAGAAAACTCCATTACGGCGGGAAATTCGTTGCCATCGATATCGTGCGCGGTCAGCTCATAGCGCGGCGGCGGATCTTCGCCCTTGGACAGTCCCTTGAGCAGGGACTTGAATGCATTCACATGGGCCGGTGCCACCAGATCAAGCAGCGACATGCCTTCGATGTCCTCGAACGACGCGAAGCCGAACATTTCCAGATAGGCCTGATTGGCACGGATGTGCATGCCTTCGTGGATATAGGCGATCGGCTCGCGCGAGGAGTCGATGAGCATGTCGCAGCGGCGCTGGGTCTCGCGCATCTGCGCTTCCAGCCGGCGCTGCGAGCGGCGCGCCTCCAGGTCATGCCATTCGGTCAGCACGCTTTTCAGGAACTGCGTTGGCCGGCTGCGCAAGGCGACGGCCTGGGCGCCCAGCGCCTGCACCTGCTCCAGGATTTCGTCGGTCACCCCGTCCAGCACCGCCAGCAGGGGCACGTCGCGGCCGCAGCCCATCACTGCCTTGGCGACCTGTTCGAAGGGCACCATCACCGCAGCATGATCGGCCAGCACCATGTCCACCGGTTGCTGGGCAAGCATCTGGGTCAGCTCGTCCAGCGATTCCGGGCGCAGCGGGCGCACCGCGGTGCCGGCGTTGCGCAGGCGGCTGACCATGGCTTCGGCCTCGTTGACCAGATCGGCAACGAGCATGAGTCGGAGTGCAGAGTCCTTGCCTGTGGCCATGTGCGGGGGAGCGGGTGGCGGGTCGAGAGGGGAAGGCTACAACATCCGGCGCCAACGATGCCGTTTCCTAGAGCGGGCGCAGCGGTGTTTTTCCCGGATTGCCGGCTATTTCACGCACCAGCCGGGGCACCAGATAGCCGGGCAGGCGGGCAGCCAGCGACTCATGCAGGGCCAGCGCGCGGGCATCATCGACCTCGAAATGCGCGGTGCCGGTGACGCGGTCGAGCTGGTGCAGGTAATACGGCAGCACGCCGGCGGAAAAGCCACGTTCGCACAGCGCCGCCAGTGCGGCGGTCGAATCGTTGACCCCGCGCAACAGCACGGCTTGGTTCAACAGGCTGGCGCCGGTGCTGCGCAGGGCAGCCAGGGCCGCATCCACCGAGGCATCGAATTCATTGGCGTGGTTGGCATGCACGACGACGGCCACCGGCCAGGGCAGCGACCGCAGCCAGCCCAGCAGGCCGGCATCGATGCGTTCCGGCAGCACGATCGGCAGCCGCGAATGAATGCGCAGGCGGCGAAGATGCGGGATGTCGCGCAGGGCATCGGTCAGGTCGGCCAGCTTGTGGTCGGCCAGCGACAGCGGGTCGCCGCCGGACAGGATGACTTCGTGGATCGAGGCGTCCTCGCGGATCAGCGCCGTCGCTTCGCGCCAGCCCCCGGCGGCAGCGGTGTCTTCGGCGTAGGGGTAATGGCGGCGGAAGCAGTAGCGGCAGTTCACCGCGCAACTGCCGGTGGCGATCAGCAGGGCGCGCCCGTTGTACTTGTGGATCACGCCATTGCCGCGGCGGGCGGCGGCATCGCCGACGGCGTCCAGCGCGAAGCCGGGCACGATGCGCTCTTCCTCCAGCACTGGCAGCACTTGGCGCAGCAGCGGGTCGGCCGGGTCGCCGTGGCGCATGCGGGCGATGAAGCCGCGCGGCACCCGCAGCGGAAATTGCGTCGCGGCAGCCTCGGAAATGCCCTGCGCCAGTGCGCCCAAGCCGAGTATTTCCAGCAGTTCGCGTGGGTCGCGCACGGCCTGGCGCCACGCGGCTTGCCAGCGTGGTGAATCGGGCTGCTGCATTGGGATGGGGGCTGCGGGTATCATGTCGGGCTGCAAAAAAAAAACCGTTCCGGCGATGCCGGAATATCCGGAATCCCCTAGTTTAGCCGCCCGGCCGGGTGGCCCCAAGGAGCACCCATGGCCACTCTGGGCATGAACGACGTCAAAAACGGCCAGAAAATCCTGGTCAACAACGAGCCTTCCATCATCATCGATACCGACTACGTCAAGCCGGGCAAGGGGCAGGCGTTCACCCGCGTGCGCTACCGCCAGATCCGCACCGGTCGCGTGCAGGAAATCACCATGAAGTCCACTGATTCGGTGGAAGCGGCAGACGTGGTGGATACCGACATGCAGTACCTGTATTCCGATGGCGAGTACTGGCACTTCATGAATCAGGAAAGCTTCGAGCAGGTGCAGGCCGACAAGGCTGGCGTGGGCGATGCCGCCAAGTGGCTGAAGGGCGAGGAGGATTGCGTGGTCACCTTGTTCAACGGCAGCCCGATCCAGGTCACCCCGCCGAATTTCGTCGAGCTGAAGATCACCGAAACCGATCCGGGCGTGCGCGGCGATACCTCCGGTGGCGGCGGCAAGCCGGCCACCCTGGAAACCGGCGCGGTGGTGCGCGTGCCGCTGTTCGTGGGCCAGGACGAGGTCATCAAGGTCGATACCCGCAGCGGCGAGTACGTTTCGCGCGTGAAGTGATCCTGTTCCCTCCCTTGCGCTGCAGGCGCAGGGGAGGGAGAAGAGCAAAACCATGACAGAAAGTACGTTGCAGCCCTGCGACCTTCTCATCGAAGCCGGCTGGGTGGTGCCAGTCGTCCCGCACGGCGTGGTTCTCGAGGATCACGCCGTCGCCGTGTCCGGCGGGCGCATCGTGGCGGTGCTGCCCACCGCCGAGGCGCGCGTGCGTTTTGCCGCGAAGGAGACCGTCTCGCGTCCCGAGGCCGCGCTGATGCCGGGCCTGGTCAACGCCCACACCCACAACCCGATGACGCTGTTGCGTGGCGTCGCCGACGACCTGCCGCTGATGACCTGGCTGCGCGAGCACATCTGGCCGGTGGAAGCGGCGGTGATCGGGCCGGAGTTCGTGGCCGACGGCATGGCCCTGTCGATCGCCGAGATGCTGCGCGGCGGCACCACCTGCGCCAACGAAAATTATTTCTTTCCCGACGTGCAGGCCGCCGTCTACAAGAAACACGGTTTCCGCGCGCGGGTCGGCGCGGTGATCATCGATTTTCCCAGCGCGTGGGCGAAAACCGATGACGAATACTTCGACCGTGCCTGCGAGCTGCACGATGCGTGGCGCGGCGATCCGCTGATCGGCACCGCATTCGCCCCGCACGCGCCGTACACGGTCAGCGACGCCAACTTCGAGCGGGTGCGCCTGCTGGCCGACCAGCTGGATCTGCCGGTGCACCTGCATCTGCACGAAACCGCGCAGGAAATCACCGATTCGCTCAAGCTGCACGGCCAGCGCCCGCTGGCGCGGCTGGATCGCCTCGGGTTGGTCAACGACCGCCTGATCGCGGTGCACATGACCCAGCTCCTTGATGCCGAAATCCACCTCTGCGCCGGGCGCGGCGTCAGCGTGGTGCACTGCCCGGAATCCAACCTCAAGCTGGCGTCGGGCTTCTGCCCGGCCTGCGCGCTGCTGAACGCCGGCGTGAACCTGGCCATCGGCACCGACGGCTGCGCCAGCAACAACGACCTCGACATGTTCGGCGAGACGCGCACCGCCGCGCTGCTGGGCAAGGCCGTTGCCAACGATGCCGCCGGCTTCTCCGCGCACGAGGCCTTGCACGCGGCCACCCTGGGCGGCGCGAAGGCGCTGGGCTTCGACGACCAGATCGGCAGCATCGAAGTCGGCAAGCAGGCGGATCTGGCCTGCATCGACCTGTCCGCCCTGGAAACCCAGCCGCTGCACAACGTGGCGTCCCAGCTGGTGTATGCCGCCGGTCGCCAACAGGTCAGCGACGTGTGGATCGCGGGCATGCGCAAGCTGCGCGAGCGCGTGTTGGTGGACATGGACATCGACGCCATCGTTGCCAACGCCAGGCAGTGGCGGCAGCGCATCGCCGCCATCCAACGATGATCCTTCCCCCGCAGGGAACCGCAGGACGCCAACCATGACCGCAACCGCCCAGGCCAACTTCCACCAGTCCGAGCTCGACAAGTTCGACGAACTGGCCCAGCGCTGGTGGGACCCGCACGGCCCGCAGAAGGCGTTGCATGCCTTGAACCCTGCACGGTTGGGCTACGTGGCGGAGCGGGCCACCCTGCGCGATGCGGCGGTGCTCGACGTCGGCTGCGGCGGCGGCCTGCTCAGCGAGGCGCTGGCCAAGGCCGGCGCGCGCGTCACCGCGATCGACCTGGCACCGAACCTGTTGAAGGTCGCGCGTCTGCACGGCCTGGAATCGGGGGTGAAGGTCGAGTACCGGCAGCTGGCGGTGGAAGCGCTGGCCGAGGAAGCGCCGGGCTCGTTCGATGTCGTCACCTGCATGGAAATGCTGGAGCACGTGCCCGACCCGGCTTCCATCGTGCGCGCCTGCGCGACGCTGTTGAGGCCGGGCGGGCGCCTGTTCCTGTCCACCCTCAACCGCACCCCTGCCGCGTTCGCGCTGGCCATCGTGGGCGCGGAATACATCGCCCGCCTGCTGCCCAAGGGCACCCACCAGTACCGGGACTTCATCAAGCCCTCGGAACTGGCACGCCTGCTGCGCGAGGCGGGCCTGGCACTGGAGGACGTCAGCGGCCTGATGTACGAACCCTGGCGCAATGCCGCGCGGGTGGTGCGGCGCACCGACATCAATTACCTGGCCTGCGCGCGCAAGCCGGAATGAACGGCGCATCTTTCCCGAAGCTGGTGCTGTTCGACCTCGACGGCACCCTGCTCGACAGCGCGCCGGACATGCTGGCCACCGTCAACCGCATGCGCGCGGCGCGCGGGCAGGGGCCGATGCCGCTGGCCGAGCTGCGCCCGCACGTGTCCAAGGGCTCGCGGGCGATGAGTGCGGCCGCGTTCCCTGCACTGGGCGGCGAGGTGCCGCAGGAGATGGTGCGCGAATTTCTGGGCATCTATGAGCAGGAGCTTGGCCGCGGCAGCGTGCTGTTCGATGGCGTGGCAGACCTGTTGACGGCCATCGAGGCCGACGGTGCGCGCTGGGGCATCGTCACCAACAAGCCGGAATATCTGGCAAAGCAGATCGTGCCCGCGCTTGGCTGGGAAACACGCTGCGCCATCCTGATCGGCGGTGACACCCTGTCTCAGCGCAAGCCGCATCCGCTGCCGCTGCTGCATGCCGCGCAGGCGTTGGAAACCGCCATCGACGACTGCGTCTATGTCGGTGACGACCAGCGCGATATCGATGCCGCACGCGCGGCCGGGATGCGTTCCCTGGCTGCCCTGTGGGGCTATCGTCCGGATGGCGACCAGCCACAGGGGTGGGGTGCGGATGCGCTGGTGGAATCCGCCCGCGATCTGCTGCGCCTGGCGCTGTGGAGTGAATTGCGATGAGCGAGCGCGACGCGCTGCAGGGCTTCCTCGACAAGTGGCGGGCGCATTGGCCGGAATGGGCCGTGGCCGAAACGTTTTTGCCGGCAACACAGCGCGAACGCGCGCAGGCGTGGCTGGCGCTGCGCGGGGAGCTGATGGACGCTGCCTGGGGCGGTGACGATCCGACGCCCGGTGCGGCCAAGCTGGGCTGGTGGACGGAAGAACTGGAAGGCTGGTCACGCGGTGCGCGCCGGCACCCGCTGGGGCAGGTGCTGCAAAAGCTGCCGGTGGAATGGCGGGCACTTGCCGGGGGCGTGCCGGCGCTGCGCAGCAGCCGCAGCCCGGAAGGGGATGGCGCAGCCACCCTGCGCGGGCTGCAGCCCTTCGCGCACGCGCTGGCGAACGCGTCGGCGCAGCTGTTCGGCGCCCCGCCCGTGCCGGTGTCCGCGATGGCCGAGGCATTGCTGGCCGAATGGGTGCTGCACCTTCCCGAACGCGGCGTGCCGGCGGCAGGGACCGATGTGCCCAGCTTGTTGGCGAAGCCCCGGCTGCGTGGCGGCGCCGCCACGGAACGCATCCAGGCGGCGCTGGTGCGCGGTCGCCTGCGACGCACCCGGCGCGGACGTCCGTCTGTCATGCCGCCGCTGGTCACGCTGTTCGCGGCATGGCGTGCCGCGCGCGGCTGAATCACAGCGTTGCGCGGATGCGTCTCTGCGCACCGGTACAATGTCGCAATGCACAAGAGTCTTTTTCCGGCCCCATTGCCCGATGTCGCCACCGATGCGGTCGCCTTGGCGCGCCCGTTGGACTGGGTCGGCATGGACGGCATGGCGCTGCCGATCCGGCTGGCAAATACGGGCGGGCTGCCGATGCTGGTACCGGCCAGCGTCGATGTGGCGGTGAATCTGGGCGATGCCGGCGCGCGTGGCATCCATATGTCGCGCCTGTATCTGCAGTTGCAACAGGGCTTGGCCAACGAGGCGCTGGGTGCGCCGTCGCTGCGCCGGCTGCTGGAGGCCTGCATCACCTCGCAGAACGGGCTGGCCGCGCGCGCGCGCCTGCGCCTGCGCTTCGACCAACTGCTGTTGCGCAAGGCGCTGCTCAGCGACAACGCCGGCTGGAAGCGCTATCCGGTCGAGGTCGAGGCCGAGCTGCATGAAGGCCATCTGCGCCTGACGCTGGGGTTTTCGGTGGACTACTCCAGCACCTGTCCGGCCTCCGCCGCGCTTTCGCGGCAGGCCAATGCCCAGCGTTTCTTCGAGGATTTCGCCGGGCCGCGCCCGTTGTCCACCGAGGAGGTGCGCGACTGGCTGGCCAGCGAGCGCGGCATGGCTGCAACCCCGCATGCGCAGCGCAGCCGCGCCGACGTCCGGGTAGAGCTGAAGCCGGCATTCGACGAACTGCCGCTGGCCGCGTTGGTGGATGCGGTCGAGGCCGCGCTGGGCACGCCGGTGCAGACGGCGGTCAAGCGCGAGGACGAGCAGGCCTTCGCGCTGGCCAATGCGGCCAATCTGATGTTTTGCGAAGACGCGGCGCGCCGGGTTGCCAGCGTGTTGGCGGGCGATGCGCGCATCGGCGTTTGGAGCGCGCGCGTGGCGCACTTCGAAAGCCTGCACCCGCACGACGCGGTGGCGTCGGTCGGCGGGCGCAACCCCTGACGGCGGCACCCCGGCCACCGCCAGCGCCGGGGCGGCCTCAGCGGTCGAAACGCAGGCGCTGGCCCTGCGGTGTTCCCGCCAGATGGCTGCCATCCCAAGCGAGGACGCCATTCACCCAGGTGGAGGCGATCCGCGAGCGGAAAGTAGTGCCTTCGAACGGCGACCAGCCGCATTTGCTCAGCACGTCCTCGCGGCGCACGGTGAACGGGGTGTCGTCGATCAGTACCAGGTCGGCGGCGTAGCCTTCGCGCAGGAAGCCGCGATTTTCCACATCGAACAGCTGCGCCGGCGCATGGGCGAACTTCTGCACCACCTGCGCGGTGCTCAGCAGGCCGTCGTGCACCTTCTCCAGCGCCAGGTTCAGCGCGTATTGCACCAGCGGCAGGCCGCTGGGCGCGTCGATGTACGGCTTGTTCTTCTCTTCCAGCGTGTGCGGCGCATGGTCGGTGGCGAGCACGTCCAGCACGTCGTCGGCCAGCGCGCGGAGGATGGCGTCGCGGTCGCTGGCGTCCTTGATCGCCGGGTTGCACTTGATCAGGTTGCCCAGCCGCGCGTAGTCGGCGCGGGCGAACTGCAGGAAATGCACGCAGGTCTCGGCGGTGATCTGCTTGCGGCTGCCATCGGCGCGGATCAGCGGGCCCTTTTCAAACAGCGCCAGCTCGTCGGCGGTGCTGATGTGCAGCACGTGCAGGCGGGTGCCGTGGCGGCGCGCCAATTCCATCGCCAGCCGGGTGGACTTGATGCAGGCCTCGCGCGAGCGGATGTCCGGATGGCATTCCACCGGGATGTCGTCGCCGTACTTCGCCCGGTAATGGGCGAGGTTGGCGTCGATCATCGGCGTGTCTTCGCAGTGGGTGATGATCGGCACCGGCGTGTCGCGGAAGATCGCGTCCAGCGTGGCCGGGTCGTCCACCAGCATGTTGCCGGTGGAGGCGCCCATGAACACCTTGATGCCCGGCGCGGCCTTCGGGTCGAGCGCGCGGATCGCCTCCAGATTGTCGTTGCTTGCGCCGTGGTAGAAGCCGTAGTTGCCCCAGGCGCGGCCGGCGGCGCGGCGGTACTTGTCCTCCAGCGCGGCGCTGTCCAGCGTCGGCGGCCGGGTGTTCGGCATGTCCATGAAGCTGGTCAGCCCGCCGGCGACCGCCGCCGCCGATTCGGTGGCGATGTCGGCCTTGTATTCCATGCCCGGTTCGCGGAAATGCACCTGGTCATCGATCATCCCGGGCAGCAGGCGGCGACCGTTGGCGTCGACGACGGTGTCGCCGGGCCGGGCGGCAAGGCCACTGCCGATGGTCTCGATGCGGCCGTCCGTGAAGCGCAGGTCGCCGTCGAACTCGCGACCTTCATTCACCAGACGGGCGTTGACGATCAGGGTGGATGTCATGCTGGCTCCTTTCAATCAATGCGGGGGGACGGGGTCATGCCCGCCGGGATGCAGGGGGTGGCAGCGACCGATGCGGCGGATCGCCAGCCAACTGCCCTTCAGCGCGCCGAACCGGTCAATGGCTTCCATCGCGTATTCGGAACAGGTCGGCGCAAACCGGCAGCGTGTCCCCAGCAGGGGGCTGATCCAGCGTTTGTAGCCGCGCAGCAGCGCGATGAGGAGTTTGTCGATCACGAACCGATCACGAAGCCGGGATACAAGCGGGCTTGGCAGACTGGGTGCGGTTGCCGGCTTGCGCGTAGCAGGGTATAACAGCGCGCCTTCCCCTCTCAAGGGAAGACTGAGGAATCCCAAGACGTGGCTGCGAAAAAACCCGCGAAAAAAGCCGTCAAACCGGCCAAGAAAGCCGCCCCGGTGAAGAAGCCGGCCCTTGCCAAGAAAGCTGCGCCGGCCAAGAAGGCCGCGCCAGCCAAAAAGAGTGTGCCGGCCAGGAAGGCGGTTGCCGCCAAGAAGCCGGTCACGGGCAAGACGGCAGTGAAACCTGCGGCCCGTGGCGCTGCGCCTGGCAAGAACGCCGCGCCCGCCAAAAAAACCGTGCCGGTGAAAAAAACTGGCGCCACCAAGCCGGTCGCGGCCAAAAAGCCTGTGCCCGCCAAGAAAGCGGCGCCGGTGAAAAAAACTGGCGCCACCAAGCCGGTCGCGGCCAAAAAGCCTGTGCCCGCCAAGAAAGCGGCGCCGGTCAAAAAGCCCGTGCCAGCCAGCAAGGTGGCCAAGCCCGTCGCCAAGCCGGCACCCAAGCCGGTGGCGAAAAAGCCGGCACCGGTCGCCAAGGCGAAACCTGCCGCAGCCAAGGCCGCGCCCACCAAGGCGCCGGTGAAGCAGCCTGCGACCAAGGTCGTCGCCCAGGCGCCTGCGGTGGTTGCAGCGGCCAAGCCGGAACCGAAAAAGGTGGCCAAGGCACCTGCGGTGGCGGCAAAACAGGATGCACACAAAACGACGGGCTCGGCGCAGGCAAAGCCGGCGAAGCTCGCTCCAAAATCGAAAGGGAAGGTGATGGTGGCGGTGAAGAAACAGTCCGAGGCGCAGCCTGTGTCCAGGGACAAGTACAAGGTCGTGCCCTATCAGGTGGACGAAACCACGGGGCGCCCGCTGTTGCCGGCCGGCTACAAGCCATCCGCCGACGAGGAATACATGAGCCCGCTGCAGCTGGAGTATTTCCGCCAGATGCTGCTGTCGCGCCGCGCCGAACTGGTGGAAGAATCCAAGCAGACCATCGAGAACCTCAAGGAAGAAGTGCGCGATGTGGGTGATGAAGCCGAGCGCGCCAGCCGGGAAACCGAAAATGCGCTGGAACTGCGGACCCGCGATCGCTATCGCAAGCTGATTGGCAAGATCGACAGCACGCTCAAGCGCGTGGACAACGGTGAATACGGCTATTGCGTGGACACCGGTGAAGAGATCGGTCTCGATCGCCTTGAGGCGCGCCCGCAGGCCGAGCGCACGATCGACGCGCAGGAGCGTTGGGAACACATTCAAAAGCAGATGGGCGACTGAGCCCGCTGCCAGTTGCGCCCTTCGCATTGACCAAAACCCCGCTGCGGCGGGGTTTTGCGTTACTGCAGCTCGCGCAGGTCCAATCGCCGTAGCCGGGGAGCCAGCCTGGCGGTGGCGGCGACCACGCCCATCGTCACCCAGCCACCCACGATCATTGCCGGCACCAAGCCCAGCAAGCGGGCCATCACGCCGTCATAGAACGCGCCAAGTTCGTTGGAGGAGCTGACGAAAATGCCATTGATCGAAGACACCCGTCCGCGCATTTCATCCGGCGTCACCAGCTGCATGATGGTCGAGCGCATCACCACCGACACCCCATCGCACATGCCGTAGAGCACCAGCAGCAGGCCCGACAGCCACAGATGGCGGGACAGCGCGAAGGCGATGGTGCACAGGCCGAAGCTGGCCACTGCGATCAACAGGACGCGCCCGGCGTGGCGCTGCAACGGGTAGCGGGTCAGCCACAGCGCAACCAGGATCGAGCCGATGGCCGGCGCGGCGCGCAGCAGGCCCAGCGCTTCCGGGCCCTGGTGCAGGATGTCCTTGATGAAGGCCGGCAGCATGGACACCGCGCCCCCCAGCAGCACCGAAAACATGTCCAGTGCCATCGCGCCCAGCATGATCTGGTTGCCGGCGACGAAGCGCGCCCCTTCGGCGATGCTGGCGAAGATCGGCCCGCGTTGCTGGGTACGCGCAGGCTCGGTGACGGGCATCGCCAGCAGCGTCCCGGCAGCCAGCAGGGCGACGATGGTCGCCGTTGCATAGGCCGCGGGTTTGCCGGCTGCCCCGACCAGCACGCCGCCGATCGCGGGGCCAAGCACCAGCCCGATCTGAAACACCACGCTGCCCATGCTGGCCCCGCGCGGGAACTGTTCGCGGCGCAGCACGCGCGCGAACAACGCGTTGTACACCGGCCCCAGCACCGAACGTCCCACGCCGCCCACTGCCACGGCCAGATAGATGGGCCACACCGCGCCAGCGCCCAGTCGTTCGGCGGCAACCACGGCCAGCACGATGGCGTTCACTGCCAACAGGATGCAGGCGGCGGCGCCCAGCTTGCGCCGCGGCAAATGATCGACCAGATAACCCGCGAACGGTGCAACGCAAAAATAGGGCAGTACTTCGGCAAGGCCAGCCAAGCCAAGCGCCAGCGGATCGTGGGTCAGTTCATAGATGTGCCAACCCACCGTGACCGCAACGATCTGGTAGGACAACAGCGTGCACAGGCGGTACAGCAGCAGCCAGCGGAAGCCGCGGCTCTGCAGTGGCGAGGCAGCCGCGTCGCTCATTGCTGCAGGGCGGCGCCGGCACGTTCGTGGATGAAGGCCAGCAGCGCGGCCAGGCCGTTGCTGCGCGTGGGCGATAGGTGCTTGGACAGGCCGATATGGGCGATGTAGTCCGGCTGGGTCGCCGCGATTTCCCGTGCGCTGCGCCCTGAATACACGCGCAGGGCGAGGTATATCAGCCCGGACACGATGGCCGAGTCGCTGATAGCGTGGAACACCAGGGCATTGGCGTCGCCTTCGGCGACGATCCACACCAGCGACTGGCAGCCGTGCAGGCGATGCGCCTCGGTCTTCCACGCGTCGGGGAAATCCGGCAGCTTGCGGCCAAGGTCGATCAGGTACTGGTAGCGCTCCGACCAGTCGCCGAAGAAGCCGAACTCGTCGGCGATGGCCACCTGCGCGTCGGCGGCAGTGGGTTCGAGAGGGAAGTGCGTATCGGTCATGGGCTTCCGTGGTCGGTTTCTGCTCCCTCCCTTGCGGAGCAGGGGAGGATTGGGGTGGGGTGCTTTTGTTGTTGGAAAAGCGAACCCCCTCCCGGCCTCCCCCTGCTTCGCAAGGGGAGGAGAAAATCAAGCGCGCTTCCAGCGCACACCCTGCGGGGTGTCTTCCAGCAGGATGCCTTCGTCGGCAAGCTGCTGGCGGATCGCATCGGCGCGGGCGAAGTCGCGCGACTTCTTCGCTTCGAGGCGCTCGTCGATCAGTGCCTGGATGCGGGCGTCGTCGTCGCCGGAGGCGCCGCGGGCGAACCAGTCGGCCGGCGATTGCTGCAGCAGTCCCAGCACCTTGCCTGCGCCCAGCAGCTGCGCCTTCAGCGCGGCCTTGTCTTCCGTCGACGCGGCCTTGCGCGCTTCACCGGCGATGCGGGCAATTTCGGCCAGCGCCGATGGCGTGTTGAGGTCGTCGTCCAGCGCGGATTCAATGCTGGCCGGAATCGCCGCGTCGGCTGCGACATCGTTCAAATCGCGCAGCGTTCCATACAGCCGGTCCAGCGTCCGCACGCACTGCTCGATCAGCCCGTCCGACCACTCCAGCGGTTGCCGGTAGTGCGCGGAGAGCAGCGCGTAGCGCAGCGCTTCCGGCGGGTGCTGTTGCACCAGGTCATGCACGCGCTGGATGTTGCCCACCGACTTGGCCATCTTGGCGCCGCCGAAATTGAGCATGCCGTTGTGCAGCCAGAACCGCGCGAACGGCTTGCCGCCGTGCGCGCATTCGCTCTGCGCCACTTCGTTCTCGTGGTGCGGGAACTGCAAGTCCACGCCGCCAGCGTGGATGTCGATGGTCGGGCCCAGGTGCGCCTCGGCCATCGCCGAGCATTCGATGTGCCAGCCCGGACGACCGCGACCCCACGGCGAATCCCAGCCGGGAAGGTCGTCGCTGGACGGTTTCCAAAGCACGAAATCGCCGGCATCGCGCTTGTATGGCGCCACTTCGACGCGCGCGCCGGCCAGCATTTCATCGGTGTCGCGGCGCGACAGCTTGCCGTAGCCGTCGAAGCTCGCCACCGAAAACAGCACGTGGCCTTCGGCGGCGTAGGCGTGGCCGCCCTCGATCAGGCGCTCGATCATCGCGATCATCTGCGACATGTGCGCGGTGGCCGCTGGCTCGATGTCGGGGGCGAACTCGCCGCTGACGCCCAGCGCGGCCATGTCCTCGCGATAGGCGGCTGCGTACCTGTCGGTGATCGCGGCGATCGGCGTGCCGAGATCCTTGGCCGCCGCGTTGATCTTGTCGTCCACGTCGGTGATGTTGCGGGCATAGCGCAGGCCACCGAAGCGTCTGCGCAGCAGCGCCGCCAGCACGCCGAACACCACCGGCCCGCGCGCATTGCCGATATGCACGTAGTTGTAGACGGTGGGGCCACACACGTACATGGTGGGCTGGTGTGTGACGAGCGGCACAAAAGCGTCGAGCCGACGGCTCAGGGTGTTGTAGAGATGCAGGCTCATTGGCGGCAGGGACTTGGGATGCGCCATTGTAACGGCGCAGGTTGCCGTCATCGTCGCGACAGCGCGGATTCAGCCGTGTCGGCTCATGCACCGATAAACTCTGCCCATGCCGATGTACCGTCATCTTGCTGCTTTGTGCCTGCCCGTAGGCCTGTTCGCGGGGGCGGACGCGCTTGCGCAGCAGGCGTCGCCCGAGGTGGTGTTGCCGATCGAGAACGTGCGCTATGACTATGCGCAGGTGCTGGCGGTGCGGCCGGTGCAACAGACCCTGCGCACGACCAGCATGGAACAGGTCTGCGATCCGCGCGAGCCGGCGATCAGCGCCGCGTTGTCGCGGGTGATGAACGCCGTGCGCAACAAGCCGGCTGCGGCAGGAGAGGCGCCGACCTGCAGGATCGAGCCGGTGGTGAGGGAGTATCGCCGCACCATCGCCTACGACGTGGACTACATGTATCGCGGCAGCAAGTTCCGCACCCGCATGGATCGCGACCCTGGCTATCGCCTGCGCATCCGGGTCTCCATCACCCCGCATCCGATGGAATGAGCGCTTGCGCCGCGGCGCCCTGCGTGCGAGCATCCCAGCCTCGATGAACGCCTACCTCGCCACGCGCCACGCTGACACCGCCCGGATGGCCTCGGGCATGACCTCGCGTGCGCGCCGACCGGAACCCTTGCAGCCAGCTGGGTAGTCCGGATCGCGTCATCGTGTTTCACCATCCGAAACCCAGCCTCCCGGCTGGGTTTTTGCGTTTTTGGCCCATCAGTCTCTCTCGACAACCCTTCAGGAACGAGCCTTCCGCATGAACCATTTTCTCAACACCCAGGACTGGAGCCGCACTGATCTGGATGGCCTGCTTGCAGCGGCCGCACAGTTCAAGCGCAACAAGCTGGGCGATGCGCTGAAAGGCAGGTCGATTGCATTGGTGTTCTTCAATCCGTCGATGCGTACCCGTACCAGCTTCGAGTTGGGCGCGTTCCAGCTGGGTGGCCATGCCATCGTGCTGCAGCCGGGCAAGGACGCCTGGCCGATCGAGTTCGACCTGGGCACCGTGATGGACGGCGACACCGAGGAGCACATCGCCGAGGTGGCGCGGGTGCTGGCACGCTATGTCGACCTGATCGGCGTGCGCGCGTTCCCGAAGTTCGTCGACTGGTCGGTGGACCGCGAGGACCGGGTGCTCAAGGCGTTCGCGAAGTACTCCACGGTGCCGGTCATCAACATGGAGACCATCACCCATCCCTGCCAGGAGCTGGCCCACGCGCTGGCGCTGCAGGAGCACTTCGGAAGCACCGACCTGCGCGGCAGGAAGTACGTGCTGACCTGGACCTACCACCCGAAGCCGCTGAACACCGCCGTCGCCAATTCGGCGCTGACGATTGCCACCCGGCTGGGCATGGACGTCACCCTGCTGTGCCCGACGCCGGACTACGTGCTGGACGAGCGCTACATGGGCTGGGCCGCGCAGAACGTGGCGGAAAGCGGCGGCTCGCTGCAGGTCAGCCACGACATCGAATCCGCCTATGCCGGCGCCGACGTGGTCTATGCCAAGAGCTGGGGCGCGCTGCCGTACTTCGGCAACTGGGCGCCGGAACAGCCCATCCGCGACCGGTACAAGCACTTCATCGTCGACGAAGCCAAGATGGCGCTGACCAACGACGGCGTGTTCTCGCACTGCCTGCCGCTGCGCCGCAACGTCAAGGCGACCGACGCGGTGATGGATTCGCCGCGCTGCATCGCGATCGACGAAGCCGAAAACCGCCTGCACGTGCAGAAGGCCGTGATGGCCGCGCTGCTGCGCTGAGTCGCGCCCCCTTTTCCCGTCTTCCCCCCGGACACCCCTCCATGACTGCCCCCAACGACTCCCGCGACATCGTCCTCGCCTTCTCCGGCGGCCTCGACACCAGCTTCTGCGTGCCCTACCTGAAAGAGCAAGGCTGGAACGTGCACACCGTGTTCGCCGACACCGGCGGCGTGGATGCCGAGGAACGCGCCACCATCGAGGCCCGCGCGGCCGAGCTGGGCGTGGGCAGCCACGTCACCGTCGACGGCGGCCCTGCCATCTGGTCCGGCTTCGTGAGGCCGTTCGTGTGGGCGGGCGAGGGCTACCAGGGCCAGTACCCGCTGCTGGTCTCCGACCGCTACCTGATCGTGGATGCCAGCCTGGCGCGGGCCCGCGCGCTGGGCACCAATGCAATCGCCCATGGTTGCACGGGCATGGGCAACGACCAGGTGCGGTTCGACCTCGCCGTGAAGGCGCAGGGCGACTACCGCATCGTCGCGCCGATCCGCGAGATCCAGAAGCAGCACACCCAGACCCGCGCCTTTGAGCAGGCCTACCTGGAGGCGCGCGGCTTCGGCGTGCGTGCCAAGCAGAAGGCCTACACGATCAACGAGAACCTGCTGGGCCTGACCATGTCCGGCGGCGAGATCGACGCCTGGGAAGCGCCGGGCGAAGGCGCGCGCGGCTGGTGCGCGCGCCGCGAGCACTGGCCGGCGGAGGCGCTGGAAGCTACGCTGCGCTTCGAAAACGGCGAGGCGGTGGCGCTGGACGGCCACGACCTGCCGGGCGAGAAGATCCTGGCCAAGCTCAACACCCTGTTCGCCCAGTACGGCGTCGGCCGCGGCATGTACACCGGCGACACCACGATTGGCCTCAAGGGGCGGATCGTGTTCGAGGCGCCGGGCCTGGCCGCATTGCTGGCCGCGCACCGCGCGCTGGAGGAGGCGGTGCTGACCAAGCAGCAGAACCGCTTCAAGCCGGACGTCGCCCGCAAGTGGGTGGAACTGGTCTACGAGGGTTTCTTCCACGATCCGCTGAAGACCGATCTGGAAGCGTTCCTGGCCTCCAGCCAGCGCATGGTCAACGGCGAGGTGGTGCTGCGCACCAGTGGCGGCCGGGTGGATGCCGTGGCCGTGCGCTCGCCGCACCTGCTCAACGCCAAGGGCGCGACCTACGCGCAGTCGGCCGACTGGGGCGTGGAGGAAGCCGAGGGCTTCATCAAGCTGTTCGGCATGAGCAGCACGCTGTGGGCCGAGGTGAACCGCTGAGGCTGTCATTCCCGCGAAGGCGGGAATCCAGCGTCTGGATTTTCAAGTCACAGCCGAGAGCTGGATACGCAGACACACAAGTCTGCGAAAAGATGCCCGCCTTCGCGGGGATGACGAGCAAGAGCGAACCCCTTACATGCTTGAAGATGTTCTCCGCCACCTGGAAGCGCTGGTGTCCTTCGATACCCGCAACCCGCCGCGCCGGATCGGCAGCGGCGGGATCTTCGACTATCTGCGGGCGCAGCTGCCGGGCTTCCGCTGCGACGTGGTCGACCACGGCGACGGCGCGGTGTCGCTGCTGGCCGTGCGCGGTGCCCCGCAGCGCGTCTTCAACGTGCACCTGGACACGGTGCCCTCGTCCGAGGCCTGGGATGGCGATCCGCTGCGGCTGCGGGTGACGCGCGACCGCGCCATCGGCCTGGGCGCCTGCGACATCAAGGGCGCGGCGGCGGGCCTGCTGGCTGCGGCCAACGCCACCAGTGGCGATGCCGCGTTCCTGTTCTCCAGCGACGAAGAAGCCAACGACCCGCGCTGCATCGCGGCGTTCCTCGCCGAGGATCGCGGCTTCACCGAGGCGATCATCGCCGAGCCCACCCGCTGCGAGGCGGTGCTGGCCCACCGCGGCATCAGCTCGGTGCTGCTGCGCTTCAAGGGCGAGGCCGGGCACGCCTCGGGCGCCAACGCGCTGCAGGCCAACGCGCTGCACCAGGCGATGCGCTGGGGCGCGAACGCGCTGGCGCTGGTCGAAGGCGAGGCGCACGCGCGCTTCGGTGGCCTGGCCGGCCTGCGCTTCAACATCGGCAAGGTCGAGGGCGGCATCAAGGCCAACGTGATCGCGCCCAGCGCGGAGGTGCGCTTCGGCTTCCGCCCGCTGCCGTCGCACGACCTCGACGCGCTGCACGTCCGGTTCGGCGCGTGCGCCGCACCGGGTGCCTTGGAGCGCTACGAAGAGACCTTCCGCGGGCCTTCGCTGCCCGCAGGCGACACCGCGACCGCCGAGGAGCGCCGGCTGGCCGCGCGCGACCTGGCCGACGGGCTGGGCCTGCCGATCGGCAATGCCGTCGATTTCTGGACCGAGGCGTCCCTGTTCTCGCAGGCCGGCCTGACCGCGTTCGTCTACGGACCCGGCGACATCGCCCAAGCGCATACCGCCGGCGAATGGGTGGCGCTGGAGCAGCTGCAGCGCTATGCCGACTCCATCACCCGCATCCTTGGAACCGATCCCTCGTGACCCCGATCCTCTCCCCACACGCCGTGCACGATCCGCAGACCCGCCAGACCATCGTGCGGCTGCTGTCCAGCATGGGCAGCGCGAAGGAAATTTCGCAGTACCTGAAGCGTTTTTCGCAGCTGGACGCGGCGCGCTTCGCCGTGGTCAAGGTGGGCGGCGCGGTGCTGCGCGACGACCTCGACGCACTGGTGTCCTCGCTGGCCTTCCTGCAGGACGTGGGCCTGACGCCCATCGTCATCCACGGCGCTGGCCCGCAGCTGGACGTGGAGCTGTCCGCCGCCGGCATCGTCAAGCAGACCATCGACGGCCTGCGGGTGACCTCGCCGGAGGCGCTGGCCATCGTGCGCCGCGTGTTCCATGCGCAGAACCTGAAGCTGGTGGAGGCGTTGCAGGCGGCGGATGCACGCGCCACCTCGATCGTGTCCGGCGTGTTCGAGGCCGACTACATGGACCGCGAGCGCTACGGGCTGGTCGGCGACGTGAAGCGCGTCGACCTAGCGCCGATCCAGGCCAGCCTGCAGGCGGGTTCGATTCCGGTCATCGCCTCGCTGGGCGAGACCGTGGGAGGGCAGATCCTCAACGTCAACGCCGACTTCGCCGCCAACGAGCTGGTGCAGAAGCTGCAGCCCTACAAGATCGTGTTCCTGACCGGCACCGGCGGGTTGCTGGATGCCGAGGGCCGGGTCATCGACTCGATCAACCTGTCCACCGAGTACGACGACCTGATGCAGCAGCCGTGGATCGAGGGCGGCATGCGCGTGAAGCTCGAGCAGATCAAGGACCTGCTGGACGGTCTGCCGCAGGCGTCGTCGGTGTCGATCACCCGGCCCGACGAGCTGGCCAAGGAACTGTTCACCCACAAGGGTTCGGGCACGCTGGTGCGGCGCGGCGAGCGGGTGTTGCAGGGCGCTGCGTGGACCGACTTCGACCTGCCGCGGCTGCGCGGGCTGATCGAATCGGCGTTCGGGCGCAAGCTGCTGCCGGACTATTTCGAGACGACGCAGCTGCATCGCGCCTACGTCAGCGAGAACTACCGCGCCGCGGTCATCCTCACCCGCGAAGAGGCCGGCGTGTACCTGGACAAGTTCGCGGTGCTGGACGAGGCGCAGGGCGAGGGCCTGGGCCGGGCGGTGTGGCTGGTGATGCGCGAGCAGAACCCGGCGCTGTTCTGGCGCACGCGCCACGGCAACCCGGTCAACGCGTTCTACGACGCCGAGTCCGACGGCTGCATCAAGCAGGAGAAGTGGAAGGTGTACTGGTACGGCGACGCGGGCTTCCACCGCATCGAACGCTACGTGGCGCTGTGCGCCCAGCGGCCGGCGACGCTGGAGGAGCCGGCATGAGCGGGATCAAGGTTGGCCTGGTCGGCGCGCGCGGCCATACCGGCGCCGAGCTGATCCGCCTGTTCTCGGCGCATCCGCGCTTCGAGCTGGCGTTCGTGACCTCACGCGAGCTGGACGGCCAGCGCGTGGCCGACCACAACGACGGTTTCGCGGGCGAGCTGCGCTACTGCAATCCCGCCCACGAGGAACTGCCGACGCTCGGCGCGGACGCGGTGGTGCTGGCGCTGCCGAACGGCAAGGCCGCGCACATCGTCCAGCAGTTCGATGACGCCGGCGCCGATCCGGTGCTGGTCGATCTGTCCGCCGACTACCGCTTCGATCCGTCGTGGTACTACGGCCTGCCGGAGCTGACCCGCACGCGCTATGCCGGGCAGCGACGCATCAGCAACCCCGGTTGCTACGCTACCGCCATGCAGCTGGCGATCGCACCGATGTCGAACGTGCTGCAAGGCCCGGTGCAGTGCTTCGGCGTGAGCGGCTATTCGGGCGCGGGCACCACGCCTTCGGACAAGAACAACGCCGAGCTGCTGAGGGGCAACCTGATGCCGTACGCGCTGACCGGCCACGTGCACGAACGCGAGGTGTCGCTGCAGCTCGGCCATCCGTTGGAGTTCATGCCGCACGTGGCGTCGCATTTCCGCGGGCTCACCATCACCGCCAACCTGCACCTGTCGATTGCGTTCGAGCGCGAGGAAGTGCTGGCGCGCTACCGCGGCCGCTATGCCGGGGAACCGCTGGTGCGGGTGCAGGACAAGGCGCCGTGGGTGAGCCGCATCGCGGGGCAGCATCATGTCGAAATCGGCGGCTTCACGCTGAGCGACGACGGCAAGCGGCTGGTGGTGGTGGCCACCGAAGACAACCTGCTGAAAGGCGCAGCGACGCAGGCGTTGCAGAATCTCAATCTCGCCTTCGGGCTGGATGAACTGGCCGGCATCCCGGTGCAGGAGGAAGTGGCATGAGCGATCTTCTGTGGCAGAAGCCCGGCGTGGCGGTGGATGCCGGGATCCAGGCCTTCCTGGCCGGCGACGACGTGCTGCTGGACAGGGAATTCTTCCTGCACGACATCAAGGCCAGCGCCGCGCACGCCGAAGGCCTGCAGCGCATCGGCATCCTCACTCCCGAGGAGCTGGGCGGGCTGAAGCGCGAGCTGGCCAACCTTGCCGACGATTTCCGCAGTGGCGTCTTCGTCCTCGACGAGCGCTTCGAGGACGGCCATTCCGCCATCGAGGCGCGCCTGACCGAACGGCTGGGCGATGCCGGCCGCAAGATCCACACCGGCCGCAGCCGCAACGACCAGGTGCTGGTGGCCACGCGGCTGTGGCTGAAGGAGAAGCTGGCGCGGGTGGCGGCATTGAGTCGTGAGATCGCCAAGGTGGCGCTGGATCGCGCCGAGGCGGAAAAACATCTGCCGGTTCCGGGCTACACGCACATCCAGCGCGCGGTGGTGTCGTCGGCGGGCATGTGGTGGGCGGGCTGGGCCGAGGCCTTCATCGACGATGCGATCCGCGCCGCCGATACGCTCAAGCTGGTCGATGCCAATCCGCTCGGCACCGCCGCCGGCTACGGCGTGAACCTGCGCCTGGACCGCGAGCACACCACGCAGGTGCTGGGCTTCGCGCGCATGCAGGTGTCGCCGATCTACGCGCAGCTCTCGCGCGGCAAGTTCGAGCTGGCTGCCCTGGAGGCGCTGGGCAGCGCGACGCTGGACCTGCGCCGCCTGGCCTGGGACCTGTCGCTGTTCACCAGCGCCGAATTCGGCTTCGTCGCCTTGCCGCCGCAGTACACCACCGGCAGTTCGATCATGCCCAACAAGCGCAACCCCGACGTGATCGAGCTGATGCGCGCCACCCACGCCAGCGTCGCCGCGGCGCGCACCGAGATCGAGCAGCTGCTGTCGCTGCCATCCGGCTACCACCGCGACCTGCAGGCGTCCAAGGGCGCGATCTTCCACGGTTTCGGTCGCGGCCTGGCGGCGCTGGAGCTGCTGCCGGCGCTGTTGGCCAACCTTGATTGGCGCGAAGACCGGCTGCGCGCAGCGATCGATTCCGGCATGTACGCCACCGACGTGGCGGTGGACGCGGCGACTGCCGGCGTGCCGTTTCGGGACGCGTACAAGGCCGCTGCCGTGGCTGCGGACAGCGCCGGGCAGGGCCGCACGCCGGAGGGTTCGCTGGCGGCGCGCACCTCGCCGGGTGCGGCTGCGGACCTGCGGCTGGACGTGCTGCGCGCGCGCTGGGAGGCGCTGGATCCGAGCGGGCAGGCCTGAGCCATGGATGACTTCGCATCGCAACCCCTTCCCCGTTGGAAGCGCGCGGTACTGAAGGTCGGCAGCAGCCTGCTTGCGGCCGACGGCGGCGGCCTGAGCCCGCGCTTCGCGCTGGGACTGGCGCAGTTCGTGCTGGCCAGCCTGCAAGCCGGGCGTGAGGTGGTGATCGTGTCTTCCGGTGCGGTGGCGGCCGGGCGCGCGCTGTTGCCGAGGGTCGCGGATGCGGCGCCCACCATCGCGGCCAAGCAGGCGCTGGCGGCGATGGGACAGGCGCAATTGATGGCGCTCTGGCAGCGATTCTTCGAGCGCCCGGTCGGGCAGGTGCTGCTGACCCACGATGATCTGCGCAACCGTCGCCGCTATCTCAATGCCCGCGCCGCTCTGTTGGAGCTGCTGCGGGTGGGTGCGCTGCCGATCGTCAACGAAAACGACACGGTGGCCGTCGATGAGCTGAAGCTGGGCGACAACGACAACCTTGCGGCAGCCGTGGCGTCGCTGGTGGACGCCGACCTGTTGCTGATCGCCACCGACATCGGCGGGCTGTACAGCGGCCATCCGGTGCACGATCCGACGGCGCGGCCGATCGTGAACGTCGATACGGTGACCCCGGAGTTGCTGCGCGCCGCCGGCGGCCACGCGGGCGCGCTGGGCACGGGGGGCATGCGCACCAAGCTGGAAGCCGCTGCGAAGGCGGCCACGGCGGGCGTGGCCACGGCGCTGTTCTGCGGGCGCGATGCGGCCACCGTGACGGCGCTGGCCCAGGGCGATTTGCGCGGCACTCTGGTCGCCGCGCAGGGCAGCCGCCTGCGCGCGCGCAAGCAGTGGCTGCGACATGCGCCGGCTTCGGGTGTTGTTTCCATTGATCGCGGCGCGCATGCCGCGCTGCTGCGCGGCGCATCGCTGCTGCCGGGCGGCGTCTGCGGGGTAGAGGGCGACTTCCGTCGCGGCGACGTGGTGGACGTGCGTGCGCCCGATGGCGTGGTGATGGCGCGGGGGCAATCGCAATACAACGCCGGCGACGGCACGCGCATCGCGGGGCACCACAGCCGCGACATCGAAGCCATTCTTGGCTTCCGCTACGACGAGGCGATGATCCATCGGGACGATCTGGTGCTGTTGCATGGCATCGACACGGGCAAGGAGGCGGCATGAGCGGATATGTGCGTGAACTGGCGCTGGCAGCGCGCGCAGCGCAAGCCGCGATTGCGGCAACCGATGCCGGTACCCGGCGTGCGCTGATCGAAGGCATGGCTGGCCAGTTGCTGGCCGGGCAGGACGCGCTGCTGGCGGCCAACGCGCAGGACCTGGCGCGCGCGAGTGCGGCGGGGGCCAGCAAGGCCACGCTGGACCGGTTGGCGCTGGATGCAGCGCGAATCCAGAGCATGGCCGATGCGCTGCGGGAAGTGGCAGGGCAGGCGGATCCGCTGGGTGGAATCACCCGCAGCGACGTGCGCCCGAACGGCGTGCGGGTCGAGCGCCAGCGCATCCCGCTGGGGTTGGTGGCGATGATCTACGAAGCGCGCCCGAACGTGACTGCCGAGGCGGCGGCGCTGTGCCTCAAGGCCGGCAACGCGGTACTGCTGCGCGGCGGCTCCGAGGCGGCCGCCAGCAATGCCACGATTGCCGCCTGCCTGCATGCGGCGCTGCGCGATGCCGGGTTGCCGGAAGCAGCAGTGTCCTTGGTCGCCGACACCGCGCGCGAGCACGTGCTGGAACTGCTGCAACTCACCGACCTGGTCGACCTGGCCATCCCGCGCGGCGGCGAGAGCCTGATCCGCTTCGTTGCCGAGCACGCGCGCGTCCCGGTGATCAAGCACTACAAGGGCGTCTGCCACCTGTACGTGGATCGCGCGGCAGATGCCGGCAAGGCGCTGGCGTTGTTGATCGACGGCAAGACCTCACGCCCCGGCGTGTGCAATGCGCTGGAAACCCTGCTGGTGCATCGCGACATCGCCGCGGTGTTCCTGCCGCAGGCATTGGCGGCCCTGCATGCACGCGGCGTTGAAGTGCGCGGTGATGCGGCGACGCGGGCACTGGATGCCGACGTTCTCGCGGCCAGCGAGGCCGACTATGCCGCCGAATTCCTTGACCTGATCCTCGCGGTGCGCGTGGTGGACGATCTTCCGGCCGCGCTGGCGCACATCGCCCGGCACGGTTCCGACCATACCGAGGTCATCGTGACCGAAGACGCGGCGGCAGCAGCGGCCTTCGTGCGTGCGGTGCGCAGTTCAGCGGTCATGGTCAATGCCTCGTCGCGCTTCAACGACGGCGGCCAGCTTGGCCTGGGTGCGGAGATCGGCATTTCCACCACGCGCCTGCATGCCTACGGGCCGATGGGCGTGGAAGCGCTGACCATCGAACGCTTCGTGGTGCGCGGGCAAGGGCAGGTGCGCCACCCGGAATTGCAGGGGAAGTGAGCAGGCTGGCCTTGCAGCTCAGTGGCTGCCGGCGGCATTGACAGCGGCGGCTGGCGCAGGTGCTGTGGCAGGTGCAGTGGCAGGTGCGGGCGCCAGCGCAGCGCCGACCATCGGCACCGGTCTGGATTCGCCCAGCCCCAGCGCGGCGTCCTCTGCCGCCCTGGTCATCACCACGATGCTGATCCGGCGGTTGATCGGATTGAGCGGGTTCTGCTTGTCGAACGGGATTGAAGATCCAAAGCCGACCACGCGCGCCACCTTGGACTCTTCCATGCCGCCTTCCAGCAGTGCGCGGCGTGCGGCATTGGCGCGATCCGCGCTCAACTCCCAGTTGCTGTAGCCGATGCGCGTGGAATACAGCGTGTTGTCGGTGTGCCCCGCAATGCTGATGCGATTGGGGACTTTATTGATGAAGTGGGACAGCTCCTGCAGGATCGTCACCGTATAGGGCATCAGCCTGGCGCTGCCGAGGTCGAACATCGGCCGGTTCTGTTTGTCCACGATCTGGATGCGCAGGCCTTCCGCGGTGATGTCCAGCAGCAGCTGGTCCTTGAATGGCTCCAGCGCCTGGCTCTTCTCGATGGCCTCCTGCAGCTCCTGCATCAGCTGCTCCAGCCTCTGTTTTTCCTGGCGCTGCTTGTCGGCTTCCGAAGGCTGGTCGCCCGGATCGCGGGTGAATTCCTGGCCCGGCCCCTTGGGCAATTCCATCGTGCCGCCCAGCTTGATCATTGAATTGCTGGCGCCGCCGGGGCCATTCTGGCCTTGCGCGGGTGCCGGGCTGTTGCCGGCGATCGGGCTGGGGTTCTTGAAATAATCCGACACCGCCTCGCGTTGCTTGGTGGTCAGCGCGCCCACCAGCCACATCACCAGGAAGAACGCCATCATCGCGGTCACGAAGTCGGCATACGCCACTTTCCATGAGCCGCCGTGGTGCCCGCCGGCAACCACCTTCTTGACCCGCCGGATGACCAGCGTCGGTTTTTCATCCTTGCCGGCCATGGCTTATTTGAGCGTCTTGATGTGTTGTTCGAATTGGGCGAATCCCGGGCGTTGTTCGGACGGCACTGTCTTGCGCGCGAACTCCATCGCGATTTTGGGTGGATAGCCGCGCAAGCTGGCCAGCAGGGCGGTCTTCACCGACTCATAGATGCGCGAATCCTGCTCCGCGCGCGCCTCCATCGCCGATGCCAGCGGCCCCACGAAGCCATACGCCAGCAGGATGCCCAGGAAGGTGCCGACCAGCGCGCCGGCCACGTGTTCACCCACCTGGGCGATGTCGCCGCCGATCGAGCCCATGGTGATGACGATGCCAAGCACCGCAGCCACGATGCCGAAGCCGGGCAGGCTGTCTGCCATCTTGGTCAGGGCATGGGCAGGCGCCATGACTTCGTGATGGTGTTTTTCCAGCTCCAGCTCCAGCAGCGGCTCCAGCTCGTGCGGCTCGATGTTGGAGCCGATCATCAGCCGCAGGCAGTCGGTGATGAAGTCCATCAGGTGGTGGTCGCCCAGGATGGCCGGATAGTTGGCGAACAGCGCGCTTTCCTTCGGGTTTTCGACGTGGCTTTCCAGCGCCATGAAGCCTTCTCGGCGGGCACGGTTGAGCAGTTCATACAGCAGGCTGAGGGCGTCGAGATAGTCCTTGGACTGATAGCGCGGGCCCTTGAACACGCCGATGGTGTCGGCAAGGGTCTGCTTGACCGTTTTCATTGGCGTTGCGACCAGGAACGCGCCAATCGCCGCACCGCCGATGATCACGAATTCGAACGGCTGCCACAGCGCGCCCAGCTTTCCGTGGGAGCCGAGGAAGCCGCCGATCACGCTGAGGAAGACGACAACGAAACCGACGATTATCAGCATGGGCGGGTCATGGGGACGGGTGAATTTTCATTATGGTACTGAATGGGGAAAACCTGTAGCCCACGCGTGACGGCCTGCGTGGATGGCGCCTGTGCGCTGGCCCGCCCGTGGCCCGGGGCACACAGGCTGGTGACGCCTGCCGGCCTGCCGCACGACAACGGGCGGAACAAGCGGACAACCTCGTGCATAGCCTGTTCGCGCTATGCCTTATCGCGAATAGGCCAGTGCAGTGCTGCTTCCTAGACTCGGCGGATCGTGCAGGTCTTGCCTGCCAGTTGCCCGGGAGTTTCCCGCATGCCTCGCGCCGCGTCTTTTGCCTTCGGGCTTGCCGTCCTGTTGCTGGGTTGTTCGTTCGCCAGTCCCGCCGCTTACGCGGCCTGCAGCCCGGAGCCGGGCGTGATGGTTGCCGCGAGTGTGGCAGCCGGCGCGCAGTCGGCACCCGCTGCTGCGCCGCCGACAGCAGCGCCTGCCGCGCAAGCGCCGGATGCCAAGGGTGAAGCGCGCGAAGTGCTGGCGGCGATTGGCCGCCTGGATGATGCCGACACGGCCCTTTCCATGGCGGCGGAAGGCGCGGCGCTGTATGCGCGTGAGGCGGTCAAGCTGGACGGCTATGCCTATTGCAGCCAGGCGGTGGAACTGGCGGAAAAGGGCGAGTTCCGCGAGAGTGCGCGCGCTGCCAGCAAGGCCCTGCACGTCGCCCTGCAGACCGGCAACACGGATTTGCTGGGCAAGGCGTACCGCGATCTGGCGATCGCGTTCAGCTATGCCGGACAACTGGAGCGGGCCGAGCAGTTCGCCACGCTGGCATTGAAGTACCCGGGCCTGGACCCAACCCAGGTCAACGGGCCGGCACGCAAGGTATTGGGCGACGTGCGCACGCGGCAGCGCCGCTACGACGAGGCCATCGCCGCTTATGACCAGGCGCGGGGCGAGAGCTCCGCGCGTTTCCGTCCACTGGTGGATGCATCGCTGGCCAATGCGTTGATCCTGTCGGGTGATCTGGCGCGCGCGCGCAGCGTGGTGGAGGCGCTTCCGGAGCCGCAGGACGTGGCACAGAAGGCGCAGCTGCAGCGTACGCGCGGCCGGCTGCTGCTGGCCGAGAACAAGCCGGCCGAGGCGCTGGCGCTGTACCAGCAGCTGGCGGGTACGGCCGTGCCGGACGACCCGGGCTTCTATCGGGCATGGGCACTGGATGGCGTTTCACGCAGCGAGCAGGCGCTGGGCCGCGACACCGATGCTGCCAATGCCCTGGATCAGGCGATTGGCGAATTCGACAAGGCGCGTGCCAGGTTCCGCAGCGACGAGTTCAAGATGGGCCTGTTCTCCGACCTGCAATCGGTGTTCGAACGGGCCATCGACCTGCACAGCCGGCTGGGGCAGGCGGGCCAGGCGTTCGACATCAGCGAGCGCAGCCGCTCGCGGGCGCTGCTGGATGCGGTGGCCGGCAGGGTGGAGATCAACCAGGGCGACGTGTCCGCGCTGGACGCTGCCAGCTTGCAGGCGATGCTCCGGCCGGATGAAGTGGTGGTGGCTTACCACACCTTGCCGGACCGGCTGCTGGCGTGGGTGTTGTCCAGTGACGGCGTGCGTGAGGTCACGTTCCCGGTGACGCTGCCGCGCGCCGACTTGGCCCGGCTGGTGGACGCGTACCGGGACGCCTTGATTCGGGTCAGCCCGAATGCGGCGGCGGTGAGCGACAAGATCGGTCAGCTGCTGCTGGCCCCGCTGGGCGTGCCGGCGGGCAAGCGGTTGGTGATCATCCCCCACGGGCCGCTGCATTACCTGCCCTTCCAGGCGCTGCGGCTGGATGGCCAATACCTGATCGAGCGCAACCCCATTTCGATTGCGCCGTCCATCAGCGTTGCGATCCGGCTGGCACGGCACACGCCGACGGTGGCGCCGCAGCTGCTGGCGTTCGGCAATCCCGCGATCAATCCCGACGTGGCCGACCCTCTGCCCGGGGCCGAGCGCGAAGTGCATGAACTGGCGCAGCAATTCCCGGGCGCAACCCTGTTTTTCCGCGAACAGGCCAACAAGGCCAATTTCGTGGCCAATGCGCCGCAGGCAAGGCTGGTGCATATCGCCGCGCACGCGATGGCCGATACGCTGGATCCGCTGCATTCCAAGGTGCTGCTGGCCGACGAGAACGGCCAGCCGAACTACCTGGAGGCCAAGGACGTGCTGGGCATGCACCTGGGCAATGTGGCGATGGTCGCGCTGTCGGCCTGTGAATCGGGCCTGGGGCGGGTGGAAGACGGTGACGAGGTGCTGGGCTTCACCCGCTCCTTCCTGTCGGCCGGCACTTCCACCTTGCTGGCATCGCTGTGGCCGGTATCGGACGCGGCCACCGAAAAGCTGATGACCACCCTGTATGCCGATCTGGCCAAGGGCGTGGAAGTGCAGGACGCGATGCGGGATGCGCAGCGTGCAGTGCTGGCCAATCCGGAAACCGCGCATCCGTATTACTGGGCGCCGTTCAACCTGATTGGCAACTGGCGTTTGCAGGTGGGCAAGTGAACGGGGCGATGATGATGAGCAAGCAAACGATCCGACGGCTGCGCCCGAGCCTGCTGGCGGCCGCACTGCTGGCCTGCGCGCCGCTGGCACAGGCCGCCGATGGCGATGGCGCGGTGTCGCCGGCGACCGCCGATGGCGGGCCGCAGCAGGCGCAGGCACTGCCGGAGCCGCCCTTGGCGGCACTAGCGCAGGCCGGCTTCGTGCTGCAGGGCGTGGAATTCGTGGGTGCGACCGGCGTCCCGGACAGCGAGCTGCAGGCGGCGGTGGCGGGGATGATCGGGAAAACCGTGGCCTTTGCCGATCTGGAGCAACTGGCGGCGCGAGCTGCGGCGGTCTATCGCAAGCATGGCTTCGCGTTGGCGCAGGTGTTCGTGCCGGTGCAGGAGGTCGTGGAGGGGCGCGTCAAGCTGAACGTGGTGGAAGGGCAGCTGGGCGATATCAGCATCGACATAGCGCCCGGAACCCCCGTCCATCAGGAACGGGTGGCGAAAACACTGGCCATTCTCGAACCGGGCAAGCCGCTGAACAACCGCGACTACGAGCGCGCGATGCTGTTGCTGTCTGACTTGCCCGGCATCAAGCCGCAATCGGCGGTGACCGTGGGGGGCGCGTCCGGTGCCAGCGACCTGAAGGTGCAGGTCAGTCAGCGTGATCGCGTGCAGTACGCGGTGGAGTTGGATGACTTCGGTACCCGCGATTCCGGGCGCTACCGCTTGACCGGCAGCGTACGCTGGGCCAGCCCGTTTGAGCGCGGCGACAATCTGGACCTGCGGGTCATGGTGGCGCAGGGCATGCACACCGCGTTCGGGCGGATCTCCTACGAGACGCCGGTGGGCTATACGGGCTTGCGCCTCGGTGGCGGCCTGGCGCGGGTGCAGTACGAGCTGGGCGGGCCGTTCGCGCCTTTGCGGCCGACCGGCGTCGGCAACGTGGCGGATGTGTCATTCAGCTATCCGCTGATCCGCCAGCGCAGCACCAACCTGTTCCTGCGCGGCGCGCTGGATGACAAGCGGTTGACCGATCGATTCGAAGCCGTGGGGTTCCAGACCCGCAAGCGTATCCACGGCGTGAGCCTGGGAATTTCGTTCGAACGACGGGATCACTGGGGCGGCGGGGGCTACACCAGCCTCAACGCCCAGGCGTATCTGGGAACGTTGGACATCCGCGATGCGTTGAGCGAACTGTTCGATCGCCCGCCGTTTGGCTATGACACGCAGGGGGATTTCAGCAAGTTCACCCTGCAGTTTGCCCGCCTGCAATACCTGGCGCCCAAGCTGAGCCTGTTCGTGGGAACCGGGATGCAGCGTGCCAGCAAGAATCTGGATACCTACGAGAAACTCTCGCTGGGCGGCCCCAAGGCGGTGCGCGCGTACGCCACTGGCGAGGTGCTGGTGGACGACGGCTGGGTGGGGACGGTGGAGCTGCGTTACGCGCTGAACCCGGAAACCACCATGTTCGCGTTCCTTGACGCAGCCCATGGCGACATCTTCCATCAGCCACGCCCATTCGACGGCAGCGTTTCGCGCAGCCTGCGCGGGCAGGGCGTGGGCATCAACTGGAGCAAGCCGGGCAAGGTAAGCATCAACCTGAGCGTGGCGTGGCGCGGGACCGGGCCAGGCCTGACCGACGGTGGCGATCGCAACCCGCGCGTGTATTGGTCGATCCAGAAAGCGTTCTGACGGAGCAACGGCGATGGGCATGAACAACACAACTCGCAAGCAAATGGGCGCGCTGCGCCGGCGCCGTCTGGCATTGGCATTGGTGGGCGCCCTCACGGCGCCGGCGGCCTTCGGGCAAAGCTTGCCGGATACGGGCAACGTGGTGTCCGGCACGGCATCGGTCAACCAGGTCGGCAACCAGATGACGATCACCCAGACCAGCCAGGGCGCGATCATCGATTGGGGCAGCTTCAATATCGCAGCCGGCTACGGGGTGAATTTCGACCAGCAGTACGGTGTCAGCAGCGTGACCCTGAATCGGGTGACCGGCGGCACCACCTCGCTGATCGACGGCATCCTGAGCGCCAATGGCAGCGTGTTCATCATCAATCCCGCCGGCATCACTTTCAGCGGCAGCTCGCAGGTGAACGTCGGGGCCCTGGTGGCATCCACCATGGAGATCAGCAACGCGAACTTCAGCGCCGGCGTCGCCAGCGGCAGCTTCCAGTTCGATCCGATGACCAGCGTGGGCAACCAGGCCATCACGGTGGATGTGGGCGGCAACATCACCACCACGGCAGGCGGGACGGTGGCCTTGATCGGCCGCGAGGTCTTCAATCAGGGCACGATCACCGCCCCCGGTGGCAGCGTGCTGTTTGGATCGGCGGAAAACGTGACCCTGGATTTCCAGGGCGATGGCCTGACCATGTTGACCATCCAGGGCCCCGGGATCGCGAAGCCGGGCGCGGTCGGTTGTCCGTCCCTCCCATGCCCGGGCCCGATTCTCCCGACGCTGGTCAACAGCGGGACAGTCAGCGCCGACGGTGGGCAGGTCCTGATGCGCACTGCGGCGTCCGCCGTGGGTGGTGGCGACATCATCAACATCGGCACCCTGCGCGCGCAGAGTCTGGTCAGCAGGAACGGCCGCATCGAGCTGACCACCGACGGAGCGGTGTCGCTGGGCTATTCGCTGCCGTCGGCCAGTGGCTATGCCGGCACGCTGGACGTGTCCGGCCAGGCCGGCGCCAGCGGCGGCACCGTGCTGGTGCGCGCGAGTGATTTCGCGATGTTCAACGACGATGCCGCGCCGCTGAATCCCGCCAATCCAGCGTCGGTCGGCAGCGTGATCGACGCCTCCGGCGCGGTGAATGGCGGCGTGGTGGACATTCTGGTCAGCAACCTGGCGCAGGTGTATTCGCTGTCGTCGATCCTGGCGAACGGCGCTGCCGGGCGGGGCGGGCAGGTGTCGCTGGTCGCCGGGACGGCCGCGCTGGGCGCACGCGCACGCATCAGCGCCAACGGCGGCGCTGGCGCCGGTGGCCGCATTGACGTGTCCGGCAGCGACGGGTTGACCCTGTTCGGGCTGTTGTCGGCCCGGGGAACCACGGCCGGGGGCATCGTGAACACCTCCACCGCAGCCGACAACTTCGATCTGCGCGGGCTGCAGGTCGATGCAGGCTCGCCGGTGGCGGCCGGGATCTGGACACTGTCTGTCCCCAACCTGACGGTCATCAGCGGCACCGACGCCGGCGAGCTGGACGCGATGTCGGGCGGCACCTATCTCCAGGATGCGGAGATCAACCGGGCATTTGCCAATGGCACCAGCGTGGTGCTGCGCTCCACCAGTGATCTCCATTTCGATGATGCGCAGATCCTGGCCAGCAGCGCCCTTCCGCTATCGTTCGCGGCCAATGCCGATGGCAGGATCAGTGGCAGCAATGTCTCCATCATTGCCGACACCGGGCCGTTGGAAATGCGCTTCAACTCGAATGCCTCCGGTTTGCAACCCGATTCCGGCGGCATCGAGTTTGGCGGCATCACCATCAACAGCAACGGTGGTGACGTGCTGATGTATGGCCAGTCCGACCAGGTCAATGGTTACGCCAGCGATGACCTCAATGGCATCCATCTCTATGGATCCGACATCAAAACGGGTGGCGGGGACCTGCTGTTGCGCGGCACCAGCACCGGGCTGTACAGCTCGGGTGAGGCCGGCGTCTTCGTTTACCAGACCCCCATCGACGCCGGCATTGGCAATGTCACGATGATTGGCCGGGGCGCGCAGGACGCGTACGGCGTCAACCTGACGGGAGATTCCGTCCTGCTGCAGGCCGGCAGCATGGACATCGACGGCATCGCCACGGGAACGGGCACCGGCGTGCTGGTGTCGCAGGTGGGGCTCATCACCTCGGCGGGCGATATCCGCATCGACGGCGAAGGCGGCGGCACGGGGGTGTCGTGGAGCAACTACGGCGGCATGCATGCCAGCGGCGGCGATATCGTCCTGCATGGCGTGGGCGATTCTGGCAATGGCCTGGACATGCGCGGCGCGATGAGCACCGACGGCGGTGCGATTTCGCTGCAGGGTTCCAGCGGTCAAGCCAAAGGGGTGTATTTCTATCTCTACACCGGCGGCATCGCCAGTAGCGGTGGCGACATCGATATGGCTGGCGACGGCGTCACCGGTGGCATCGAGCTTGCGGGCTACAGTTTTGCCCCTGCCACCATCGACAGTGCCGGCGGAGCGTTGCAGATCGACGGCACGGCCAGCGGAAGCAAAGCAATCGGCATTGCGCTGTCCGCCATCCAGCTCACCACCGGCAGCGGCGACATTGGCTTGACCGGCATCTCCACCAACGGCACCAGCATCGGGTTCTCTGGCAGCAGCCTCACCACCACCACGGGCGATATCCAGCTGGTCGGAGTTGGCCTGGACGTTGGCCTGAGCCTGTATGGCGGTGCGATCAGCACCGGCAGCGGCCATCTCGACCTGCGCGGTCGCGGATTGGCGGCGGCTTCGGAAGGGCTGGTCATCGGTTCGGGCACCAGCCTCATCACCAATGGTGGTGGCATTGAACTGAGTGGCGAAGGCGGCAGCGGCGCAGGCGTGCGTATCGACGGCTTCAGCCTTCCGGCCATCGTGGATGCGGGCAATAGCCTGGTAGTGGTGCGCGCCGCCAACGACGGCAGCAGCGACGCCATCCGCATCGATGGCGAAATCCACAGCGGCATGGGTGTCAACCTGCGCCCGGGCGGCGTGGATGCCTCGGGCGTTGCCTATGACCGGACGGCAGATGGCATCCTGATCGGAACGGGCAACGGATTTGCCTTGAGCGGCGCGGAGCTGGCCAACGTGTTCGCCCCCGAACTGGTGATTGGCAGCAGCCAGCATGCCGGCGCCATCCAGGTAGTGGAGGCCATCACCCGTGCCGGCAACCTGACCTTGCAGAATGGCGGGGGCTCTGGCGGCATCGACCTGCAGGCGGGGCTGGACGTGGGCAGCTACACGCTGGCATTGGCCAGTGGTGGCAACATCACCCAGACCGCATCGGCGGTGATCCGCGCGCACAGCCTGCTGGCCAGTGCCGGCGGTGACGTCCTGCTGGCCACCGCGCAGAACGATGTGGCCAGCACCACGCTGGCGGGGACCGCGGGAGGCAATTTCCAGTTTGAAGACAGCAACGACCTGGCCATCGGCAGCGTGGCGGCATCCGGCTTCGATGCCGTCACCGGGGGGATGACCAGCCTGGGCGCGGCGGGCATCAGCGCCGGTGGCGATGTTTCGGTTCGAAATCTGGTCGGAAATCTGACCCTGAACGCGGGGATTTCTGCCACCAACATCGATCTGGTCACCGCCGGCACCTTGCAGAATGCAGGCAGCGTTGCGCTGTCTGCGACCGGTCACTGGCGGGTCTGGGCCAATACGTGGGTGGGCGAGGCGCGTGGCGGGCTGGCGGGGAGCGGAACCCTGCCCAATCTCTACGGCTGCGCTTATCTTGGCGCCTGTGGCGTCACCGTCACTTCCGGCGACAGCCACTTCATTTATGCGCAGCAACCGACGGCGGTGGTCACCATCGATGATGCGCTGCGCGAATATGGCCTGGCCAATCCGACATTCACCTTCAGCGTCAACGGCCTGGTGCTGGGTGACATCGCGGCGAATGCGATCAGTGGCTCGGCCTTGACCACGGCCGTGCCAGGCAGCGATGTGGGGACCTATGCGATCACCGGAGGGTTCACCTCCGCCGCCGGCTATCTGGTGCAGTTCAATCCGGCAACCCTGACCATTGCGCCCGCCACCTTGCTGTTCACCGCAAACCCGTTTTTCCGCTTCCTGGGCGATGACAATCCGGCCTTGACGGGCAGCATCAGCGGCTTCCGCAACGGCGACACCGCGCAAAGCGTGTTCGGCAACGGCCTGCTCTGGTTCACCTCAGCCGGGCCGCTTTCGCCGGTGGGCCATTACGCCATCGTGGGCGGCACCAGTGCAAAGAACTACGTGTTCGCGCAGGCGCCGGGCAATGCGACTGCGCTGCAGGTCATCCCGCGACCGCAGGCGTCGGATACGCCGATCGATATCGTGCGCGAGACACCCAACACCTACGTGTACGACCGCAACTTTGGCGGTACGCCTGCCTGCGCGATGAATGCATCGCTGCAAGACCAGCCGCTGGCCTCGGCCGGGGACACGTTGGCAAGCGAATGGTCGAAGGTGCGGTCGCGGCCCAACCTGACCAACTGCTTCGACAGCGAACGGCGCAGTGGCTGCGGCGACTTCTGAACGGACGTTGGGTGAGGCAGGCAATGGCAGTTGGACTAGGCCGAACGGAATATCGAATTGGCCGCGCCTGCAGAGCACACTGCAGGCATGTGCAGGCGCGGATTCGCCTGGCATGCGCGAGCGCGCATGCGACCCATTTCGGCCGGCAGGCCGCAATTTCGGAGATGCAACAATGAACATTGGGATGATGGTTCGTGGCGTGCTGGTGGGTGCCCTGCTTGCAGGAACGGGGACCGCGTTCGCACAGGATGCGCAGACTGCGCCATCGGTGAATTCGATCATCGACAGCCTCAAGGTGGAGGGTGCCGAGCAGGCGACCGGTCAGACCCGCGCCCTGCGCCCCGGGGCCGCTTCCATGGCAACCACTGCACCGGCCCCGGCGCCCGTGGCCCAGCCTGCGAAGCCGGCATCGATCAACATGCAGATCAACTTCGACTTCAATTCCGACCGGATTTCGGGGTCTTCCGAGCGGGTGATGGCCAATCTCGCCGCGGCATTGTCGTCGCCGCAGTTGCAGAGCCGCAACTTCACCGTCATCGGGCATACCGACGGCAAGGGCTCGGCGGCGTACAACAAGGCATTGTCGGATCGCCGCGCTGCCTCGGTGCGCCGCTACCTGATCGACAACGGCGTGTCTGCCGCGCGCCTGCGGGCCGTGGGCAAGGGCGAGAGCGAGTTGCTCAATGCCAATGACCCGAACGCGGCGGAAAACCGCCGGGTCGAGATCCTGGCGACTGGCGGCTGATCGTCGCAGTCTGTCCTGCGGAGCAGCGGCATGCCCGTCCAGGTCGTCAATGGCGCCACCCTGATGTGTCCGTTCGGGGTGGCCCCATCCACCCTGGTGGTAACGCCGGAAAAGAAGGTGCTGTCGGGCTCCCAGCCGGCGGCGACCATCATGGACTTCGTGCCCATGAAGAACATCATGCCGTTCGGAATGTGCATCACACCCAGCAATCCCCAGGTGGCGGCGGCCACGTCGGCCGCGATGGGGGTGTTGACGCCGCAGCCGTGCATCCCGGTGACCACGCCGTGGAAGCCGGGCGCGCCGACCGTGCTGATTGGCAACATTCCCGCGCTCGACAACACCTGCACCAGCCAATGCGCCTGGGGTGGCGTCATCACCGTGGTCATGCCTGGGCAGATGACCGAGATGATTCCCTGAGGAAATTCAGGGCAATCCGGGTCAGCGGGCCTCAGCCGAGCACATTACCCAGCGAGCTGGCCGCGTTGCCCATGGATTGCGTTGCCCCGGCGACGGCCGCTTGCGCGCCGGCAACGGCGCCGTTGGCCGCTTGGGCGGCGCTGGCCGAGGCTTGGCCGATGGCGGCTTGCGCGTTGGCGATGGCGCCCTGTGCCGCCTCGCCGGCACTGCTGGCGGCTTGCTGTGCCGCCTGCTGTGCGCTACCCAGCGCGCTCTGCGCCGTGCCATTGAGCGCCTGCTGTGCCTGCTGTGCCGCTTGGTTGGTCTGCGCCAGCGCCTGCTGTGCCGCTTGACTGGCCTGCTGCTGGGCCTGCGCTGCCGCCTGCTGTGCGCTAGCCAGCGCCTGTTGCGCGGCGTCGCCAGCCTGCTCCTGCGCCGAATCCACCGCTGCCATGGCCTGATCCACCGCACCGTTGACGGTCTGCTGCACCTGTTGCCTGGCCGTGTTCACGGCGCCTTTGGCCTGGTGGATCGCGGATGCGGCTTGTTCGCGGACCGTCTGTTGCGCCTGTTGTACCGCGCCCTTGGCGGTGTCGAGTGCCTGCTTGGCCGCATTGTTGGCCAGCGCCTGCGCATCGTCCAATGCGTTCATCGCATCGTCCATTGCGCCCAATGCCTGATCGGCCAATGCGTCAGCCTGGTTCAGCAAGGCATCGGCCTGATCCAGCAATGGTCCGGCGATGCCGTTCAGGGCGTTGGCGGCGTTCCCCAGGGCGTTGTTTGCCTGGGCCGCGCGTCGTGCCAGCGCGTCGTGCAGGGCGCGGACGTAGGGGCATTCGGAAGCCGGGAAATCGGCGGGGAGATCGGGGAAGGCATCAGGCAGTGCATCGAGGGCGCCCCCCACGCTGCCCAGCGCGTCCCGCGCCTGATCAAGCACGGCCGTGCGCGCTTCCTGCAGTGCATGGGTCGCGGCGTTGCGAAGCAGGGCCTGCGCTTGGTCGATGGCGCCATTGGCGGCATCCAATGCATTGTTCACGCCGTTCTCGACCAGTGCGGTGGCGTTGTCCACCATCGCCATGGCGCGTTCGATCTGTTCCTGCGCGGCCTGCTCGGCGCCGGCCATGGCGGTATCCAGCGCATCGCTGGCGCTGTCCAGCGCGCCTTGCACCAGGGTCTTGGCTTGCTGCTGGGCCGCATCGACGGCGGAATGGGCCTGCGTCAGCGCGGCCTGGGCGGCAGCGCCCGCTTGCTCGCGGGCCTGCGCCAGCGCGCCGTTGGCCTGCGCCAGCGCGTTTTGCGCCATGTCGTTGGCGGCGCTGCGGGCGGCGTCCAGCGCCTGGTTGGCTTGAGCCAAGGCGCCTTGCGCGCTTGCCCCTGCCTGGGTGATGGCTTGCTGTGCCGCCTGCTGCGCCTGAACCACCGCGCCATTGGCGGCGCCCGATGCGGCCGTGGCGGCATTGGCGACGGCGGTCTGGGCTTCGGCGATCGCGCCCTGCGCGTCGGCTGCCGCTTGCTGCGTCGCGGCGCTGGCGGCCTGCTGTGCCTGCTGGACGGCTGCGCCAGCCGCGCTGCCGACGGAGGCCAGGCCTTCGGTCAAGGATTCGAACATGTCAGCTCCCTTGCCTGCGCCGGAAATCGCCGTAGGCGGCAGCGGTCCACATTTCGATCAGCAGGGCCCGGTCGATCTGCGAGCTGTTGCGATCGGCAAGGACACTGACGATGGAAGGATCGGCGGCGACGCGATCGTTGCCAAACAGCGAGCAGGCCAGCGCATAGGCCGCGACGGCACGCTGGCTTTTCAGGCCGGCCTTGCGGCAATGGGCGATCACGGCATCAAGTTCGGCGTCGAGCTGATCGAGGTGCAGTGGGGCCTTGCCGCCCAGATGGCGATTGAGGAAATCGGCCAGGTTGCTGCGCAACTGGGTGTGGCCGATGGCCGACATCTGTTTGCGGTCGACTTCAAGCATGATCGGGCGCCTTCAGGCCGCAGCCGCAAGGGGCAGCATCGCGGGTGCGTCGCTGCTGTCACGGGTGAAATGCAGGGCGCTGTCACCGGCGCGGCTTTCGACATAACAGCCCCGGATCGGGCCGAAGAATGTCTTGTACTGTTGCGTGTCGAAGGTTGGGACGACGGTGCGGAACGCGCGCGGGTCGTAGAAGCGGAACAGCATGGCGTCGCCACCCGGCGTCCTGACCCGCAGGATGCGCCGGAGATGCGCGCGCATCGCATGCATGTCGGTGCCTGGGTCGGCCACCAGCACGATGCCCCAGTGCGCGTTCCAGCCATCTGACAGGGCCAGCCTGGCGGCCGCCGATCCCTTGTGCAGGGGCACCAGATAGGGTGCGGCAGCGGCCAGCATGGGGTCGAGATCGCCGGAAAACAGGCAGAGCGCATCGGGAGCGGCCTGTTGCAGGCGCGCTGGGAGGTTGTCGATGAGGGCGCCGTCCAGCACCGCGAAGACCGGGTGTTCCGTCGCGAAGACCGCGCGCTGCAATTGTTCGAACTGCCCCTGACCGATCACGAAGACATTTCCATTGAGCATTGGGTTGCGGGCAGCCCCCGCCTTGCCACCGGCCAACCCCCTTGGCGCGATGAATCCTGGGTTCATTACGTTTATACGTAAGGGCGTGTCGTACCCGGACATGCGTTCACCACGATTTGCCTGAAGCGGGCCAATCCGCTGTCAGCCTTCCGATTCCAGTGCTTCCAGGGCCCTGCGCGCCGCATCGCATTCGGCACAGAACGGCTGTCCCTGGCGCGCGGCGATGCGCAGCGCTGCCGCCTGCAACTGCTGCACCGGGTTCGTCACCTGTCCCGCCGAGGACTTGATCGCCTCCTGGGCCTTTGCCGGCTTGTCGGCCTTTTCCGCCTTCTGCGCTTTCTTCGCGGACAGGGGGCTGCCGCCCGAGTTGATCATCACCAGATTGCCGGTGATGAACACGCCTGCCGGATTGATGACGATGGAGTTGCTGCCGGCCTTGAGGCTGATGATCGTGCCGGCTTCCGCGACCAGGTTGACCCCGGCCTTCACGTCGATATTCACGCCGGCGCTCAGCGCGCAGTTCGCGCCTGCGGTGATGTCGAAATTCGCGCCTGTGGTGATCGCCATGTTGGCGCCCACGTCGGTGTGCTGGTTGGCACCGGCGGTGAGGTAGTCGTCCTGGCCGACGGTGATGGCGCGGTTGGTGCCCACCGAAACCGCCTGTTGTTTGCCCACCTGCAGATCGGCGTTTTCGCCGATTGCCTCGACGCGATTCTTGCCGATGGTCAGGTTGGCATCGACGGCGATGCTCTCGCTGCGATTGTTGCCGGCGCGCAGCTGCAGGTCTTTCTGCGCATGCAGGAAGATTTCTTCCTCGCCTTTCTTGTCTTCGAAACGCAGCTCGTTGAAGCCGCCGCCCCCCTTGGAAGACAGCGTCTTGATGGTGGAGCGGGTGGCTTCCGCGGGCAGGTTGAGCGGTGGCGCATTGAGGCCGTTGTAAACGCAGCCCACCACGATCGGCCGATCAGGATTGCCTTCCAGGAAGTCCACCATGACTTCCATGCCGACGCGCGGGATGAACAGGGTGCCGTAGCCATTGCCGGCCCACGCCTGCATCACCCGCACCCAGCACGACGCCTTGTCGTCCTGGGTATTGGTGGACCGCCCGGGAACCTTGCGATCCCAGTGGAAGCGCAGCTTGATCCGGCCCATGGCGTCGGTATAGACCTCGTTGCCGGAGGGGCCGACCACGATGGCCGTCTGCGGGCCGCGCACCTGGCCACGGGGGGTCACCAGCGGGGCGCGATACACCGAGGTGTTGACCTGCAGGCTGAATCGGTTCGAGTAGTCGCCGGCACCGTCGCCCAGCAGGTTGTTGTGGCCCTGATGCTGGACCGACAGCACGAGGTATTCGGCGTTGAACTCGTCCAGCGGATGGCTGTTCAGCTCGAACACGTAGCCGGGGGCAAGCGAGCGCACCTGCCCTTCGCCGGAAAGACGCAGATGGCTGGATTCTTCCGCTTCCATCACGATCCTGGCCAAGTGCGCGCCGGCCGGCGTCTTGCCCTGCGCATCGAACGCGCCGGGGTAGCGATAGCGTTCCAGTTCGATGCCGCTGCCGATTTGCAGGACGGTTGGGGTGTTCTCGCTGAGGACGCCCTTCTTCTGGTAGTCCCAATCGGCCAGCGTGGCCTTGCGCGTGCGCATCTGCTGGCTGCGGGCCAGCGCGCAGATCGCGTCGCCGCCGTCGGCGCGGCCGGTATGGTGGAAGGGGATGTCATCCGGATCCAGGCGTGGATTGCCGCTCTTGTTGTCGGTGAAGACAAGGATGTGGCGCGCCTCGCCGCCTTCGTCGTGGCGGAAGTAGTAGTAGATGCCCTCGCGCTCGATCAGGCGCGAAAGGAAGTCGAACGTGGTTTCGTTGTATTGGGTGCAGTATTCAAGCTGCGGATAGGTTTCGTTCAATTCCAGCTTGTAATCGCTGTAGCCGAACTCGCCGAAAACGGTGTCGATGATGTCGGGCACTGCCAGATTCTGGAAGATGCGGCAGTCCTCGTTCTGGGTCATGAACCAGAACCACGGCACGATGTCGCATTCGTAGCTGTAGATGTCCTGGTCATTGGCACCAGAGGACGGCAGACAGCCGGTAGCGGAAAACCGGGAGACGTAGCCATTCCAATGGCGCTCGCCCCCGCTATGGCTGTCGTCCCATGTCTCGATCCGCAGGATTGCGCTTTTTCCGATGATCTTTTCCGGATCGATGTCGCTGTCTTCGGACAACAGCTGCAGGCGGAACTCGAACAATTCGGAGATGCCTTCGCGCCCGCTCATTTCCTCGACCAGCAGCGCATCCTTCCCGTAGTCGTGCAGGGTCAGGAAGAACATGCGGTTGCTGGTGGAGAGATTTGGCATGGGCGTGATGGCGGGTCTCGCTGCTTATCGTCGGCGCTTGCGGGGCGCCGCGACATTCATCCGAAGTGCTATGTGCAGTCAGTGTGCCCGCGTTGGGCATAGGGCGAAGGGCGTAGAACCTCGCGGCCTTGACGCGCGTGGCATCAGCTCACCGCATATGAAAATTGCCCGTCCGCACCCATGCCGATGTGGATGTCGGTGATGCCGCCGCCGTCGGCCATCCGCTCCAGCACGTGCCCGGACACCTCGGGCAACACGGTTCCGGTGAGGATGTTGTCGATGTTGCGGGCACCGGAATCGACTTCGGTGCAGCGCCGGGTGATGGCATCGACCACCGCGTCGTCGTATCCGAATTCCGCGCCGTGGTTGGCCTTGATCCGCTTGCCGATCTTGTCGAGTTTCAAACGCACGATCTTGCGCATGTTTTCATCGCGCAGCGGGTAATACGGAATGATGGCGGTGCGGCCGAGGAATGCGGGCTTGAACGCGCGGTTCAACTCCGGCTTGAGCAGGTCGTTGAGGTAGGCGACGGTAGGCAACTCGCCGGATGCGTTGCAGGCCTGCATGACCAGCTCGGTGCCGGCATTGGAGGTCAGGATGATCAGCGTGTTGCGGAAATCGATTTCGCGGCCTTCGCCATCTTCCATGCGGCCTTTGTCGAACACCTGGAAGAACAGCTCCAGCACGTCGGGATGCGCTTTCTCGATTTCATCCAGCAGCACCACCGAATACGGCCGCCGGCGCACGGCTTCGGTCAGCACGCCGCCCTCGCCGTAACCCACGTAACCGGGAGGCGACCCCTTCAGGCTGGAGACGGTGTGTGCCTCCTGGTATTCGCTCATGTTGATGGTGATCATGCTGCGCTCGCCGCCGTACAGTGCGTCGGCGAGGGCGATCGCGGTTTCGGTCTTGCCGACGCCGGAGGTGCCGACCAGCAGGAACACGCCTTTCGGCTTGTCGGGGTCTTCCAGGTTCGCGCGTGACGTGCGCACGCGCTGCGCGATGGCGTCCAGCGCATGGCTTTGGCCGATGACGCGTTCTTCCAGCAATTCCTTGAGGCGCAGCACGGTCTGGATTTCGTCGGCCACCATCCGCCCGACCGGGATGCCGGTCCAGCCCGCGATGATCTGCGCCACCGCATTGGCATCGACGACCGGCAGGATCATGGGCTCGAAGCCCTGCAGTACATGCAGCTCGTCGCGCGCTGCGTTCAAGGTGGCCAGGGCATCGGCGCGTGCGGGATCGTCTGCGGCGAGTGATTCGATCTGGTCGAGTCCGGCATGGATCCTGGCAACCAGTTCTTTTTCGATGGCGAAGCGCGCTTCGTCCGCGGCCAGCGTTTCGCCGAGCGCGGTGGTCTCCGCTTCGATCTCCGCCAATCGCTTGCCGTGGTTGCTGCCACTGGCCTGTTCCTTGTCGAGCTGCGCGCGCTCGGTGGCGAGGATGCCAAGCCTGCGGCGTGCATCCTCGAGCTTCGCCGGGGTCGCGTGCTGGCCGATGGCGATCTTGGCGCAGGCGGTGTCGAGGACACTGACCGCCTTGTCCGGCAGCTGCCGGCCGGGAATGAAGCGGGAACTCAGCTTCACGGCCTCGGTGATGGCTTCATCAAGGATGCGCACCTTGTGGTGGGCGGCCATTGCCTGGCCAACGCCGCGCAGCATCGAAATGGCCTTGTCGTCGTCCGGCTCATCCACCTTCACGACCTGGAAGCGGCGGGTGAGGGCCGGGTCTTTCTCGAAATATTTCTTGTATTCGGACCAGGTGGTGGCGGCGATGGTGCGCATCTCGCCGCGCGCCAGTGCCGGCTTGAGCAGGTTGGCCGCGTCGTTCTGGCCTGCCGCGCCCCCGGCGCCGATGAGGGTGTGCGCTTCGTCGATGAACATGATGATGGGCGTGGGGCTGGACTTGACCTCGTCGATCACGCCTTTCAGCCGGTTTTCGAATTCGCCTTTCACGCTGGCACCCGCCTGCAGCAGCCCGAGGTCGAGCGACAGCAGTTGCACGCCATGCAACATCGGCGGCACGTCATCGTTGGCGATGCGCAGGGCCAGGCCTTCGACCACCGCCGTTTTGCCGACACCCGCCTCGCCGGTGAGGATCGGATTGTTCTGGCGGCGGCGGGTGAGCACGTCGATCATCAGGCGGATTTCGGCGTCGCGCCCCAGCACGGGGTCCAGCTGGCCATCGCGTGCGCGCTGGGTGAGGTTGATGCAGAACTGATCCAGATTCGGCGTGCGGCTTGGCTTGCCGCCCGTGGATGCGCCGTCGCCGGGCGTGCCGGTGTCGCTGGCAACGGCGCCGACCGTGTCGCCCAGTGCGCGCGCGTCGCGCGCTTCCAGCGAGGCTTCGGTCAGCGCGTGGAAGTTCTTGGTCAGTGTTTCAAGGTTGATTTTCTCCAGCGAACGCGCGCTGACGCTGACCAGGCGGCGCAGTTCGGCGTCGGCCAGCAGCGCGATCAGCACATGGCCGCTGCGGATTTTCGACTCGCCGAATTCGATCGAGGCCCAGCCCCAGGCCGCTTCGAACAGTTTCGGAATCATCGCCGACAGTGCCGGGGTGCGCTGATTGCCGCTCTTGAAGCCGTTCAGTGCCTTGCCCAGCTCGCGCTCCAGCGCTTCGGGCGCGATTTCGAACTGGCGCAGGATGCGGCGGATGTCGGAATTTTCGACTTCCAGCAGCTTGGCCAGGACGTGCTCGACTTCCACTTCGTAGTGGCCGCGCGACATGCACAGGCCCGCCGCACCTTCCATCGCGCCGCGGACAGTGGTGTTCAGTCGCGCGATGAGCGCACGCAAGTTCAGTGCCATGATTGGCCTCCCATAGCGGAAAAGTGGAATTGGCAGTCGTTTGCCGGCGTTGTGGCGCGACGACCGCGCAGCCAGGTGTTCCAGCCCAGTTGCGGGCGATCGCTTCCGCGCGCGCCGAGGCGCAGCGCAGGAACCTGGTCGGCAGCAAGCGAGAGTTGCACGCGCAGATCCAGCGCCAGGCCGGTCAGGAAGCGTGTCAGTTCGATCACGTCGGCCAGCCGCGGCCCGCGCGGCAACAGCGCATGGAAGCGTTCGCTGGACAGGGGGCCGATGGTCAGGCGCAGCGTGGTCTGCCGATCCCAATAGCGGGCCCCCAGCACGCAGCCATCGCCCAGTCCATGGTTGCAGCGGCCCAGCCGCGTGCGCGCGTCTGCCGCGATGGGCTGCCAGGTGCCCAGGCAGCTGCGGGACTGCACCGGTGCGCCCACCACGGCCGAGACCACTTGCGCGATGGCGCGCTCGCCGTGCGGGCGCTGTGCAATCAGGCCGGAAAAATACGCCAGTGCCGCGCCGGGCAGCGTGCTTGCTGCGGCCCCGGCCGTGCTGCCTGGGCGACGGGCGGGGTGCAGCCGCGCCTGCAGCGCCGGTGTTCCCAGCCCGACCAGATGTTCGAGGTAACGCAGCACCGAATTCTGGAAGCCGAACTGGCGGCCGATTTCCGGCCGATGCTTGGCCCATGCCTGCCAGAACAGCGCGACCAGGCGATGGTTGAAGAGATCGAGGAACTCCTGTGCGCTGCGGTCGCGGTTGATTTTCCGGGCGATCAGCAGTTCGGTGTAATTGCGAGGCAGGACGCCAGACGGGCCGGTCAGGCCGATGAAGTTCACGCACACGCGGATATTGCTTTCGCCAACCTCGATCGACTGCAATTCCGACGACGGGAACGCCAGCGACGCCGGCGTGATGAAGCGCAGCGGCCCGGGGCGGGCGCCGCTGCCGCGGCCATCGAACCCGTTCGCGGAGTACAGCAGGCGCACCGCCTGGAAGAAGCCAAACCGCCCCGGCTGCGCCTGCAGGCGCTCCAGCGCCGGCTGCATCGGGTCGATGTCGCCGTCTGGCGGGGCTGGGGCGGTGGTTGCGGCGCTCATGCCAGCGGCAGGCTCCCGCTGCGCGGCGCGAACCGCACCATCCAGTCTTCCCGCTGCTGGCTGCGCACGCTGAGCCGCGTATAGGAATTGGCGGTGCAGTACAGGCCGAAAAAGTGATCGAGCACGCAGGCCATCAGGTACACGCCGGAGCCGACGTATTGATTCTCGTCGAAGGTCAGCTCGACTTCGGTTCCGCGCACGAATGCCTGGCGTGGCGCGCGGCCAACCCGGGTCACCGAGGGGTGCCCGGAAACGGCGGTGATGCCGCCGATCTGCTTGCGCAGGGTTCCGGAGTCGGCGAAGTTGTAGAGGTTGAGGATCTCCAGCAGCGCCTCGCGTCCGCCTTCGACAATCGACAGGTGGTTCAGCGACAGATGCGAAATCAGCCGCCATTGGTTGGCCTGCCGCATCGGCGCGCGCCAGGTGGCGCTGGGCTTTTTCAGCAGGCGGGCGCTGGCGATCACGCCGCCTTGTTCCTGCTGCAGCAAGCTGTCTTCGCCGCCAAACGGCAGCTGCGAGGGCAGGTCGCGGTTGGTGCAGGTCAGGCTGACCGAGAGCGTGTCCACGCCCGGCGTTCGCGGGTTCATGTCGCGATCCACCAGGCTCAGCATCACGTCCGACCCATCGTCGTTCGGCAGCAGCGATGGCCTGCGCTGCAGATACCAATAGTGGCCGTCACCGTCGTCGTGCAGGCCGTGCTGCACCGAATAGGCGGGGTGGAACTCGACCGAGTCGTTGCCGGCCGGGGTGCGGCTGAACTTGCGTACCCAGTCCACCGAATAGACCTCCAGGCCCAGTGGCCGGCGCACGTCGGGAACGACCTGATAGTCGTGGCGCTCCTGCGACAGCCGGATCGGCTCTCCCTGCTGCTTGAACAGGTTCACCACTGGCGTGCAGAACAGGCGGAAGGTGTCGGCGGAGATGGTTTGTTCCAGCCGCTGCAGGCGTTCCGGGCGGCCGAACGGGTTGAATTCGATGGCGACTTCCAGCGCACGGTCGAAGCGCGAAAGCTCCAGCCCGGTCAAATCCACGAACAGGAATTTTTCCGGAAGCACGAAGTATTCCTGAAGCAGGCGATAGCCGAGGAACGAGCGCTGGTCGTAATCGAGCAGGGCGTCTTCCTCGCCGAAGCCGACCGGCTGCAGCGCGGAGGCGGACAGCCGCATGGGTGGCACCTGCGGCGCGTCATCGGGCGCGCGCAGGGTGACGGTTGCCACCGAATTCAGCAGCAGTTCGTGCAGGGCATGCACCAGCGGGCTCTCGCCTTCCAGATAGAGGCGCAGGCGCCGGATCGGAAGTCTCGACAGCGGCTGCTGGCCGGTGGCTTCGATGCGCAGGCGCAAGGTGGCCACGGTGTCGTTGCGGGTCACTGCGAACGCGGAGCGCTCTGCCGCCTCCAGGTGCGCCTCGGCAATGCGGATCGGCCACACCTCCACCGGATAGGCGGTACGGTAGCGAATCGGCAGGCCCTGCACCGGCCGAGTCAGCAGTTGGCTGTGGCGCGGAAGCTCCTGCATCTCGTTGATGTCCGCTCCTGCCGCCAGCTGCAGCTGCGCGATGGACATCGATGGCACCGGGCGCAGGAAATGCGGGTACAGCACCGACAGCATGGCTTCGGTGATTTGCGGAAATTCGTCGTCCAGCTTCTTGTGGATGCGCGCGGTCAGGAACGAGAACGACTCGATCATCCGCTCGACGTGCGGGTCTTCGCAGACCTCGCCTTCCATCTGCAGGCGCGCGGCGATTTTCGGGTACTTCGCCGCGAACTCCTTCGACAATCGCCGCAGGTAGGTCAGTTCATTTTCGTAATAGGGCAGCAGTTCGTCGAGCATCGCGATTCCGCGGCAGAGCCCGGGTGGCGCGACATGCGCGCCCGGGGATGCCACAGGCTAGTGAGCCGCCGCTGATGCAGCCATTTGCCGTAAGGCGTATGCCCTACGGAATCATGGCGTGGACGTGGTCACTCCTCGACGCAGAGTTCGTCGTCCGGAACCGCGCAATCGCGCAAGTCCGCATGGCCACCGCGGGTCTTGATGCCGCTGGCCGCCGCGCTGCCCGCGACCGACTTCGGCAGCAGCAGCCACATTTGCACGGGCTGGTTGGTGGCCAGTGCCATCTTGCCGGCCTTGTCGCCAAAGCCCCAGAAGAAGTCGCCGCGCACGCTGCCGCGAATGGCGCCGCCGGTGTCCTGGGCGAACATCAGCCGCCGCATGGGCGCGCCGCCGCCCGGTTGGGTGCCGGCGATGAAGACGGGCGCACCCAGCGGCGTGGCGCGCGGATCCACGGCCATGGAACGGCCGGCGCTGAGCGGCACGCCAAGCGCGCCAATGGGGCCTTCCGGGCCGTCACCGATGCGCCGGAAGAACACGTAGCTGGGATCCGGGATGCCGGTGCTTGGCACCGCCGTACCGCTGCCGACGGCTTGCCCGGCGGGCTTGGCACCAGCAACGCCCTCGAACGCGGACATGTCCATTCTTGCGCTTTTGCCGGAGGCCGCTGCGCCGGAACTGCCAGTGGCGGCGGGCGCAGGGGCGGTAGCGGTGAGGCCTTCAGCCGGGGCGATGTAGGTGTCATCCGCGACCGGTGCGTGCAGCAGCAACTGGATCATCGCCTCGACATCGGCAGACGCGACTTGCGGCCGCGTGGCGGTTGCCGCATGTGCCGGGCGGTTGGCTTTGGGCCTGGCCTTCGTGTGCGTCACTGCCGCCGTGGCGGTGCCGTTGGCGGTGCCGCCGCCCTGCAGGGCGGCCACGATGCGCGCCACTTCCGCATCCACGGCGGCATTGCCGCCGGGCTTCTTCATGCCGCGTGTGGCGCCCGGGATGTCCACTTCCAGCGGTTCGTCCAGGCCCCGCGCCTTGATGGCCAACAGCATGGCATCGCTGTCGCCGCGCGTGGCATTGGGCATGAACGGCTGTCCGTTCTGCTCTGCATAGGCCAGGCGGATCAGCCCGCCGTCCTTGAGCTGGATCTTGCCCGAGCCCTGGATTTGCATCGAATAGAGCTTGTAGGGGTCGGCGACCCACGCCAGCACCGGGGCGTCGATGCCGCTGGCATCGATTTGCTGGCGCGTGTAATACGGGCGCACGGTATTGCCTTCAATACGTACCCGATAGCGCTTGTCGCGCGGGTTGGGCGACGCTCCAGCGAGATCGATGCGGTATTCGCGGGCACCCGCTTCGCCGGCGTCGGCGCCGGTCAAGCGACCCTCCACAGGCTTCAGCCAGCGCGATGTCTGGCCGGCGACGGTACGGGAGTCCACAGCATACATGTCGTCGGGCGTGCCGTAGATGGGATACCGATACGCCCCCTGCCGGCTCAGCGAACCGGAGATCAGCGGCTCGAAATAGCCGGTCAGCTTGCCGGTGACGCTGCGGGTGGGGGTCAGCATCTGGTAGGCATAGAACTCATCGTGCAGGAATGTCCGCAGCGCGTCGTCGCCGGCCGGCAGCCTGGCAAGCCGGGCGCACAGGGGTGCCCATGCGCTGCGCCGCTTCATTGCCTTGCAGTTGGTGTTGAAGTTGGCCTGCATCTCGCCGAGATCCTCGTCGCCCCAGCCGGGGATCTCATCCAGCAGAACGGGCACGTAGGCCGCGTTGCGGGTGGCGAATGCCGGCCCGAGATCGGGATTGGCCGGCACCTGCGGCGGCAGGTTCGGCGTGCTTTGGGCGGCAGCCAGCGTGCTGACGGCAATGCCGGCGATCAGCAGCGGCGTGCGCAAGTGCGACCGCAGGCGGGCGCTGGTGGGGTGCGGGATGCGATTCATGGAGCCGGCCTCCACGGCCATGGAGGGCCGTGCGTCTTGGTTCAGGCTGCGCCGCGCAAGCGGAGGCGACAATACGGCGGACGCTCTATGACGCGTGTCCTTGCCTGTCACATCGCCAGCTACAGAAAGCCCTGCAGCTTGCGTGACGCGACCACGGCCTCGACCCGATTACGCACATTCAGTGCGCGGAAGATGGCCGCCAGATGGATTTTCACGGTGCCCTCGCTGATGCCCAGATCGCGTGCGATCAGCTTGTTCGGCTTGCCCTGTGAAAGCAGGCGCATCACGTCGACCTGGCGCTCGGTCAGCAGGCTGCGCAAGCCATCCAGGGCGATGTCTGGCTGCGAGTGGCTCGCCGCAGCGGGCGGCGTGCTGCCCGGCTGCCAGCCTTGCGCCTGCGCATGGGCCAGCAGCAGCGGCGGGATGTAGATGCCGCCTGCCAGCACCAGGCGAATGGCCGACAGCATCACGTCCGGTGAATAGGCTTTCGGGATGAACCCCAGCACGCCCATGTCCATCAATGCGCGCATCAGCTCCACATCCTCCGACCCCGACAGCACGATGACCGGCAGCGTTGGGACGTCCGCGCGCAGTTGGGCCACGTGCTGGTGGCCTTGCGTGCCGGGCATCGCGATGTCCAGCAGGACCAGGTCCAGTGAAGCGCCGTGCACGGCGATCGCCTGTTCGAGTTCCTCCAGATTCATCGCCACCACGGTCTCCACCGCCGGGTCGAGCTCCGCCAGCTTGAGCTTGACCCCTTCGATGATCAGGCGATGGTCGTCCGCCAGCAGTACTTTCACGAGGCTACCTGCATGCATGCGCCCGCACTGGCGCTCCCGGGTGTGCGATGAAGGCAGGCCGTCACGCGCTTGCCCGTGATGTCTTTCACGATAGACGGGGCGGCAAGCGGACAGCAAGGCAGCGGCGCCGTTCATACGGCCTAGCCCCTAAGGCATATGGATGCAGGGGGCGTGCTGCACGAAGAATGCCGACGATGCGCGCCTTGTTTGGCGTCGCCAAGTCGAAGCCACCATGCCGAATATCGCTGCCAGCTGCACGCGCGTCTCGCCATTGCCCACGGTTGCCGGTGGGCTGCTGGCGGCGTTGTTGCTTGCCTTGCCCTGCGTTGCGGCGACCGCGCAGCCGGTGCCGTTGGAAACGGCGGTGCAGGCGGTGCGCGGCGTGTCCGCACATGCCGCCAGCGACGCCGCCATTGCGCCATTGCAGGATGCGCCGCCGCCAACCGTTGCACCCGTGGAGCCAGCGGTGGATGCAATCGCGAAGCCGGGTGTCGGCATTGCCACGCCACTCGTGCCAGTGCGCCGCGAGCGTGGCGTGCTGTTCCGGGTCACGCCGCCGCACGCGTCATCGTTGCCGGCCGAGTCCGCGCTGGGCGCGGATGCGACCGGCAGCGCGCCGCCCCAGCTGGCGAATGTGACGGCCGCGCCTGTGCGCGACAGCTATCTGCTCGGCACCATTCACTTCGGCACGCCGCAAGAGCAGGGGATCGACTACGACGTGTTGGGCAAGTTGCTGGTGGACGCCGACAGTTTCGTCAATGAAGCCGACGTGGAGTCGCCGTGGAAGCCGGAGTACGACGCCTACCGCTGGCTTGCGCCGGAGACACCGCTGGGCGGGATGATCAGCAAGGACAGCCTGCAGAAGGCGCAGGCCCTGCTGCCTGCCGTCCGGCTGCAGGACCTGCAGCGGATGAAGCCGTGGGCGCTGCTGGCGTTGCTGGAGGCGCGCGGTGAAAGCGGGAGCGACGCCACCATGGACGCGCGGCTGCAGCAGGTCGCGCGCAGCGCGGGCAAGCGGCTGGTGCATCTGGAAACACTGGAGCAGCAGTTGCAGGCGCTGGACTGCGTCCCGTCGGCCGAGCAGGCGCAGGTGCTGGAGCAGCGCCTGCGCAAGTCATGGATCTTGCGGATCGAATCGGCCGAGGCCATGGCGTTTTACCGCAGCCGGAACCTGGACGCGTGGCTGGACAGCATCGATCGCATGGAAGGCCTGGATGAGACGGCGCGGGCGATCGAGCAGCGCTCGCGGATGTGTTTGCTGGAAGACCGCAATGCCCGCTGGATCGGGCCGCTGGAGACCCTGTTCCAGGACGGTCCCGGCTTTGTCGCGGTGGGTGCGGTGCATCTGGTTGGGCCGGACGGATTGATCGCGCGCCTGCGCAGGGACGGGTTCAAGGTCGAAGCGGTGCCGCTGTGAGCGGCGCTTCGCGTTGGTGATGGTTGTGGTGTTGCTGGACATGAGAGGGAAGCAGGCATGGCATTTGGCATGAGTGGGGATCGGCAGGTTCATTGGGGGCAAGGTGCCTTTCTCAGCCCGCAGCATCTGCAGGCGCAAGACGCATGGGCGCAGGCGGCCCGGCATGCGCTGCACTTGCGGATGACGCCGTTTCCGTGGGGTTTCGAAGGCTTGCGCTTGCGCGAAGACGCGCTGGCCAGCGGCGTCGTCGACATCGAGCAGTTCGCACTGGTCACGCGCGATGGAGGGCGGGTGTGTGGCGGCGCGTTGGAGACCGCCGGCGGCAATGCGCGGGTGTCCCAGCGCAACATCGCGGAATTGCGCGTGACCGGCAATGACCCGATCCCGCTGTGGTTGGTGTTCAATCCCGAACGTGCCTTGCAGGGATTGCAGCAGCGGGAGTCGGAACGGCTGCTGGCACGCCATGTGCTGGCGACGGAAACTCTGGCGGACCCGCATGATCCGCAGGCGCCGGAGGCGGACATCGATTTCCTGCTGTACCAGGCGAACATCATCACCGGCCTGGATGAGAACGCCGATGCCATCGTGCGCGGGTCGGACAGTTACAAGTTCGCGGAAGTGCTGCCGGCCGGGCCCGGCAAGTTCAAGCTTTCGCCAGACTACATCCCGCCCACCACCGCGATTGCCGCCTCGCACAACCTGGCGCGCTGGACCCGCAGCCTGCGTGATTTGCTGGTGTCGCGCGGGCAGGACTTCGCCGCGATCAAGCGCCAGCGCGGCATCCGCGCGGCCTCCACCAGCGCGCAGGAAGTGATGCGGGTGCTGATGATGCAGGCGTTTGCCCGTTACATCCCGCTATTCCAGGAACACGCAAGGCTGAACAGCGTGTCGGCCTATGCGATGTATCTGGATCTTCGCCGGCTGGTCGCCGAGTTTTCGGTGTTTTCCGAAGACATCGGCTATTTCGGCGAGCTGGCCGGCAATCCACGCGACACCGAGCTGCCCGATTACGACCACGAAGACCTGCGACGCTGCTTCCGGACCGGCTTCGATCGCGCCGAGGCGCTGATCAAGGCGTTGACCGTGGGCGCGGAGGTGGGCATCACGCTGACGCACGACGGCCGCTTCTATCGCGCCGACCTGCCGGTCAATCTGTTTGAAAGCGACAAGACCCGCTTCTACCTCGCATTCGAGTCCGAGCAGAAGGGCGCCGACCTGTTCGCGCGATTGTCGCGCACCGGCAAGATCGCCTCGATGGACGAAATGCCGCGATTGCTGTCGGCGGCACTGTTCGGCCTGAAGATCGACCTGTTGCCGGTTCCGCCCGAGGAGCTGCCGCAAAAGAGCGCGAACACCACGTACTTCCTGGTCGATACCACCCATCCCTTCTGGCAGATGATCAAGAACGGCCGCAACATCGCGGTGTTTTCCGATTTGCCGCCGGATTCGACCGTGATCAAGCTGTTCCCGGTCGCGGGCCAGGAGTGACGCATGGCCAGACTTCTGCAACATTTCTCGCCGGTGTTTTCGTACGGGCTGGCGCTGGATGAAAAGGTCGCAACCAATCAAGCCAGCGACACCGCCGTGGCCGTCGCGGCGCGCGCGCGCGAGCTGATCGAGCGCGCCAAGTCGGTGGCGCTGGCCGATGGCAAGCGCCCGCAGATGGTGGACGACGCCACGTTTGCGGTGGTGGCCTGGATCGACGAGATCATGGCGCGCAACCCGATGTGGTTGACCAGCGGGGCGGTGCCGCTGCAGGTGTCGATGTTCACCACCAACAATGCCGGCAATGAGTTCTTCGCCCACCTGTCTGCGCTCAAGCAGGACCAGGACGAAGTGCGCGAGGTCTATTACCACACGTTGCTGTGCGGCTTCGTGGGGCAGTACTACTACGAGAACGGCGATACCGGCGAGTTGGGCAAGCTCAAGGAACTGCATGGCCGCCAGTTGCCGGTGGCACCGGCGCAGGTGCATACCTTGCGCGAGGAAAAAATCACCCCGCAGCCGTATGCGGTGGCCGACCCCGCCGGCCCGCGCTTGCCACGCCAGTGGGACAAGACCCTGCTTCGAATCGGCGCGCTGGTGGCGCTGCTGATTCCGGTGGTCTATCTGGTCTACATCCTGCTGGCGGCGCCCAAACCATCGATCACCGTGCCGGTGCAGCAGGTGCTGGCGAAGTTCGAATGCTCCGACCTCAAGCCCACGGTGGATGAGGACAGCGGCATCGTCAAACTCAGTGGCTATGTGTCGCGCCCCGACGACATGGCAAGCGTGAAGCAGCAGGTGGCCGCCATCGAAGGCGTGAAGTCCGTCGATGCCCAGTTGCAGTTGCGGATCTGGCCGCACTGCGAGGTGGTGAAGGTGCTGGAGGCGTACAAGGCGCGCAACGACGACAGCGGCCAGCATCTGGCCATTACCCCCAGTACCGGGCATTCCGACCGCTTCATCGAAGGCGAGAACGTGATCGTCAAACTGCAGCAGCCCGATTACGACGGCTATTTGTACGTCGACTACTACACGGTCAATGGTGGCGTGGCGCACATCTATCCCAATGCCGGCGAGGCCGGAAGCGGGCGTCTTCTGAAGTCGCTGGAGCAGTTCGAAGTGGGCGCCACGCCCGCCAAGACATGGACGGTGTGTGCGCCATTCGGGCAGGAGCTGATTACCGTGATCGCGTCGCCGCGGCCGCTCTACCAGGATGCGCTGCCTGAAATCCAGACGGCCCAGGAATACCTGCCGATGCTGCGCAAGATGCTGGAAGCCAACCGTGGCAATTCACAGTTGCTGGCAGCGCATCTGTTCATGCAGACCGAACCGGAAACCGACCCCGCCAGGAAGCAACAGGCGCTGGCGGCCTGCCAGGGGCCGGAAGACGTTGCGCCGCAACAGGAGGGTGCGCAATGAATCCGCTGAGCCTCGTGGAAAACATGTTCTCCGCCATTGGCAGCCTGTTCTCGCGGATTGGCGCCCTGTATTCGAGGGGTGCGGATGCCGCCAGGACGCCGTGGCTGCGATGGATTGTCGTGACCTTGTTGCTGCTGGTGGTGGTGGCCGGGCTGGTGTTCCTGGCGCTGGCCATCGTGCCGCAGCTGCCCATGCGGTTCTGGCAGGTGCTGGGCCTGTGCGTGGTAGCGGCGGTGGTGCTGTGGTGGTTCATGGCCGGTCAGCGCAAGGCGTCGCTGAAGGGGCGGACCCGCAAGCGCATCGGCGACCTCGGCCCGGGCAACGCCGAGGACGAACGCGAAGCGGTGGCGCGGATGACCGCTGCGATCACCGAAGCCAAGCGCACCATCGCGCGGGCGCCGGAGATCGCGCAGGGGCGCACGCCGCTGTATCGGATCCCGTGGGTGCTGTTCGTGGGCGACGAGGTGGCCGGCGTCGATGGGCTGCTGCGTGCAGGCAGTGAAGTCTCGCCTTTCCCCGCGTCCGACAAGCCGGCGATGGCGGCCGACGAGGTTTGGCGCTGGTGGTTCCACAAGGCGATGATCGCCATCGAGATGCATCCGCGCGTGGTGTGCGACACCGGTGCGCGGCTGGATCGCGGACTCTGGTATCAGTCGCTGATGAAGTTGGCCGAAGAGCGCGAGAAATTGCCGCTCAACGGGATTGTCGTCGTCGTCGCTGCGCAGACCCTGCTGGGGCCGGCGGAAATGCTGAAGGACACCGCGACCCGCCTGCGCCGGCTGGTGGACGAGGCCATGGAACACCTGCAGGTGCAAATGCCGGTGTATTTCGTGGTCAGCGGGCTGGAGCGGCTGCCAGGTTACGAGCAGCTTCGCGCCACGCTGCCTGCGGAAGCCTTTGCGCAGGCGCTTGGGCACCGTTTCGCCGAAAACGAAGTGGTCAGCGCGGCGGCCAGCGGGCGGATCGAGGACGTGATGCAGCCGATCGAAGACCGCCTGCACGCACTGCGGATGACCATGTTGCGTTCGCAGCACACGCCGCAGGCGCGCCGCGCCCTGTTTGAATTCATCGAGTCGCTGCGCCAGGCCGGGCCGGGGCTGGCGCAATTCGTGGGCCTGATGCTGGAGGACAACCCGTTTCAGCGCACACCACGCTGGCGTGGCCTGTATTTCGCCGGTGGCGCCGACGCGGCCCATCGCGGTGGCGCATTCGTGGCGGATCTGTTCAGCCGCTTTCTGCCCAGCGACCAGCCCCTGGCTGGCTCCAGTTTCCGTGGCAATGCCGGGCGCATGGCCATCGCCGGCGCGGGCGTGCTGGCGATGTTGGGCCTGTCGGCATCGTTCGCCTACGGGCTCAAGGCGGCGCACCGCGACGATGCCGCGCTGCTGGCGCAAACCCGCAGCGCCTGCGCCGAGGTGGCCAACCGGACATCGACAGGGCGCATCGAATGGGTCGCCAGTTGTGGTCGCATCATCGAAGAACTCGAAGCGGCACAGGGCGACACCCTGCTGAGCTTCGGCATCCGGCGTGCGGACACCGACATTGCGCAGCTGAAGCAGCGGGTGATCGACGATTTCGCCAACCTGATCCTGGCCCCGGAAGACCAGATGCTGGCCACCGACATCGACCAGGGGCGCGCCGGCATCGAGCACGTGCTGGCCATCACCCAGCGCCTGCGCCTGTTGCAGGAATGCGACAGCCGCAACGACACCTGCCGAACCCGCGAGCAGGCCAACAACACCAGCTTCGATGCCAGGTCGCGCCTGTTCGCCCCGTTCGTCAGCGCCGACAACGACACCCAACGCGATCGCAACAACGCTGATGCGCTGTTCGCCACCTATCTCGGCTATCTGCGGTGGCAAAAAAAAAACGTGCGTGATGCCGAACGCGAACGCCTCGAAGGCCTGTTGAGCAAACTGCTGCAGCACTACATGCCGCGTGCGGCCGACTTGAAGCAGTGGGCCGACGCGCGCGGCATCGGCATCGACCCGGGGAGCTTCTGGCTGCCGCAGGGGGCAGTGGTCGGCACCGATGCCGGGCAGATGGCCGGCATCTCCAACGCCTACACCCGTGACGCGTGGGACGGCGTGGTGCAGCCGATGCTGGCGACGTTGCGTGAACAGGCGCCGGATCGGCGCGCCCGCATCGATGATCTGCGCGACGCATATTTCCGCGATTACTTTGCGCAGTGGGCGCGATTCCAAACGCGCTTCGGCGAGGGCATCGGCCTGTGGCGTGGCCGCTACGGCGAGCTGCTGGCGCGTTCCGGTGGAGTGGACAACCCCTACGCCCGTTTTTTTTCGTCGGCCCAGCGCAACCTGTATGAACTGCCGATCGACTGGCCGTTCGCGTCGCGCTGGGCGGCTACGTGGGCGCAGATGAAGATGAAGTGGTTGTCGTCGTGGCGCCCGTTCGGGCGCTTCATCGCCGACTCGTTCCGCTTCGGGGGTGAAAGGATCGTCCCGCCGGTCTGGTTGCTGGCGATGCACGATACCCAGGTCACCGTCCTGTCGCGGGAGGACGCCGATTTCGCGCGGGCGTATCTGCGGCTGCAGGCGGACGGATCCGGCGAGGACGTCTATCAGCTGGCCTCCGACCTGTTTTCCAGCAAGGGTAAAGCCGACAAGCCGCCGGCCAGCGACTACTCGGCACTGATGGAAGCGGTGGACAAGCCCGCCGAAAAATACGCCACCGCGTTCAAGGGCGATGACCTGGCTGCGTGGTCGGTGGTGCAGGGGCCGATCCGGCTGTTGTTGCAGCTGACCGTGCATCGTGCCGGTGAATACGTGCAGGACCGGTGGCGCGAAAGCGTGGTCAAGCCGCTGGCGGCGTTGCCGCCGGAGCAGCAGGTGGATGCGCTGTATGGGGCGCAAGGCAAGCTTGGGGCGTTCGTCAATGATTGGCTGAAGCCCTTCATCTCCGAGAAGGAACGCCTGCCGATCAAGGTCGATGGGGTGGCAATGCCGCTTTCCGCCGCCTATCAAGGCATGGTGGCCGCCGAACGCAAGTTCCTGCCGGTGTTGGGTAACGTGGCGCCGTTCCTGGCCGGCAGCTTCACCCTGACCCAGCCCAGTACGCTGGGCGCGCTGGACGAAGGAGCGGCCGGAACGGCGCTGGAGGTCGAATGCCGCGAACGGGTGTATCGCGCCAGTTCGGCCGGCGCGTCCTTGGCGGAAGCGACCGCGCAGGTGTTCTGGTCGCCATCCAGCTGCCTGCAGGCGCGCATCCGCATCAGCATGGCCTTGCCAGCACCCAAGGCAGTCGATGCGGTGCAGGAGTTCGATCCTGCCACCAGCGCGATGCAGCCCGCCGAACCCGCCGCCGAGGACCTTGTCCTGGTGCGGACCTATGCGGGCGCAGAGGGCTTTGCCGAACTGATCAGCGATTTCGCCAGCGGTGCGCATGCGTACACCACGGAAGATTTCCGCGCCAGCTACAGCCCGTCGCAGTGGACCCAGCTGCGCCCGCGGCTGGATGCCGCCGGGTTCCGCGGGGCGCGGGTGTACTTGAAGGTTGATCTGTCCGACGAAATGAAGCGCTATCTGGGTGCCAGCACGGCGCGAGCCGAAGTGCCCAACGTGATTCTCGAATAAGCCAACAGCGGAGGGCCCCATGGCCATCGATGTCAACGAATTACTTGCGCCCATCCCGGGTGGCGATCCAGCGGGCAGCGATGCCAGTTTCTCCGACCAGTTCGACCGCATCCGCGAGGCACGCCGCGCGGATGACGCCAACCTGGCCCAGGGTGACTGGCAGACGGAGCTCAAGGTGGCCGATTGGCGCGTGGCGCAGAGTCTGGCTGAGGACGTGCTGCTGCGAAGCAGCAAGGACCTGCAGGCTGCGGTGTGGCTGGCCGAGGCACTGATCGCGCGGCATGGATTGGAAGGCGCGTGCGACAGCTTCGAGCTGCTGGCCGGCCTGCTGGACAAATACTGGGACGGGTTGTACCCGCGCGCCGATGACGGCGACCTGGAAGAGCGCGCCGGCAAGCTGGCGTGGTTCGCCACCTGGGGCAGCAAGGCGCTGCAGTCGATGATGCTCAACGACGATCCCCAGGCCGCGCTGACGCTGGCCGGCTGGATCGATGCGCGCGAGGTGGACAACCTGGGACGGCAGAACAGCGAGGCCTATCAGGCGGCACTGGATGAGGGGCGCATCAATGGCGAGACATTCGACAGCCGGATGTTGGCGCTGTCGGCGGATGCCGTTCGCGAGCGCAGCGCACTGGCCCAGGCGGCGCGCGAGGCGTTTGCTCGTCTCAGCGCGATCAGCGATGCCAGGCTGGGGCGCGAAGCCCCCAACCTTGCGTCAATCGATGATGCACTGAAGAAAATCCAGACGATTTATGGCCGGGTTGCCAGTGCCAAGGGCATGGGAGGCGTGGTGGCTGCCGACGACGTGGAAGTGGCGGGTAGTGCGGGTGGCGCAACGGCGTCGGTTGTCGCCCCGGCGTCGGGCGCGGTGGCGCTGGAGCTGGGCGGCGGCAGCCTTGCATCGAAGGAAGCGGCGCTGCGTGCGCTGAACGACATTGCCGTCTTTTTCCGCAGGACCGAGCCCCACAGCCCGGTAGCCTACCTGCTGGATCGCGCGGTGGCCTGGGCCAACATGCCGCTTGAGCAGTGGCTGGCAGAGGTCGTGCGCGATGACGGGATGCTGTCGTCGATTCGCGAGCGCGTGGGGCTGCCCCCCAACTAGAAACGAGTTCCGGTGCGCCACGCCGAATGGCATATGCCCAAGTCTGGCCGTCCGTTGGATGTTGCGGCTGCGGCGCGGTTCCTAGACTCGTTTCCACACTCCGGGGCGCGCTGCGCACATGCCGCCGCTCCGGTCCGAAGACCCGCCTCATTCATCGCGCCCGGGGAACCTCATGGCCAAGAAAGAAAGCACCCAGCACAAGCTTGATCGCGTCCGCGCGCCGCGTGTCCAGCTCACCTACGACGTCGAGGTGGGCGACGCCATCGAGAAGAAGGAACTCCCGTTCGTGGCCGGCGTGGTCGGCAACTTCAGTGGCCAGCCTGCCGAATCGCTGGGCAAGTTGAAGGACCGGAAGTTCGTCAACATCGACAAGGACAATTTCGACGACGTGCTCAAGGGCATGAAGCCGCGCGTGCAGATGCAGGTGGACAACAAGCTGGCCGCGGATGATTCCAAGCTCGGTGTCGAGCTGCACTTCCGCAGTCTGGAAGACTTCTCGCCGGAGCGCGTGGTCAATCAGGTCGAGCCGTTGCGCAAGCTGCTGGAAGCACGCCAGAAACTTGCAGACCTGCGCAACAAGGCGGCGGGAAACGACAAGTTCGAGGATCTGCTCAATGAAGTGCTGCAGAACACCGACAAGATCGCCCAGCTGACCCGGGAAGTGGGTAGCAAGTCCGGGGACTGAGCGGGTTCATTCGCGGAATTGACGATCACGAGCAGCAGCACACAGGGAACATCATGGCCACTACCGAAACCCAGGCGGCACCTGCCGCAACCGCAGAAGCCGTCGAGGGCGGTCTCCTCGACCAGATCCTCACCCAGAGCAAGATCGCCCGCTCCGACAACGAGCGCAGCCGCGCCCGCGACCTGATCGCCGAACTGGTGTCGCAGGTCAGCGATGGCGCGATGACGGTTTCCAGGGACGCCATCGGCGCGCTGGATGCGCGCATCGCCGAAATCGACCGCGTGCTCTCAGAGCAGCTGTCAGCGGTGATGCACGCGCCCGAATTCCAGCAGCTTGAAGGCAGCTGGCGCGGCCTGAAGTATCTGGTGGACAACTCCGAGACCAGCACCACGCTGAAGATCAAGGTGTTCAACACGACCAAGAAGGAACTGGTCAAGGACTTCAAGAACGCGGCCGACTTCGACCAGAGCAGCCTGTTCAAGAAGCTCTATGAAGAGGAATACGGCACCTTCGGCGGCGCGCCGTTTGCCACGCTGGTAGGTGACTTCGAGTTCGGCCGCCATCCGGAGGACATGTATCTGCTGGAGGAAATCTCGCATGTCTGCGCCGCCGCGCACGCGCCGTTCCTCAGCGCGGCCTCGCCGGAGTTGCTGGGCTTTGACGACTTCACCGAGCTGTCGGGCCCGCGTGATCTCGCCAAGATCTTCGATACCGTCGAATACGCGAAGTGGAAGAGCTTCCGCGGTTCCGAAGACTCGCGCTACGTGGGCCTGGCAATGCCGCACGTGTTGGGACGCCTGCCCTACGGGCCGGATACCGCGCCGGTGGAAGCGTTCAATTTCGAGGAAAGCACCGACGGCACCGACCATGGCAAATACCTGTGGATGAACGCCGCCTATGCGCTGGGCAGCAAGGTCACCGACGCGTTTGCCAAGTATGGCTGGTGCGCCGCAATCCGCGGCGTGGAAGGCGGCGGGCTGGTCGAAGGCCTGCCCACCCATACCTTCGCCACCGATGATGGCGAAGTGGCGCTGAAATGCCCCACCGAAATCGCGATCACCGATCGTCGCGAGAAGGAACTCGCCGACCTTGGCCTGGTTCCGCTGGTGCATTGCAAAGGCACCGACTACGCGGCGTTTTTCTCCACCCAATCGGCGCAGAAGTCCAAGGAATACAACACGGATGCCGCCAACGCCAATGCGCGCCTGTCGTCGCAGTTGCAGTACATCTTCGCAGTCAGCCGCATTGCGCATTATCTGAAGTCGATGATGCGCGACAAGATCGGCAGCTTCGCCAGCAAGTCCAGCGTCGAGATGTTCCTGAACAACTGGATCGCGCAGTACGTGCTGCTTGACGACAACGCATCGCAGGAAATGAAGGCGCAATACCCGCTGCGGGAGGCACGCATCGAAGTGGTGGAGGTGCCGGGCAAGCCGGGTGCCTACAAGTCGGTCGCGTTCCTGCGCCCGCATTACCAGCTTGATGAGCTCAGCGTCTCGCTGCGCATGGTGGCGGAACTGCCCAAGTCGGCGCGCTGAATCCAACCGATTTCTGATGACTCTCACGGAGAACTGCAATGGCTAGCGATATTTTCCTCAAGATCGACGGGATCGACGGCGAGTCCGCCGATTCAAAGCACAAGGGCGAGATCGACGTCCTGGCATGGTCGTTTGGCGCGTCCAACTCGGGCTCGATGGCCTACGGCGGCGGTGGCGGTACGGGCAAGGTCGCTTTCCAGGACATGACCATCACCAAGCGGATCGACAAGAGCAGCCCGAAGCTGCTGGAGCATTGCGCCAATGGCAAGCACATCAAGAAGGCCGTGCTGATCGCGCGCAAGCAGGGCGGTGCGCAGATGGATTACGTCAAGGTCACCCTGAGCGACCTGCTGGTGTCATCCATCAGCCTGGCCGGGTCGGGCGATGATTCGGAAACCATTTCACTCAACTTCGGCCATATCGAGTACATCTACACGGCGCAGAAGTCGGACGGCTCGAAGGAAGGCGATACCGGCATGAAGTGGAACATCAAGAAGAATGAAGCCTCCGGCCCGTAACGCCGCACGGCCATGTCGCGTGGATTGATGGACAGGCTTGTCGATGCACCCCTGCCGGAGGATTCGGGCAGGGGTGTTTCGTTGCAGGACATCCGCAGCAGCATTTCCCGGGATCTGGAGGGGCTGCTCAATACGCGATCGGAAGGGGCTCGCCTGATTCCCGATACGTTCAAGGAATGCCGGGCGTCGTCGCTGACGTACGGCATCCTCGATTTTTCGTCCTACAGCCTGCTCAGTCCACAGGATCGCGATCGCATCCGGCGCTCGCTGGAGCAGGCGATCAGCTTGCATGAAAGCCGCCTGACCAGGGTTCGCGTCACCCTGGATCCGCAGCGTGAACTGGATCGCGCGCTGCGCTTCCGCGTGGATGCGTTGATGGTGCTGGGCCCGGACAACGAGAAGGTGCAGTTCGACGCCGTGCTCCAGCTCAACACCCAGGCGTATGTGGTGCGCTGACGGGTACCTTGCAGGGGTTCAGTCGAACGCCCGCCCTTCTCCGGCTTCTTCGTGGGTGACCCCGTCGCGAATATGGTAGATGCGCCGGAAGGTGGGGATGATCTTCTCGTCGTGGGTGACTACGATCACCGCAGTGTGGAAGCGCTTGGCCATTTCATTCAATAGCCGGATGACGGCCAGTGCGCGTTGGGAGTCCAGCGGCGCGGTCGGCTCGTCGGCCAGGATGATCGGTGGCCGGTTGACCAGCCCGCGGGCAATCGCCACGCGCTGCTGCTCGCCGCCGGAGAGCTGTGCCGGCATCGCCCTGGCGCGGTGTTGCACGTCCAGTGCGGTCAGCAGGTCCAATGCGCGCGTGCGCGCTTCGTCGTTGGGCATCCCGGCCAGCATCGGCAGCAGCGCCACGTTGTCGGTGACGTCCAGGAACGGAATCAGATACGGCGCCTGGAACACGAAGCCGATTTTGTCGCGGCGCAGCGCGCGCAGATCGCGCACGTTCCAGCGATTGTCGAAAATCACCTCGTCGCCCAGCACCATGCGCCCCGCCGTGGGGTCGATCACCGCGCCCAGGCATTTCAGCAGGGTGCTCTTGCCGGAGCCCGACGGCCCCACCAGGCCCACCACTTCGCCGGGGGCCACGTGCATATTGACGTCCTTCAACGCAAGGACAGCGGTATCGCCCTCGCCGTAGCGTTTGCTCAGCCCCTCGATGCGGATGCCTTTGCCTGCCACCGTCATCCTCCAATCGCTTCGGCCGGGTCCACCTTCAGCGCCATGCGGATGGCAACCAGGCTGGACAGCACGCACAGCACCAGCACTGCAACGAAGCCAAGCGCCGCATCCTGCGGGATCAGCAGGACGTATTTCGGGAACAACGGGGCGGCGAAGGTGGCGGTGATTTTTCCGACAACGAAGCCGATCACGCCCAGCACCAGCGCCTGTTGCAGGATCATCCATGCAATGGTGCGGTTGCGCGTGCCGATCAGTTTGAGCACTGCGATCTCGCGGATCTTGTCCATGGTCAACGTGTAGATGATGAACGCCACGATTGCCGCGCTGACCGCAGCCAGCACGATCAGGAACATGCCGATCTGCTTGGCCGATGTGGCAATCAGCTTGCCGATCAGGATGGCCTCCATCTGCGTGCGGTCGTACACGGTGACGCGCTTCCAGCGCCGGATCGGTTCGGCCACTTCGTCTGCGCTTGCGCCAGGCGTGGTTCGCACCAGCACGGCGTTGACGGCCGTGTTGCTGGTTTGCGAGGTATTGACGGCGTCCACAAGGCCCGGGACGCCCGGGCGGTTGAAGGCGGGGTTGGCGTCCGTGCGGCGGCGCTGCATCAGGATCGCATCATTATCCTTGAGGAACTGCGCTTCCTGCGCGTCCTTCAGGGGGACGAACACCATCGGGTCGCCGCTGGACGACACCATGCGCCGGGTCAGGCCCACCACGGTGTAGTGGTTGCGGCGGATCTTGAGCGTATCGCCCAGCCGAAAACCGCTGGCGATATCGGCCACTGCTTCGTAGTGGCTGTGGGTGACGTGCCGGCCAGCCAGCAGCTGCGGCGGCCAGCCGGGCATGCCGGGGCCGCCGCTGGCAATACCGACCACCATGGCGCGCACGTCGCGCTGGCCTTGGCGCACCTGCATGGTGAGGTAGGTGATATTGGCCGCCTGCGCCACTCCCGGCATGATGCGAATGCTGCGCCACAGGTCATCGGGAAGGCTGGACGATTCGGCGTACGGGCCCAGCGTGTCTTGTTGCACCACCCAAAGATCGGCACCGCTGTTGTCCAGCAGCGCCTTGCCGTCATCCACCATCCCGCGATACACCCCTGCCATGGTCAGGGTGACGCCGATCAGCAGCCCCAGGCCGATCCCGGTGAACAGGAACTTGCCCCAGGCATGCAGGATGTCGCGGCCGGCGAGGTTGATCATGGCGACGCCTTGGCAAGGCGTTCGACGATATGGATGCGGCTTGTCGCGGTCAGGGTTCGCTCGCTGTAGAGCACGATGCGGTCGCCGACGTTCAGTCCGCTGTTGATCTGCACGCGGCCGTCGAGATCTGCGCGCCCCAACGTGACCGGAATGAATGCAAGGTCGCCGTTGGTCAGCTTCCACACCCCGCGTTGCCCGTTGAGGGTGCGGATGGCGGCATTGGGGAGGGTGGCGGTGGCGGGCAGTGCGGGCAGTTGCACGGTCACTTCGGCCAACTCGCCCAGCGGTGGCAGCGGCAAGGGCGCGACGGCGAACGCGATCTTGGCGCGCGTCTCCTCGGTCACCGCATCGGCCAGCGGTTCGAGCCGCAGCACGCGGCCGTTCACGGCGCGGTCGCGACTTGAGCGCAGCACGATGCGCGAGGGCAGCCCGGCTTCCAGCCCGTTTGCGCTGATCTGGTCGAAACGGGCATCCACCCACAGGCTGGCGGGATCGATGAGTTCAACCACCGCCTGTCCGGCCACCAGCGTCGTACCCGGATCGGCATTGCGCGCCACCACCAGCCCGTCCACCGGCGCGATCAATTCCAGATTGCCGCGTTGCGCGCGCAGGGCGTCATGTTCCGCACGCATCCGGCGAACGTCTTCCTGTGCTGCGCCCAGCGCCGCATTGGCAACGGCCAGTTCCTGCTTGCGCGCGGCGGCGGTTTCCTCGCTGATCATGCGTGCGGCCAAGAGTTGGTCGTAGCGATAGGCCTGCGACTGGGCAAACACCTGCCGGGCCTGCGCTTGCTGTCGTGCGGCTTGCGCGCTCTGGATGGCGGCCTGCTGCGCCCCCATGCGCTGGTCCAGGTCCACCGGCTCCATTTCGCCCAGCACTTGTCCAGCCTTGACCGCATCGCCCACCTGCACATCCAGGCGACGCACGCGTCCGGCATAGGTGGGGCCGATTTTGTAGGTGTAGCGCGCCTGCACGGTGCCGATGCCGAACAGGGCGGGCGCGATGCGGCGGGATTCCACCGTCGTCGTGGTCACGTCCAGTGGCGCCATCGGGCCAGCGCGCAGCACGACATACGCAAACAGCAGCGCCAGCGGGACGATCGCGGCAATCAGTGTCAGCGTGCTGCGCTGAAGGTGGGGAAACTTCATGGCATGCTCCCGATGCCGCGGCGATAGATGGCGAAGACCCCGGGCGCGTCGCGGCCCATCCGGGCCACATCGCCGGCAAGAAGCGACTGCATCACCAGTCCCTGCACGCTGCCGATGAACAGGGTTGCGGCGGCAGGCACGTCCAGTGCCTGATCCAGCGCGCCCTGCGCCTTGCCGGCGTCCAGCAGCAGCTGCAGGCGCTGGCCATAGCCGTGGATCAGGGTTTGCACCATCTTTTTTGGCAAGGTCTCGCCGGGCCGCTGCAACTCGCCGAACATCATCCGCGGCACGCCGGGATGGCGGGTCACGAAGTCGATGTGCGCCGTGAAGACCGCCTCCAGTGCTGCCAGCGGTGTGCCGGCGGTGCGCGCGGCCTCGTCCAGGCGCGCCAACAGCCGTTCGGCCACCCATGCCATGACCGCCTCCAGAATGGCGTCCTTGTTGGGAAAGTGGCGGAACAGCGCGCCCTGGGTCAGGCCCATGCGTTGGGCAATGGCGGCGGTGGTGATGTCACTGGGGTTCTGTTCGGCGGCCAGTTCGACCACGGTCTCCACGGTGACGGCGCGGCGTTCGTCGGCGGGCAAGTATTTCAGGGGGCGGCGCATGGTGTCCATAAAAGATAGTAACCAATTACTATCATACGGGAACTGGCCGCACGTGCAACTGGGGCAGCGGTCTGGGCGGGTGGTGGTCGAGCCTCCGGTCGCCACACCCGCCTCGGTCTTCAGTCTCCCGGATCGTCCGATGGGCCTCGCGTTGCGAACACCGTGGCCAGCATCGCCTCGCGCAGCCGCTCCGGCGCGACCGGCTTGAACAGCACGGGAATACGGTTGGCAGTGAGTTCGCCAATGCGCTCCGGGCGGGTTTCCCCGGTCACGATCAGCCGCGCGAACCCCGGCGATTGCGGGTCAAGGCGATAGCGCTGGCAAATGGCGCGCAGGACGTCCGGGCCAGTGAGCCCTTCGCCCAGATGCAGGTCGCTGATGACGAGGTCGGGCGGCGTGAACCAGTCCTCCAGTTGCGCCCGTGCGCTGTCGATGTCATGCGCCGTCCGCACGATGCACCCCCATTCCAGCAGCAGTGAGTGCAGGCCGTTGAGAATGCTGGGCTCATCGTCGATGGCCAGCACGCGCAAGCCGCTGATATCCAGCGGAGCATCGACGTGATCGCTGGAACGCAGGGCACCTGCTTCGCATGCGGGCAGGCGCAGCGAAACCACGGTGCCACGCCCCGGTCTGGAGGCAAGGCTGACCTTGCAACCCACCAGATCCGCCAGCTTGCGCACGGTTGCAAGACCAAGCCCCAACCCGCGCTTGCGTTCGCCGGCCGGGGTTGCGGGCTGTGGAACCTGATAGAACTCCTCGAAAATCCGCTGCTGATGCTCGACAGCGATGCCGCAACCGGTGTCGCAGACATCAATCCGCACGGTTCCCGCCGGCTGCTGGCGAACGCCCACCAGCACGCCACCTTCGTTGGTATAGCGCAGGGCATTGCTGACCAGATTGTTGAGGATGCGCGCCAGCATGGTGCGGTCGCAATGCACCCAGGCCTCGGTCTTGCGCACGACCAGCCGCAGCGCGCGCGATTCCGCCAACATGCGGAAATTGCGGCTGACTTCATCGAACACATCGTCCAGCCGGACATCGGCGGGGATCGCGCGCATCGCCCCGGTTTCCAGCCGGGACAAATCCAGCAACTCCGAAAACAGCTGGTCCAGCGAGGCGACGCATTCCTGGATATGCGTTGCCCGGGTGATTTTTTCAGGATCGGTCTCGCCCGCCCGCAAGGTGGACGAAAACAGGGTCAGGGCATACAGCGGCTGCCGCAGGTCGTGGCTGGCCGCCGCCAGCAACCGTGAGCGGGACTGGCTGGCGGCTTCCAGCTTCAGGTTTTTCTCGGCCAGCTCGATGCTGGCGCGGCCCAGCTCGCTCTGCATGCGGTTGCGGGAACTGGCCAGCGTGTTCGATGCATCGTTGATGCCTTTGCGCAGGCGCCCCAGCGCGCTGGAGGGCCGGTCGTGATGCAGGTGCACCGTCTCGCCACGCCCCAGACGTTCCACTGCTTCGGTCAGCTCCAGGATTGGGCGGACGAAGCGCATGGCGATGCCCCAGCTCCCGGCGACCACCAGCGCCAGCGCAGCCAGCATCAGCAACCCGGTGGGCCACAGTGCCTCCGGAAAACCGGCACCGGGACGAACAATTCCCAGCTGCCAAGCCGCGAACGCCAGCACACAAAACGCGGCGGCGATCACCAGCAGCAGCGGCAGCATGACCAGCAACATCCACTGCTTCAACAGCGATGCACGGTCAGGCCGGGCGAGCGTCGGGGCGGTTGGACGGAGCGGGGCTGCCTGCACGCGAAATCCCTGATGGCGGTTGCTGGGAACAACGCAAGCCGACACTGCGGTGGGCCATGTGGGGGGCAGGTCACAACAAAAAACCGGCTTGCGCCGGTTTCGTGTAACAGCTTGATTCCATTGGTCGGGGAGACAGGATTCGAACATGCGACCTCTACGTCCCGAACCAGTTTTAGGGGGTAAGTGAATCAATGGGTTGCGCGTTAAGTGTCTGATTTAAAAGGTTGCGTAATTACGCCAAGTTTCGCGTTATAGTCCGTTTCGCAGTTACCCCGCAGTTACGGAACGTATGAAGCTCGCAAAAAAGCTATCGCCGGCCATCGTGGAAGCCGCCAAGCCGGAGGCTGTCCCCTATCGGCTCTGGGACACGGTTGTCCCGCAGCTGCATCTGAGGGTGCAGCCGTCCGGCGTGAAAAGTTGGAACGTCCAGTGGAGCCGCACGAGTAGCCGCTCGCTGGGCAAGTGGCCTGGCGTGACGGTCGAGTCCGCACGCGTGAAGGCGAAAGCGGCCCTAGTCGAGACGGACACCCACGGCGCACCGGTGGCGGTCATCGAGGCGAACAAGCCCGACCATGAGAAACCCATCACGCTGCGCGAGTTCATCGATGCCCACTACGCGCCCTGGGCGAAGGAGCACCAGAAGGCCGGGCAGGCGACTGTAGATGCGCTCGAGCCCGTGTTCGGCAGCCTGTACGACCGCGAGCTGCGCACGATATCCGCGTTTGACATCGAGCGGATCAAGTCGGCGCGGCTGCGCAAAGGCAGGAAGCCGGCGACGGTGAATCGCGACCTTGACCGGATTCGCGGCGTCCTGTCGCGCGCGGTGGACTGGCAGTTCCTGCAGGAGCATCCCCTGCGCACCGTGAAGCGCGCGAAGGGTGGCGACGATAACCGGGTGCGCTACTTGACGGCCGACGAAGCGAAGCGGCTCAGGGAAGCGCTGGCGGCGCGAGAGACGGATCGGAGGGGGAGCGGGGCGCGGCACAATGCCTGGCACGCCGCACGCGGCAGCGAGGGGCACCCGCAGTGGCCGGAAGATGGCTTCACTGACCACCTCATGCCGATGGTGCTGCTGGCCCTGAATACCGGCCTGAGGCGTGGGGAAATTTTCTCGCTGGACTGGCGAAGCGTGAGCCTTGATCGTGCGATGGTGACTGTCGAGGCAGGCAACGCCAAGAGCCGCAAGGCGCGGCACGTGCCGTTGAATGCCGAGGCGCTGGACGTGTTGACCCGGTGGGGCGCGCAGCGCGGCATGGCGGGGCTTGTGTTTCCTTCACCCGATGGTGGGCGGCTAACCAATATCAACAAGTCATGGGACGGCATCGTCACCTCCGCAGAGCTGTCCGACTTCCGATTCCACGACCTGCGCCACGACTTCGCATCGAAGCTCGTCATGGCCGGCGTCGACTTGAACACGGTGCGCGAGCTGCTGGGACACGCGGATATCGCGATGACCCTGCGCTATGCGCACTTGGCACCCGACAAGCTGGCCGATGCGGTCGCGCGGATCGGGCTACAGAAACCGGCGAAGGCCGGCAAACGGCGGGCCGGCTGATACGAGCAGCCGACCCGCCCACCACACCGCGACTACAAAGGAGTCGAGACATGGCAAGTGAAATGGTAACCCTACCCGCCGAGGCGATCCCGCACATTCGGCGGATGCTTGTGGTGGGCCTGCATTCCTATGGCGAATGCGACCGGATCAGACAGGAAGCAAGGGCAGCGGAAGGCATGGGGCAAGCCGTCGACCCGCAGCTCACGCCCGCGATGTTGAGTGCCGAGTATGAAACGGCTGCGTTCGCTGAGGCGCTGTCTTGGCTTGACTATGCCGAGCCCGTCGCGGAGGCCGCAGCATGAGCATTGATCGCGACGAATACCTGCGCCGCGTGAAGCGTGCATCGGCTGACCTGGTGAATGCTGCCAAGCCGGACACCCTGGACGCAGCCGACGCGCTGTACAACGATCTGGCCGACCTGCGTGCAATGCTGATTTGCGTGACCGGCGAGGGAATGCAGGGGTTCGCCACGCTGGCGGATGACGTGCAAGAGAACTACCTGTTCGCGATGCAGCGTCGCGTCGATTCGGCAATGGTCGGCTTGCGTGCACTGACCGCCGGCATGCGGAAGCCGACATGAGTGCCGTCGTTCGGTTCCCCATCGAGCGCCGGCTTCCGGCTGAGGCCGCACACCTCGCCGATGCCGTGGCGCAGATCATCGCGCGCGCTGGCAGCGCCTGCGATCAAGTGCAGCTGCTGCGGATGGCGCGGGCATTCGTGGATCAAAGCCCGGAGGATCGGGAGCTGCTGCGCCGCGCGCGGGAGAAGATCGCCAAGCTTCCGAGAAGGTCCCGCACATGACCCGGAAGCGATCATCGGAGAGCCCCCCCGCTGAGGCGGGGGCAGTGCCCGCAGGCTGGGGATTTGCTGTGGCGAAGCCAGCGGAGCCAGTGCAGGCGCGTAGCGGGCCGCTTTACCAATTCCAACCTGGCACGTTTAAGGCGGATGACCCTGCGGACGTATTTCAGCAAACGCTCATGCAGACCGCCGCGGGCGAAATCCGCCGGCAACTGGACATGTTCGAAGACTCGGGAAGAGCGGCGCACCTGTGGCGAGCATGGCGCACTGCCCGAGCAATTGACCCTATGCCCCCTGCGTTCCTTGAGTGGATCGCACCCTATCTAGACAAGCTGTCCGAGGTCGCAAAAGAGTCGGACAAGCGGGTTAGCCAGCGCGAAACCCGAGACCTTGCTGTGCGTGAGTACTACCTCCTGACGGAGATGGCCGAAGCTCCGAAGTTCCCCGCCTGGAAGCGCACACAGGGGGCGATCTTGGAGATGGTGGCATCGCATCACGGCACCACGGGCGGAACGGTTCGGCAGTGGGTTGTCGAGCACGAGCGGGGCCGCTGTAGCGAATAAGGGGCGTTTCCCTACAGGCGCCCATCCCCCAGACCCTACGCATACCGCCGCGAAACAACGCGGCCTAACAGGAGCGTAGGACGTGGAACCTTTGAAGCTGTCGATGCAAGCCGTTGCCGATGCGACCGGCGAATCCATGCCGAGCATCTATTGCGCGATCAATGCGGGGCACCTGGATACGTTCCTTGTTGGCCGCCGCCGCTTCGCGCGCCCCGATGCCGTGCGCAAGTGGATTGATTTCCTGGAGGCCAAGAGCCAGGAGGGGATGCCTGTCGTGTATCGCCCCCGCGCCAATGAAAGGAAGGCCGCCGCATGAGCGCCGCGACCGACCACATCGCCGCCCTGGCGCGGCTCTACGGCCCCACGGCGGAGGAATACCGCCGGGCGCTCCCCGAGCACGGCGAGAGCGTGCACGCGCAGCTGTGCGAGCTGGCGACGCGTCCGAGCCTGGAGCGATGCGATACCGCGATCCGCAACCTGCAGGGCCTTGTGAACGTGCTGGCCCGGTATCGCGAGAGGCTGCAGCAGGAGGGCGCCCATGAGTGACCAAACGAAAAACCCCGCCGGGGCGAACCGGCAGGGCTTGCGCAAGCTGGCAGGCGAGGCGCGGGCACACATTACCACGGCGCTACCGCTCCTGCTGCTGATCGTCGCGCTGATCGTCCACGCCGCGCGCGAGCTGGGAGGTGCCGCATGATGCCCCTGGACCTGATCCTGCCGCGTTTGAAGGGCGTTCGCCGGAATGGCGAAGGCTACCGGGCCGACTGCCCTGCTGGGCACAGGCACGCGCGCGGCTCGCTGGCACTGTCGCAGGCTGAAGATGGCCGGGTGCTCTTGCATTGCTTCGCCTGCGACGGCATTGCGCCGGTGCTGGACGCGCTGGGCCTGAACCTGGCCGACCTGTACCCCGAACGGCTGGCGCCGGCCACGCCGGAAGCACGACGCGCAGCGCGGGAAGCATTCAAGCGGTCGGCATGGGCGGCGGCACTGGGCGTCCTTGCTCGCGAGGCGCTGCTGCTGCATGTCGCAGTGCGCGACCTGCGCGCGGCTGGCGTGTTCGACGGCGAGGATGCCGACCGGCTGGTGCTCGCGGAGTCGCGCATCGCCCAAGCGCGGGAGGTGCTGGCATGACCGCCCTGCCCGCTTCCGTCCGAAGCCTGGAGGAACGCGCCGAGCGCGAGGTGGCGCTGCTGGATCGGATCGCCGCACCCGCTCGCCCCGAAAGGCCCGAAGCCGTCCGCACCATCTTCGAGCCCGTCGATCTGGCGGGGCTGGAGCATTCCACGTACACCCCCGCGCACTACGCCGTCGCCGGCTTGATCCCCCGCCGTCACGTCACGCTGCTGGGCGGGCACGGCGGCATGGGGAAATCCATGCTGGCGCTGGTACTCGCGGCGCATGTCGTGTGCGGGCGGGAATGGGCGGGGCTGCCTACTGACATGGGGCGCGTCCTGTTCGTTTCGCTGGAGGATGAGGGCGCTTTGGTGCGGTCGCGCCTGCGGCATATTGCGCGCGCCTACTGCCTGCGAACGGACTGGCTGGAAGATGGCCTGCAAGTCCTGGACGGCTCGAGTTCCGACGCTGCCCTGGCAATCGAGTCCAGCGAGTTCGGCGTGCGCACCGTGATTCCTACGGCGGCGATGGAAGCGCTACGCGACGCGGTGAAGTCGGAAGAGTTCGCGCTCATCGTGATCGACAACGCATCGGATGCGTTCGCAGGCGATGAGAATTCGCGCCGGCAGGTTCGATTGTTCATCCGCTGGCTCAACAGCATCGCGCGCGCAGCCGATGCGGCGATCCTGCTGGCAGCGCACATCGACAAGAGCGCAGCCCGCAACGGCGCGGCGGGCAACAGCTATAGCGGATCCACGGCTTGGCATAACAGCGTGCGTTCGCGCCTGGCGCTGGTAGATGACGCCGGCCCGATTCTTCACCACGAAAAGGCGAACCTGACCCGGCGGCATGATCCGATCCGCCTGGCATTCGATGCGCACGGCGTACTGATGCCGGCGACGCTGGCAGGCAACACAGAGGCAGATGACCGACCCGCGATCCTCGCAGCGATGCGGCAGGCAATCGAACACGGCACCGACGTCACCGCGGCAATGTCTGGCCCGGTTCAAGCCTGCAACGCTCTGGGCCCGTACCTGCCGGATGAGCTGGCCGGCAACAAGGACGCCAAGCGCAGGATCAATCGCGCGCTGAAACAGCTGCTGACCGACGGCGATCTTGTCATCGAGACGTTCCAGAACAGCCATCGCCACAGTCGGAAGCGGCTCGCACTGGCGCAGCCAGGCCCTGCCGATGCGCTGAAGGAGGCTGCATGAATGCGCGCCACACACCCCCCCTTATACCCCCCTGCGCACTGACGCACGCGCACTGGCGCGGCGCCGATGCGTTAGTGCAGCACTGACGCACGACTGACGCAGCACTGACGCACTGACGCACCGCGAACCTGCGCTGAGGGAACCCCGATGACCGACGACGAACGCGCCAGCGATGGCGTGGCAGGAGGCTCTACGCCTGCTGGCCTGCTGCGGGAGCTACTCGAACGATGCGCTGCCGGCGAGGTGACGCACGCGGATGCTGCCCGGCTGTTGTGTGTGCGGAAGGCGGACATCGGCGCATTGGTGGGCTGGGAGGAATTCGATTCTCTGGCGCACGCACTGGCGCGCCGTGTCTTGGCCGCCGCGTTCCGCAGTTGCTTCCCCTGGACGGATTGGCGACTGGCGGTCGCCAACCGCCAGCCGCCTGCACTACTGACCGATGACCTGTGGAGGCCAGGCCCGCCGGCGCCGGTGCGAATCATCATTCGGGAACCAGCGCATGCCCAACCTGCTAGCCTGAAGAAATGACGGGCGGCCAGCGATGGCGGCCCGTTTGCTTTGGCAGGGGGAGGGGCACCCCGAATATCACGAGCGTTCCCCGCCCAGATCGCGCGCCCCGCCGAATTGAGCTAAACCGGAGGTTTCCAGCATGGCCCGTGACCGCAAAGAACTCATTGCCGTGACGTGGAAAAAGCCGTCGCTGCGGTGCGGTCATTGCGGCGAGCCGATGCCGTGGCCGATGACCGGGCAGGCCAAGCGCTACTGCGGCGACCGATGCAGGCAGCGCGCCTGCCGTGAGAGGAAATCCGAATCGCTCGCCTAGTGCGGGCATAGACCGCACCCGCATGGGTGCACACGCAAGCCGAATCAAAGCAGCCGAGCGCCGGCTGGCCGGCTCAACGGGATGTTGAGTCGAAGCCAACGGACGCGCCGCAGGCAGCCGCCAACGGGAAGTTGGCAGGCGCGCGCGGAGAGGGCACCAACGGGACGTTGGCCAGGTGCGATGCCGAGGCAGCAATCCAACCTGAGGGACACACGATGAACGAATCGAACGTTGCACAAGTGATTGATGGGCTCGCCGTGGGCTTTGAGGAATTCAAGGCCGCGAACGAGGAAAAGCTGGCGGCGCTGCAGCGGCGCATGGATGAGGACGAGAAGCGGCGCAACCGCCCCGGCGCGCTCAACAGCATGATGGAGAAGGGCGACGCCTTGGAGAGCGAGGCGGCCGACGATGCGCCCGGCTACACCGTGTTGACCAAATCGACGCTGGCCAGCCGCAGTGCGATCGCGCAGCGCCTGGGCCTGCATGCCGGCGGCAACCCCTACGGCGAGGCGCCGGAAGGCGTGAAGATGGGCGACTTCCTGCGCGCGATTTCCGGCGGCGTTGCCCCGGACCACGTCAAATCGCTGGTAATCGGTACGGACTCGCTGGGCGGCTACGCGGTGCCGGATGTCTTGTTGCCTGGCATTCTGAGCGCGCTGGCCCCGTCGAGCTCGCTGTTGTCGGCGGGCGCCAACCTGGTGATGGTGGACGGGACGGCCGGCAAGAGCTTCAACATTGCCGGGGTCCACTCCATCCCCACGGCCGCGTGGCGCAATGAAAACGGCGCGGTTGCGGAGAGCGATCCGGCGTTCCGTGCGGTGGAAATCACGCCTCGCTCCTTGTCCTTCCAGTTCCGGGTCAGCCGTGAATTGTTGCAGGATGCACCGGGCGTCGAGATGGCGCTCAACGTGGCCATCGGCCAGGCGTTCGCGAAGGAGATGGATCGCGCCGGCCTGCGTGGCAGCGGCACCGCCCCGGAGATTCGCGGCCTGCTGAATACCGTCGGCGTCCACGTCGTGGAAAGCGGCGCTGATGGTGCGGCGTTGACGAACTACGCCAAGTTCATCGAGGCTGCGCGGAAGATCAAGGAAGCCAATGCGCCGGCACCGACCGCGGTCATCATGTCCCCGCGCGAGGATGAAAGCGTGGCGCTGTTCGCCGACACCACCGGCCAGCCGCTGCGTCGCCCGGATGCGCTCGCAAACTGGCAGTTCCTGACCAGCTCGCAGATCCCCACCAACCTGACCGTTGGCACCTCCACGGACTGCGCCGAGGCCTACCTGGGCGACTTCACGCGGCTCGCGTTCTTCGTGCGCGAGGGCGTCAGCGTCCAGGTGGTCAGCGAGCTGTTCGCCGGCACCGGACAGATCGCCTTCATCTGCCATGCGCGCCTGGATGTTGCGCCGCTGTACCCGCAGGCGTTCGCGGTGATCAAGGGCGTCCGCTGATGCTCTGGCGGTAGGCGCGGCCGGGCCGCTGGAGCGGTGCGCAACCCCGACCGCGACGGGTAAGCCTGCCCGTTTGGGAAAACGGCACTGTTCCCGCCAGGGATGGCGGGAGCTTTCAAGAGATCGCAGAGGGCTGGCCTGCGGGCTGGCCCGGTAGTGTTTCGGGCGCGTGATAGGCCGCAAGGGTGCGCCTGAGTTCCTCCCCTTGCGGAACCGGATCAGCCGTCGAGTGCCGGCTCCAGAAAACCACGGCAGCAGGCGCGTGGGCCCCTGAGAAGGGCGCATGCGTGAGCCTGCAGCGCCAGCCGCGCGAGCTGCTGGCAGCCCGCGTCCGGGCAATCCGGCGCCGGGCCCGAGTCCCCGCCACGGGCAACCTGGCGGGGGCTTTCTTCCGCGTCGCACGTCGAATCGAAACGCCCACTGCCGCCGCTGTGAATCCTGCCCAGCTCGGAAGACAGGGGCAGGGGCACCCTCAATACCTGCCGCCCCGAATCACGGAAACCGCCCGCCCCCGCACGCGCGAGAATTTTTCGGGGCCGGGTAATCAAATCAGCAAATGACCCTGAAGGCTCTGCGCGCGCGGCCATCGCTCGGTGCCGACCTCATCTGCCGATGCCCACTGCCGCCGGAACGTGCACTTGACCCCAGCGGCCGACTGCTACGCGAGAGGGGTACGCGACGGGGACGGACAAGGGACGGGGACAAGACGGGGACAAGACGGGGACGGACATGCGCACGTCGCGTGTACGAGTCGAGCACGAATCGTGCTCCAGGGCCTGCCGGCGAACGTTCGGAGAGTGCGGGCGATGCGCTGGCGCGGGCTTGACGCATCGGCGCCGAAACCCAGCAGAAACCCAGCAGAAACCCAGTGGGTTTTCGCAAGCGCATGCTGCACTGGGCAAGGGCGTAGCACTGCACCGCTTCACCCGCATGCAGCCTGCGAGCCCCGGCGTGTCCAGAGCCGTACACGTGCATGTCGCTGCGGAAGTCTGGGGCGAGCGCAGGGCGGCGGATCGGATGCCGGCGACAACCCGCGCGAAAGAAAGAGCTGGCCGGCAATGTTGGCGCTTTGCAAGCCGGCGCAGGCAGGGCTGTCGCGTCCGGTGCGCGTGCCACCGATGGGCGACAAGGCTGCGAAGGTCGAGGGCCTGTGCCGCAGTTACCCCGCAGTTACGAAAAAGCCGGCGCTAGGCCGGCTTAACGTAAACCCTTGATTTGATTGGTCGGGGAGACAGGATTCGAACCTGCGACCTCTACGTCCCGAACGTAGCGCTCTACCAGACTGAGCTACACCCCGACGGTGTAGCCGCGCATTTTAGGCTGCAAGCACGATTCAGGCAAGTGGGTAGGTGACCTGATTGTCGTGACGGCTAAACTATCGGCTTCCCGCGTTGGAGCTACCCCCTGTGATCAAGCCGCGTACCCCGCCCGGGGTGATGGAACTGCTGCCCCGCGACCAGATCGCCTTCCAGCGCATGCTGGATACCATTCGCCAGACCTTCGAGCGGTTCGGTTTCCTGCCGGTGGAAACGCCGGTGATGGAGCTGTCCGATGTGCTGCTCACCAAGTCCGGCGGCGAGACCGAGCGCCAGGTGTATTTCGTGCAGTCCACGGGCGCGTTGGAAAAGGCCGCCGACGGCCGGCCGGAGCTGGCGTTGCGCTTCGATCTCACCGTGCCCTTGGCGCGCTATGTCGCCGAGCACGAGCATGAGCTGGCGTTTCCGTTCCGTCGCTACCAGATGCAGCGCGTCTATCGCGGCGAGCGCGCCCAGCGCGGGCGCTTCCGCGAGTTCTACCAGTGCGATATCGACGTGATCGGCAAGGATGCGCTGTCGCCACGCTTCGATGCCGAGCTGCCGGCGGTGATCGCGGCGGTGTTCGAGCGTCTGGCCATCGGCGAGTTCACCATCCAGCTCAACCACCGCAAGCTGCTGCGCGGCTATTTCGAAGGCCTGGGCATCGAAGGCGAGGCGCAGCTGCTGGTGTTGCGCGAGCTGGACAAGCTGGACAAGCGCGGAAGCGACGCGGTGCGGGCAACGCTGGCGGGCGAGGGCTTCGGCTTGGGTGCGGTGGTCATCGACAAGCTGATGGCGTTTTCGCAGGTGCGTTCGCAGGGGCATGACGATGCGCTGGCGCAACTGGACGTGCTGGGTAGCGGCACGCCTTTGTTCGAGGAGGGGCGCAGCGAGCTGCGCGCCATCCTGCAGCAACTCAAGGCGCTGGGCGTGGCGGAGTCGCGCTACGCGCTGAACCTGTCGATCGCGCGCGGGCTGGACTACTACACCGGCGTGGTCTACGAGACGACGTTGAACGCCTATCCGCAGATCGGCTCGATCTGCTCGGGCGGGCGCTACGAAAACCTCGCCGGCCACTACACCAAGTCGAAGTTGCCGGGCGTGGGCATTTCCATCGGCCTGACCCGGCTGTTCTTCCAGCTGAAGGATGCCGGATTGGTGCAGACCGCCGAGAGTTCGGTGGATGTGCTGGTGGCGCTGCTGGACGATGCCGGGCTGGAACCCGCGCTGGCGTTGTCGCAGCGGCTGCGCGCGGCGGGCCTGAACGTGGAAACCCAGTTGGAGCCGCGCAAGCTGGCCAAGCAGTTCCAGTACGCCGACAAGGCCGGGATCCGCTTCGTGGTGATGCGTGGCGAAGACGAAGCGGCGCGTGGCGTGGTCACGGTGAAGGATCTGCGCCGCGGCGAACAGTTTGAAGTGGTGGATACCGAGCTGGCCTCGGCCCTGTTGGTGGAGCGCGAGCAGTTGCGCGGCGTGGTGGAGGGCGAGCGATGAGCGATGCAGTGAGGCTGGACGGGTGTTCGTTGACGCGTTCGCAATTGGTGGCCGTGGCGCAAGGTGCCGGCGTTGAACTGGACGATGCCGCGCTGGTGCGGGTGGCGCGTGCGGCGGATTTCCTTGCCGCGCAGGTGGACAAGCAGGAGCCGATCTACGGCGTCTCCACGGGCTTCGGCAGCAATGCCGACAAGCTGCTTGGCGCGCATCGCCTGCGCGACGAACTACCGGGCGCGGTGCGTTCCGGGCAGTCGCCGCACATCGAATTGCAGCGCAACCTGATCGTGACCCATGCCGTGTGCGTGGGCGAGCCGTTCGCGCAGGAGGTGGTGCGGGCGATGCTGTGCATCCGCATCAACACGCTGCTGCGCGGGCATTCCGGCATCCGCGTGCAAACCCTGCAAGCGCTGACGGCGATGCTCAATGCCGGCATCGTGCCGGTGGTGCCGCAGTTGGGCTCGGTGGGCGCTTCCGGTGACCTCGCGCCGCTGTCGCACCTGGCCATCGTGCTGCTTGGCGGCGGCGAGGCCTTCGTGGACGGTGAACGCATGCCGGGCGGGCAGGCGCTAGCGCGCAAGGGGCTGCAGCCGGTCGAGCTTTCCTACAAGGAAGGCCTGGCGCTCAATAACGGCACCGCGCAGATGCTGGCGACCGGCGTGCTGGCGGTGCAGCAGTTGGAAGACCTGCTGGAAACCGCCGACCTCGCCGCGGCCATGACGCTGGATGCCTTCGCCGGCCGCCTCGGCGCGTTCGCGCCGGAGGTGCATGCGCTGCGTCCGCATCCTGGGCAGGTCAGGACGGCTGCGAATTTGCTGCGCTTGCTGGACGGTTCAACGCTGTCGGACATCGCCTATCACCTGGTGCCGAAATTCCGCCAATGGCTGCCGAACAGTTGGGATACACCCGCGTCGCAGGCGCTGGGTTTCGACATTGGCTGGGACTGGGTGCCGCTGTCGCAGCGCCACGGCCGCGAAAAGTTCTACCAGCGCTTCCTGCCGTTCCGCGGCGGCAAGAAGCACCAGCCGCAGGACAGCTACTCGCTGCGCTGCATCCCGCAAGTGCATGGCGCGGTGCGCGATGCGCTTGAGCAGGCCAAGCGCGTGCTGGATATCGAACTGAATTCGGTCACCGACAACCCGCTGGTGTTTCCCGACAAGACCGATGCCGCACACGTGGAGGAGCAGGTCATTTCCGCCGGCCATTTCCACGGCATGCCGCTGGCGCTGGCGATGAGCTACCTGAAGGCGGCGATCCCGGTGCTGGCTTCGATCAGCGAGCGCCGCCTCAACAAGCTGGTGGACCCGGCGACCAACGACGGCCTGCCGCCGTTCCTGATTGGCAATGAGGACGGCACCGAGTCGGGCCACATGATCGTGCAGTACACCGCGGCGGCCATCGTCAACGACCTCGCCAGTCGCGCAATGCCGGCTTCGGTGTATTCCATCCCGACCTCCGCGAACGCCGAGGACCACGTTTCGATGGGCGCCAACGAGGCGCGCCACGTGCTGGCGATGGCGAACGACCTGGGCAAGGTGCTGGGGCTGGAACTGTTCACCGCCGCGCAGGCGCTGGATCTGCGTCGCGACATGATCAATGCGGCGCGCGCGCTGGCCGACCGGATGGATGCCGAGGCGTTTGCCGCCAAGGTGGCGGGTGGCCCGCCGCCGGATGCGCCAGAGCGTGCCGGCTTCCTGGCCGAAGTGGACGCCCTGCGCGTGCAGCTGGCCGAAGCGGATGCGTTCCGGCCGGGCAGGGCGGTGGCGACCGCCCACGCGGCGATCCGTGCCCGCATTCCCTACCTGGACCGCGATCGCGCGCTGGACGGCGAGGTCGCGGCCGCGGTGGCGATGGTGGCCGACGGCAGCCTTCTGGCGGCGGTTCGCGCCGGCTGAGGCGAGCGGCCGTTGGCCCCGGCCGGGGGCCAACTCGCGTTGTCGATGGAAGGCGCGTTTGACGCGCCTTCATTATTGCGTTAATGTGATAACGTATTAGTACATTAATGTATTCGCCGAGCACCTGAAGAGAGGCGCCAACCCTCATGAAACAACGCCCCGAACCCTTGCCTGCGTATGACGCTGCGATCGCCATCGACGCGCTGGCCTATGTGCTCGCCTCCTTGAAGGGGGCTGCGGAAGTGCGCGCCTTTCTTGAGGACCTGTGCACGCCCGCCGAGCTGGAAGCCCTGGGCGACCGCTGGCGGGTCGTGCCCGAGCTGTTGCAGGGCGTGCCGTATCGTGAGATCCACGAACGCACCAAAGTCAGCGTGACCACCGTCGGCCGCGTTGCCCGCACCCTGGAACGGGGCGCGGGTGGGTATCGCAACGCCGCGCGCCGCCTTCGCCTTCCGACCGATTCCCAGTGAGTTTCCAGCCATGACCCTTGCCGCCAATCCGGCGGTGCGCGACCGTCTGCGCATCGCCATCCAGAAATCCGGTCGCCTCAGCGAGCCGGCCCGCGCCCTGCTGGCGTCCGCCGGCCTGAGCTGGCGCGAGAGCCGCGACAAACTGTTTTGCTATGGCGAATCGTTGCCGGTGGACTTGCTGCTTGTGCGTGATGACGATATTCCCGGGCTGATCGCCGAGGGTGTTTGCGATCTGGGCATCGTCGGCCGCAACGTCATGCTGGAACAGGCCGGCGAGCGCGAGGAAACAGGCAAGCGAGCAGTGTTTCGTGAATTGCGCGCGCTCGGTTTTGGCGGCTGCCGGTTGTCGATTGCCGTGCCCGATGGTTGGGACTGGCAAGGCCCGGCGCAGTTGGCCGGCAAGCGCATCGCCACGACTTACCCGAACCAGCTTCGCGCATGGCTGCGCGAGCAGCAGGTCGAAGCCGACATCGTGGTGTTGAACGGCTCGGTGGAGATCGCGCCGCGGCTGGGCCAGGCCGATGCGATTTGTGACCTGGTGTCCAGCGGCGCCACGTTGGCGGCCAATCAACTCAAGCCGGTGCTGGACATCCTGCAGAGCGAGGCGGTGTTGGCCGGGCCGGCGCTGCCCTTCGGCGACGTGCGCGCCGAGTTGGCCGAGTTGCTGCTGCGGCGCATGGATGGCGTGTTGCGCATCCGCGACAGCAAGCTGCTGCTGTTCCAGACGCCGCGCGATGCACTCAAACAGGTACTGCAGCTGCTGCCCGACGCCGAACCGCCGACGATGTGCGCGGTGGATGGTGGCGACACATTGGCGCTGCAGGCGTTGTGCCACGGCGCGATGACCTGGCAACGGCTGGAGGACCTGAAGCGCGCCGGCGCGCGCGGGCTGATGGTGCTGCCGGTGGAGCGCATGCTGGCATGAATCGGATCGATTGGAACGGCCTTGCCGAGAGCGAGCGCAGTGCCATGCTGCAGCGGCCGGTGCAGGCGGTATCTGGCGCGCTGCAGGCGGGCGTGCAGGCGATCTTCGACGATGTCGAAGAGCGCGGCGACACGGCGTTGCAGGAGCTGACCGCCAGATTCGACGGCGTGGCGCTGGATGCATTTGAAATCAGCGAGGAAGAGTCCGGGCGCGCACGCACGCAGGTGCCTGCCGACATGCAGGCGGCAATCGCGGAGGCGGCAGGGCGCATCGAGGCGTTCCATCGCGCCGGCATCACCCGTCCCTACGGGTTGGAAACGGCGCCGGGCTTGCGCTGCGAGCGCATGCTGCGGCCCATCCAGCGCGTGGGCCTGTACGTGCCTGCGGGGAGTGCGCCACTGCCTTCGACGGCGCTGATGTTGACCATTCCCGCGCATCTGGCCGGATGCCGGCAGATCGTGCTGTGCACGCCACCGCGCAAGGACGGCAGCGCCGATCCAGCGGTGCTGCTGGTGGCATCACAGGTGCCGGGCGTGCGCGTGTTCAAGCTCGGCGGCGCGCAGGCCATTGCGGCCATGGCCCTCGGAACCGCCAGCGTGCCGCGCTGCGACAAATTGTTCGGTCCCGGCAACGCATGGGTGGATGAAGCCAAGCGGCAGGCGACGCAGCGCCCCGGTGGTATCGCCATCGACATGCCGGCCGGGCCCTCCGAGGTCCTGGTGATTGCCGATGCCGGCGCGAACCCGGTGTTTGTTGCCGCCGATCTGCTGTCGCAAGCCGAGCACGGCCCGGATTCGCAGGTCCTGCTGCTGACCGACAGCCGCGACCTGCTGGATGCAGTGGCGCTGGAAATTGACGCGCAGCTTGCCGCACTGCCACGCGCCGAGATTGCAAGGCGTGCATTGGCGAGTTCGCGCCTGATCCAGGTGGCCGACATCGCGCAGGCGATCGAGGTCAGCAACCGCTATGCCCCGGAGCACCTGATCCTCGCCGTGCGCGAGCCGCGCCGCTGGCTGGATCGCGTGCACGCCGCCGGCAGCGTGTTCCTCGGCGACTGGACGCCGGAAGCGTTGGGCGATTACTGCAGCGGCAGCAATCACGTGCTGCCAACCGGAGGCGCCGCGCGTGCGTGGAGCGGCCTGTCGGTGGGCAGTTTCCAGAACGCCATTGCCGTGCAGGAGGCCACGCGGGCCGGCATTGCCGCGGCTGGCCCGTGCGCGGCCACGATGGCGCATGGCGAGGGCCTGCAGGCGCATGCGCGCGCGGTGGAACGTCGTTTGGAGCATGCAGCATGAGCGTGACCGTCAGGGCATTGTTGCGCGAAGACCTGCGCGACTTCGGGGGCTACAAATCCGCGCGCAGCGAGGCGCTGGCTGGCGAGATCTGGCTGAATGCCAATGAATCCGCCTGGACCAATCCTCGCGATGTCGGCGGGCAGCTGCGCCGTTATCCGTCGCCGCAGCCGGAGGCGCTGCGCGCGCGCCTGGCACAGGTGTACGCCGTGGCGCCTGCGCAGCTGTTGATCGGGCGGGGCAGCGACGAAGCGATCGACCTGTTGGTGCGCGCGTTTTGCGTGCCGGGGCAGGGGCGCATCGTGATCGCGCCGCCGGTGTTCGGAATGTATGCGGTGTACGCACGGCTGCACGGTGCGGAAGTGATCGAAGTGCCGCTGCGCGACGGTGCTGAGGGGCTGTGCGCGGACCTGCCGGGGCTGGGTGACGCTGCCGTGGAAAAGGGCGCCACGCTGGTATTCCTGTGCACGCCGGGGAATCCCTCGGGTGAGCTGCTCGCGCTGCCGGCAGTCGCGGCGTTGGCGCAGCGCCTGCGCGGACGCGCCATCGTGGTGGTGGACGAGGCCTACATCGAATATGCCGATGCGCCTTCGGCGACGACGCTGCTGGAAGAACACGACAATCTCGCGGTGTTGCGCACCTTGTCCAAGGCACACGCGTTGGCAGGCGCACGGGTGGGCTGCGTGATTGCCTCCGCGCCGATGATCGATGCGCTGCGCCGTTGCCAGGCCCCGTATCCCGTGCCACAGCCGGTGGCGGATGCGGCGCAGGCCGCGCTGGAGCCGCAGGCGCTGGCGCTGACCCGCAGCCGCATGGACGCCGTGCGCGAGGCGCGTGCGCGGCTGCAGGATGGCTTACGCGGGCTGGCGGGCGTGCGCCGAGTCTATCCCTCGGCGGGCAACTTCCTGCTGGTGCGTTTCGCCGATGCCGGCGCCGCGTTCGCCGCGTTGCTGGCCGCCGGGGTGGTGGTGCGCGACATGCGCGCGATGCCCCAGTTGGGCGATGCCCTGCGCATCAGCGTCGGCACCGCGGCCGAGTGCCGGCGCGTGCTGGCTGCACTGGGTGCATCGCTTGCGGACGGTGCGCCATGAGCCTGCGCCCCATCCTGTTCGTGGACCGCGACGGCACGCTGATCGAGGAGCCGGCCGACTTCCAGATCGACGCCTACGAGAAGCTGCGCTTCGTGCGCGGCGTCATCCCCGCGCTGCTGAAACTGCGCGACGCCGGCTACGAATTCGTCATCGTCAGCAATCAGGACGGGCTGGGCAGTGAAGCGTATCCGCGCGCGAGCTTCGACGCGCCACAGGCGTTGATGATGCAGGTGTTCGAAAGTCAGGGCATCGCGTTTCGCGAGGTGCTGATCGATGCCAGCCTTCCCGCCGACAACAGCCCCAACCGCAAGCCCGGCATCGGCATGATGCTGCGCTACCTGCAGGATCGCGGCATCGACTGGGCGCGCTCGGCGATGGTGGGCGATCGCAGCACAGACATCCAGTTTGCCGAGCACATGAACATCCGGGGCTTCCAGCTCCAGACCGCGCAGTTTGGCGGGGCGTGGGATTGGGCCGCGATTGCACATGAACTGGCCGACGCGCCGCGGCGTGCGCTGGTTCAGCGCAACACGAAGGAAACCAGGGTCCGGGTCGAGCTGGACCTGGATCGCACGGCCGAGCCGCAGGTGGCCACCGGCTTGCCGTTCTTCGATCACATGCTGGAGCAAATCGGCAAGCACGGTGGGTTTGCGTTGTCGGTTCGCACCGAAGGCGACTTGCACATCGACGAACACCACACGGTGGAAGACACCGGCCTTGCACTGGGGCAAGCGTTGCGGGAGGCGCTGGGCGACAAGCGCGGGATCGGTCGCTACGGCTTCACCCTGCCGATGGACGAGGCGCTGGCCAGCGCGGCGCTGGACTTCAGCGGCCGACCCTGCTTCGTGTTCGATGGTGCCTTCAGGCGCGAGCGCGTCGGTGATTTGCCCACCGAGTTGGTGGCGCATTTCTTCCGGTCACTGTGCGATGCCGCCGGCCTCAACCTCAACCTGAAGGTGCGCGGCGACAACGATCATCATCAGGTGGAAGCCTGCTTCAAGGCGGTGGCGCGGGCGCTGCGCCAGGCGATTCGCCGCGACGGTGCAGAGCTGCCTTCCACCAAGGGCTCGCTGTGACAAGGCTTGCCCTCATCGACGCGGGTGGGGCCAACTTCGGCTCGGTCTGCTACGCGCTGGAACGGCTCGGAGTGACGCCCTGCATCGTGCGCGATGCCGATGGCCTGCGCGACGCGCAGCGGATCATCCTGCCGGGCGTGGGAGCGGCGGCTCCGGCGATGGCGTTGCTGCACCAGCGCGGCTTGTTCGATGCGCTGCGCGCCACCCGCGTGCCGCTGCTGGGGATCTGTCTGGGCATGCAGTTGCTGTTCGAAGGTTCCGATGAGGGCGGCGTCGATTGCCTTGGGCTGCTGCGCGGGCGCGTGCGCAAGCTGCGCGGCGGCCCCGGCGTGCGCGTCCCGCACATGGGCTGGAACACGCTGGAGCGCGTGCGCGCATCGCCGTTGCTGGAGGGCATCGATGCGGCATCCAGCGCCTATTTCGTGCACGGTTATGCAGCGCCGGTGACCGCGGACTGCCTGGCCGCCTGCACGCACGGTGAACGTTTCGCCGCCATGGCGCGCCGTGGCAACGTGGCTGGCGCGCAATTCCACCCAGAGCGTTCGGCGGCCGTTGGCGCGCGACTGCTCGCCAATTTCCTGCGCTGGAGCGGCACATGAGTTTCACCGTCTATCCCGCCATCGATGTCCGCGACGGCTGCGTGGTGCGCCTGCGCCAAGGCGACTACGCCGATGAAACCCGATATGGCGACGATCCGCTGGCGCTGGCGCAGCGCCATGCACGCGCCGGCGCGGCGTGGCTGCACCTGGTCGACCTTGATGCGGCGCGGGCGGGCGGCTACACCTTGTTGCCGCTGCTGCGGGCGATTGCGGCAAGCACCGGCTTGCGCGTGCAAACCGGCGGTGGCGTGCGCAGCCGGGAAGACGTGGAGCAGCTGCTGGAGGCCGGCGCGGGGCGGGTGGTCATCGGGTCGCTGGCGGTGCGTGACCCCGTTGCCGCGTTGGGCTGGTTGCGCGAGTTCGGCAATGACCGTCTCACCATTGCGCTGGATACACGCCAGGACGACGCCGGCCGGTGGCGCTTGCCGGTGCATGGCTGGACCGAAGTCGCCTCGGAATCGCTGGAGGCATTGGCCGGGCGCTACGCCGAGGCCGGGTTGCAGCATCTGCTGTGCACCGATATCGCCCGCGACGGCATGCTGGGTGGCCCCAGTCTGGCCCTCTATCGCGCCTTGTGCGCGCAATGCCCGGGCCTGCAGATCCAGGCCAGCGGCGGCGTGCGCGATGTCGCCGATGTGCGCGCGGCGCGCGCGGCCGGTTGTGCTGGCGCCGTGCTGGGCAAGGCACTGCTGGAAGGGCGCATCGATCTGGGCGAGGCATTGGCATGTTGAGCCGCCGCCTGATTCCCTGCCTGGACGTGCGCGATGGCCGGGTGGTCAAGGGCGTGCGTTTCCGCGATCACGTCGATATCGGCGACATCGTGGAATTGGCGATGCGCTATCGCGACGAGGGCGCGGACGAGCTGGTGTTCTACGACATTGCCGCGAGCCCCGAGGGGCGCAGCGTGGATCGCGGGTGGGTGGAGCGGGTGGCGCGCGTCATCGACATTCCGTTCTGCGTGGCCGGCGGTATCCGCAGCGTGGACGAGGCGCGGGCGGTGCTGCGCGCGGGCGCCGACAAGGTGTCGATCAACACGCCGGCACTGGAGCGACCTGCGTTGATCAGCGAGCTGGCCGAAGCGTTCGGCGTGCAGTGCGTGGTGGTCGGCATCGATTCCCTGCGCGAAGCCGATGGCCAGTGGCGGGTGCGCACGCATACCGGTGACCCGGCCGCGATGCGCGCGCCGGGCCGGCTGACGCTGGAATGGGTGGAGCAGGCGCAGCGCCTGGGTGCGGGTGAGCTGGTGCTCAACTGCATGGGCAGCGATGGCGTGCGCAACGGCTATGACATCGAACAGCTGCGCGCCGTGCGCGAGGTGTGCGCGGTGCCCTTGATCGCTTCGGGAGGCGCGGGCGAAATCGCGCATTTCGTGGACGTCTTCGAACAGGCGGACGTGGATGGCGCGCTGGCCGCCAGCGTGTTCCATTCCGGCGCCGTGCCCATTCCGGAACTCAAGCGCCAACTGCGCGAGCAACACATCGAGGTGCGCCTGTGACCATTTTGAAAAGTGACATCGACGCGTTGGCGTGGGACAAGCAGGGCGGGCTGCTGCCGGCCATCGTGCAGGATGCGACCAGCCTGCGCGTGCTGATGTTGGGTTACATGAATCGAGACGCGCTTGCCGCGACGCTGGACAGTGGACGCGTGACCTTCTTCAGCCGCAGCCGGAACGCGCAATGGGTGAAAGGCGAGACCTCCGGACACGTGCTGGAATTGGAAGCCATCGACGTCGATTGCGATGCCGACACGTTGCTGGTGTCCGCGCGCCCCCACGGGCCAACCTGCCATTTGCAGCGCAGCAGTTGCTTCCCCGCAGCGTCGGGCGATGGCTTGGCGGAGTTGGATGCCCTGATCGCCACGCGCGAGCGGGAGCGCCCGCAGGGGAGCTACACCACGCGCCTGTTTGAAAGCGGCATCCGCCGCATGGCGCAGAAAGTCGGCGAGGAGGGCGTGGAAACCGCGCTGGCGGCAGTGGCGCAGGACGATGACGCGCTGCTGGGCGAAGCGGCCGACCTGCTGTATCACCTGCTGGTGTTGCTGCGCGCACGCGGGCTGTCGCTCGCGGACGCCAGACGGATGCTTGCCGCGCGGCGCGGATAGGCGTCAGGCCGCGCTGGTGGAGTGCCGCACGCAGTTGCGGCCGTCGTGTTTGGCGCGATACAACGCCTCGTCGGCCAGCCGGATGGCGTCTGCGGGCAGCACGCGGCGGGTTCCCTCGATGGCATGCACGCCAATGCTGGCGCTCATGCGGATCGCATGGCCGGTGCCGTGGACCACGGTCTGCTGGATGCGCAGGCGCACGGCTTCCGCCGTATGCAGCGCCAGGCTGGCATCGGTGCCGGGCAGAAGGATCACGAATTCCTCGCCGCCGAAACGTGCCGCCATGCCCTGCCGCGACTGCGCGATTTCTTCGATGGCGCGCGCTGCCGCGACCAGGCAGCCGTCGCCGGTCTGGTGGCCATATTGGTCGTTGATGCGCTTGAAGTGATCGAGATCCAGCAGCAGCAGTGCCAGCGGTTGCATGGTGTCGCCGCATGCATCCAGCGCCTGCTGCAACGCATCGTGGAAATGCCTGCGGTTGAAGAGGCCGGTCAGCGGGTCGCGCAGGCTGTAATCACGCAGCTTCACGTTGGCTTCGCCCAGCTGGGCCATCGTGGTGCGCAATTCGCGGGTTCGGTCGATCATTCCGCGTTCCAGTCGTTCGTTGGCTTCCTGCACGATGCGGATGTTGGCATCGCGCAGGTCGGCATAGCGCCTGCCAAGCGCCAGCGACAACAGCAGCAGCTCAAGCGCGGAGCCGATCTGCACGCCGTATTGGGTCCAGAAGCTCTGTGGCAGCACGCCGAATGCGAGCAGGGTGAAGGCGGTCGTGCCGGCCAGGAACATCGACCATGCCAGCAGGAACAGGCGCGCGGGTCGGTAGCCGCGATGCAGCATCACCACCGAGGCGGCGATGATCCACACCACGCCCAGCAGCACCGCGCGCGAGGCGATCGGTGTGGCGATGCTGTAGGGCAACCACAGCGAGGCCACGCCCAGTGCCGCGAAAAAAGCGACCAGGCACAGGCAGGCGATATTGCCCAATGGCCAGCGCGCGCGCAGGTCGAGGAAGCTGCGCGAGAACAGCTGCATGCCGATGAGCGCCAGGCAAATCGATAGTGGGACCGATGCGTCGGCCAGCCAGGCGGAATTGGGCCAAAGCAGTTCGAAGCCGTAGCCATTGAGGGTGAACAACACCACCCCGAACGCGCAGGTGTGCAGCAGATACCAGAAATACCCGGCATCGCGCAGCATCAGCCACAGCACCAGGTTGTAGCAGAGCAGGGCCAGCACGATGCCGTAATACAGTCCGTTGGCGAACTGTGCGTCACGCATCAGCTCGGCGAAGGCCTGCGGTGTGTACAGCATCAGCGGCACTTGCATCGAGCTTTCGCTCTTCACCCGCAGCAGCAGCTCCACGCGCTGGCCCGTGGGCAGGTCCAGGCGGAAGTTGGGATGGCGGTAGCGGATGAAGCGGTCGTCGAACGGCACGTGGTCGCCGCCCTCATCGTGCTCGACGCGGCCATCCGGATAACGCAGGTACAAATCCAGATTGTCGCTGAGCGCATATTCCTGGATCAGCAACCAGCGCGGTTCATCGTGCTGCAGATTTTCGATTGGCAGATAGAACCAGTAAGCGCCGCTCTGGAAGCCGAATGCCGGGTTGCCGTTGGGCAGTGGCGCGAAATTGCCCGCCTGTGCGCGCGCGTATGCCTGCTCCGGGCTGGCATCGGCATGCGGGTCGTGCCAGTACTGCAGCGACGCGGACAGCGAGAAACTGCTGTCGCCTGCCGCCAACTGCAGGGCCTGGGGCGGCGCCGCCGCGGCCGGGAACGCCGCGCACAGGCAAGCGGCCAGCATCAGCAGCCAACCCAGCAATGCCCTGTATGGCGCGCATGCGCGCACGTGAAGCGAACCGATCCCCATGCGCGGATTCTAGTGCAGGTGCAGCGCGGCCGCGCATAATCCGGGGATGCGCGACCTCATCCTCCTTGTGTTCCTGCTGGCCTCGACGCTGCCTGCCCTGGCGGCAGCGCCCGCCTGCGTGCCGGTGACCGTGGAAACACCGTTGGCCTTGCCCCGCAGCGGCGGCCAGGGGCCCGGCTGCCTGGCTTATCGGCGCGGGCCGGCCACGCTGCAGGGCGCGCACGCGCAAGTGCTGGTGTTGGGCGACCCGCAGGTGAAGTCGCCGCAGGATGTGGACTACCTGCGCCGCGACATCGTGCAGCCGCTGGTGGCGACGCAGGATGCGCGTCTGGGCGTGGTGCTGGGGGATCTTGTCGATGATGCCCCGGCACAATTCCCTGCGGTCAAAGCCGCGATCGAGGCCTTGCCGATGCCGTGGCTGTATGCGCCGGGCAACCACGATGTGGATGCCAACGCAAGCCGCGACGATGCGTCGTTGGGCGCTTTCCATCGCGCCATCGGCGCCGACACGTTTGCCCGCGAAACGGCGTTGGCCAATATCGCGGTGCTGGACGACGTGGTAGTGTTGCCGGGGCGCAAGCCGGGCTATGTCGGTGGGCTGCGCGAGGATCAATTCGCCTTTCTCGAGCGCTGGTTGCCGTCCCTGGACAAGGCGCGGCTGGTGGTACTGGCGCTGCATATTCCCTTGTTCGACAAAGCCGGGCAGGAGACGTTCCGCCACGCCGATCGCGACCGCCTGTTCGCGCTGCTGCAGCCGTTCCCGCACGTGCTGGTGCTGAGCGCGCACAGCCATTCGCAACGGCATGTGTTCCACGGCGTCGCCAGTGGCTGGCATGGCGCCACGCCGCTGCACGAGTACAACGTCGGTGCCGCCTGCGGGGCCTATTGGTCCGGCGTGAAAGACAGCGAGGGCATTCCCGATGCCACCATGCCCGACGGCACGCCCAATGGGTATGCGGTGCTGACCGTGAATGCCGGCGGTGGCTACGCGCTGGCGTGGCACAACGCGCGCGATGCCATGGACAGCCAGATCGGCCTGCACGCGCCGAAGGTCTTGCGGCGCGGCGCGTACCCGGCCTGGGGCGTTTTTGCCAACGTTTACATGGGCGATGACGAGACCCGCGTGGAATACCGCGTCGATGGCGCCGGGTGGCTGCCGATGCGCAAGGTGCTGCAGGCCGATCCGCGGCTGCTGGCGGAAAACATGCGCGATGACCAGGCCGACGCGCTGCGCGGCTTTGATCGCTCTCCGGAAGCCGAGCCGTCCGCGCATCTGTGGCGCGGCGCACTGCCGACCACGCTGGCAGTGGGCAGGCATCGGATCGAGGTGCGGGCGTTCGATCGCTGGCGCGGCGAGGTGCGGGCCAGCACCGATTACACGTTGCAGGAACGCGACCCCTGAGGCATCGGCTCAGGGGGTGATGTCGGCAAACGATTCCGCGCGCGGGTGACCGTTGGCCGACATGCCGCGTCGCGGCATCGGGTAGTCCTCGCGCCGGTCCAGCAGCACGGTGCGCAGGCCGGCATCGCGCGCGGCGTCGAGTTCCTCGACCACGTCGGAGAGGAACAGGATCTCGCCGGGCGCCTGTTGCAGCTCCCGCGCGATGGCACGGTAGCTGGCCGGCTCGCGCTTGCCGCCGACCTCGGTATCGAAAAAGCCGGAAAACAGCGGCGTCAGGTCGCCGGCGTCGGTATGCGCGAACAGCAGCTTCTGCGCCGGCACCGAGCCGGACGAATACACGGCCAGTCGATGGCCGGCCGCATGCCACGCTTGCAGCGCCGGCGCGACATCGGCATACAGCGGCGCGGTGAAATCGCCGCCGCGATAGCCGTCTTGCCAGATCATCCCTTGCAGCGCCTTCAGCGCCGTGTGCTTGCGGTCGGCGTCGATCCAGCCTTGCAGCGTTTCGACGATGACGCTGTCCTGGCAGGCGCTGGCGGAGATGTCGATGGCCACCGCGTCCAGCCAGCGGCGCACCTCCGGCGCATGCCCGTGGGCCTGGACGAACTCGGGCAGCGCCGCACGCGCGTAGGGAAACAGCACGTCCTTGACGAACGAGATGGACGAGGTGGTGCCTTCGATGTCGGTGAGGATGGTGGTGTTCAAGGCGCCTGCCCCGGCGTGTAGCGGGGGAATGCCTCCGCGATGCCGTTGCCGGTGAAGTAGCCGACCCAACCGTCCGGCCGGGTGAAAAAGCGGATCGCCACGAAACTGGGCTGCGGCCCCATGTCGAACCAGTGGCTGGTGCCGCTGGGCACGGCGAGCAGGTCGCCTGCCTCGCACAGCACCTCGTACACCTTGCCGCCCACGTGCAGGTTGAACTGGCCGGAGCCGGCAACGAAGAAACGCACCTCGTCCTCGTTGTGCGTGTGTTCGTTGAGGAACCTGGCGCGCAGCGCCTCGCGGTCCGGGTTGTCCGGGGCGATGCTGACCACGTCCACGCTCTGGAAGCCGCGCGTGGACATCAGGCGATCGATGTCGGTGCGATAGAACGCCTTGATCGCTTCCGGCGCATCGCCGGGCTGCACCGGGTTGAACGGGAACCACTGTTCGAACGCGACGCCGATGGTGTCCAGCACGGCGGCGATCTGGGCGTGCCCGGTCAGCGACAGCAGTGGCGAAGCGGGGTCGTGCTCGTTGAAAACGCGTAGTCGGCTCATGGCGATGGGTCCTGTCAGCCCCGCAGGCGGCGCATTTCCAGCTCGCAGCCGAGCAGGAATTCGAATGCGTCCAGGTGACGGCGCGCTTCGGTGATGTCGCGACCCCAGGCGTACAGGCCGTGGCCGGCAATCAGGTAGCCCCAGCTGTTGGGCGCGGTCAGCACTGCATCCACGCTGGCGGTCAATGCGTCCATGTCCTGCGAGTTCGGGACCACGGGCAGATCGACTTCCGCTTCGTGGCTGGTGTGGCCGCGCAGGGCCTTGAACAGTTCGTAGCCGCGCAGGCGTACCCGGCCTTCATCGACATGCAGCAGGCCGGCGATGGTCTGGGTGGGGGAGTGGGTATGCAGCACCGCGCCGACGTCGGGAAAGCGGCGGTAAATATGGGTGTGCAGCGCGGCTTCCGCCGAAGGCCGGTGGTGGGTGGCGACCGGGGTATTGTGCATGTCCACCACCATGATGTCGGCTTCGGTCAGGTGACCCTTGTCCTTGCCGGAAATCGTGATGGCGGCATGGTGTTGCCCCATGCGCATGGAGAAATTGCCGGCGGTGGCGGGCGTCCAGCCTTTGGCGGCCAGTTCGCGGGTGTGCGAGATGATCTGGGCGGCGCAGCCGGCGTACAGGGTGTGGTCGAAAGCAGGGGTATCCATTCGTGCAGTGTAGCGAGTGGCTGCGTGCTTTCTAAATGATAATTCAGGGCGAACTCATGGTGCCCGGTCGGGCTGGCGCTGCTGGCCGTAGTGTTTGAATTTCTCCAACACCCCGGCCATTTCTTGCGCCGACAGGTTGCGGGTGGTGCCCAACGTGCGCGCCAGCAGGTATTGGTGCGCCAGGTTCTCCACTTCCTCGGCCAAGGCATACGCCTCGGCGAGCGTTTGCCCGGTCGCCACCTGGCCGTGATTGGCCATCAGGCAGGCGCGCACGCCGTGCCGAAGCGCGTTCAGGATGTTGTCGGACAGCTCGCCGGTGCCGAACGTGGCGTAGCCGGCGCAGGGGATGTGGTCGCCGCCGGCCACCGCCACCATGTAATGGAAGGCGGGGATGCTTTCGCCCAGGCAGGCCAGTGCAGTGGCGTAGGTGGAATGCACGTGCACCACCGCGTTCATCTGCGGAAATGCATGCAGGATGTCGCAGTGGAAGCGCCACTCGCTGGAAGGCAGCAGTTGTCCCGATGGGCAGCTGCCGTCCGCCTGCAGATAGACGATGTCCTCGGGCTGCAGCCGGTCATACGCGCGCCCGGTAGGGGTAATCAGCAGGCCCTCGCCCCAGCGCAGGCTGGCGTTGCCGGACTTGTTCAATGACAGGCCGGAGGCGTTCATCGCCCGGCAATGGTCGATCAGCGACTGGCGGGCGGCGCGCTCGTGGTCGTGCATGGCAATGTCGGTCGGGAAGGAGGCGAAAGGATAACGCCGGCCCGCCACGGATACGAAAAACCCGGCCGAAGCCGGGTTTCCCGTGATCTTGCAAAACTCCGCCTGGAGCGATTACTGAATCGGTGGGACCGGCGGCGGAATCCCGCTGTCTTCCTCGTGGACCTCCAGCAGGCCGCGGCCCAGGTGGCTCTTCCGATAGCCATAGAGGAAGTACAGCACCAGGCCGATGGCGCCCCACACCGGCAGCACCATCTTCGCCTCGTAAGGCAGGTTGATGAACAGGAACACGGTGCCTGCGACGGCGAGCGGAGCCACCACCCACACCATCGGAGTACGGAACGGGCGATGCCGGCCCGGATCTTTCACGCGCAGGATCAGCACCGCCAGCGCGACCATGAAGAAGGCGAACAGCGTGCCCGAATTGGAGATGTCGGCCAATTGCCCGACCGGGAACAGCGCGGCGGCGATGGCGACGAACACGCCGGTGATGATCGTGACCTTGTGCGGGGTCTTCCACTTCGGATGCACGTCGGCCAGTTTTTCCGGCAGCAGGCCATCGCGCGCCATCACGAAGAAGATGCGGGTCTGGCCATACAGCATCATCAGGATCACCGACGGCAGGGCGAGATTGGCAGCCAGCCCAACCATGTCACCCAGGCGGTTGTGGTTCATCATGCGCAGCACGTGCGCCAGCGCCTCGTTGGAGCAGACCAGCGGCTGCTGGCCAAGCGCCAGCAGCGCCTTGCACTGTTCCACGAACTCCGGCGAACCCGGCTGCACGCCTGCTGCAGTCGGCTGCGCGCCGATCACGCCCACCGCGCCCGCGGCGACCAGCAGGTAGAAGATGGTGCAGACGGCGAGACTGCCAAGCAGCCCGATGGGCACGTTGCGTTGCGGGTTCTTGGTTTCTTCCGCCGCGGTGGAGACCGCATCGAAGCCGACGTAGGCGAAGAAGATCGAAGCGGCGGCGCCGACCACGCCGAGACCGGCGCCATGCCCATTGCCGAACCAGCCATTGGGCGTGAACGGCTCGAAATGGGTGCCATTGACGGCGGGCAGGGTGACCGCGATGAAGACCACCAGCGCGGCGATCTTGATCATCACCAGCACGGCGTTGACGCGCGCACTTTCGGTGGTGCCGATGACCAGCAGGGCGGTGACGGCCAGCGCGATGAGAACGGCCGGCAGATTGAACACGCCGTGGCTGAAATCGACGTGGGGCATGCCGCCGACAAACGACCAGGCGGGACCGGACGCCAATAGCGCGGGTAATTCGAATCCGGTCGCGCTCTTGACCAGCCCCATGAAATACCCGGACCACCCCACCGAGACCGCTGAGGCGGCCACCGCATATTCCAGGATCAGCGCCCAGCCGACGGTCCAGGCCAACAGCTCGCCCATCACCGCATAGGTGTAGGTGTAGGCCGAACCGGAGACCGGCACCATCGAGGCGATTTCGGAGTAGCAAAGTGCCGCGACCGCGCAGACTGCGCCGGCGATCACGAAGCTCCACATCATGCCGGGGCCGGCTTTCTGGGCTGCGGCAGCGGTCAGCACGAAGATGCCGGTGCCGATGATGGCGCCGATGCCGAGCATGGTGAGCTGGAATGCGCCAAGCTGGCGCGTGAGCGACTTCTTCGCTGCGGTTTCAAGAATCTTGTCAAGCGGCTTGACGCGCTGGAACAGCATCCGGTGGTTCCCCCAGGTTCAGGTGCAAGGGCGGCGTCGCTGGCGCGGGCCGCAAGTCGCCGACCTTATACGCTCAGGGGTAATTGGCACAAGCATCGCGAGTCACGACGCTGGATAATGTGGCCCATTCATGATCCGGATGGAGCGATCACGCATGGATGTCGAACTGGATGCCGCGCTGGCGGACTACGCCGCGCGTTGGCCCGAGGAGGCCGCGACGGTTGCCCTGTTCAGGGTGCTGCTGGCGGATGCCGAAAACCCGTTTCGGCGCGAACGCCTGGCCGGCCATTTCACCGCGTCGTGTTGGCTGGTGGACCAGGCGGGCCGGCGCGTGTTGTTGACCCACCATCGCAAGCTGGGCCTGTGGCTGCAGCTGGGCGGGCATGCCGACGGCCAGCGCGAGTTGCACCTGGCCGCGCTGCGCGAGGCGGAGGAGGAATCGGGCCTGTCCAGCCTGCGCGTGGAAGACGGCATATACGACCTCGACCGGCATTGGATTCCCGAGCACAAATCGGTGCCTGCGCACTGGCATTACGACGTGCGCTACGTCGTCCATGCTGGCGGGGACGAGGCCTACACGGTCAGCGAGGAGTCGCTGGACCTGGCCTGGCGCGGCATCGAGGAACTGGCGGTGGATGCGGCAACCGATGTCTCCGTGCGGCGCATGGCGCGCAAATGGCTGGCGCGCGGCGCATAGGGCGCAGGTTGCCGCCAGCGTGGCGGGCTCAGTACAGGACCCGGGCGCGCAGCGTGCCTTCGATGGCGGCCAGTTCGCCGCGAATGGCGTTGGCCTGTGCCTCGGTGGCGCTGATGTCGATCACCACATAGCCCAGCTTGGGGTCGGTGCGCAGGAACTGGCCGTCGATGTTGAGGTTGTGGCGGCTGAAAATTTCGTTGATGCGTGAAAGTACGCCGGGCACGTTGCGATGGATGTGCAGCAGGCGCAGGCTGCCTTCGTGCTCGGGCAGGGTGACTTCGGGGAAGTTGACCGCCGACAGCGTGCTGCCGTTGTCGCTGTAGCGCACCAGTTTGGCCGCCACTTCCACGCCGATGTTGTCCTGCGCTTCCAGCGTGCTGCCGCCGATGTGCGGGGTCAGGATCACGTTGTCGTGCGCGGTCAGCGGGGATTCGAAACGGTCGCCGTTGGCCTTGGGTTCAAGCGGGAAGACATCCACCGCCGCGCCGCCGAGATGGCCGCTGTGCAAGGCGGCGTCCAGCGCCAGGATGTCCACCACGGTGCCCCGTGCGGCGTTGATCAAATGCGCGCCCGGCTTCATTTTCGCCAGCTGCGCCGTGCCGATCATCCATTGCGTGGCGGCGGTTTCCGGCACATGCAGGGTGACCACGTCGGCGCGTGCCAGCAGGTCGTCCAGGCCGGCGGCGGGCTGCGCATTGCCCAGCGAGAGCTTGGTTTCGATGTCGTGGAAGACCACCTGCATGCCCAGCCCCTCGGCCAGCACGCCCACTTGGGTACCGATGTGGCCGTAGCCGATGATGCCCAGGGTCTTGCCGCGCACCTCGTGGCTGCCAACGGCTGCCTTGGACCAGCCGCCGCGATGGCATTCGGCATTCTTCCGCGGAATGCCGCGCATCAGCATCACCGCCTGCGCCACCACCAGTTCGGCCACCGAGCGGGTGTTGGAATAGGGTGCGTTGAACACCGGGATGCCGAATGCTTCGGCGCTTTCCAGATCCACTTGATTGGTGCCGATGCAGAAGCAGCCGACGGCGAGCAAGCGCTTGGCTTCGGCCAGCACCTCGGCGGTGAGCTGGGTGCGTGAGCGCAGGCCGACGATATGCGCTTCGGCGATGCGTGCCTTCAGCTCGTCCTCCGGCAACGCCTTGGCGTGGTATTCGATCTGGCTGTAGCCGGCCGCCGTGAAGATGTCCACCGCCGTCTGGCTGACGCCTTCCAGCAACAGCACGCGAATATCCTGTTTGGGGAAGGAGGTCTTCTTGGCAGACATGCGTGCTGGCATCCGGCATGGTATGGGACGCCGACTATGCCAGAAAGGCAGCCGTTTATGTTGCACTGCGACATGCTATTTTTCGACGACGACATGCCGGCCTGGATGCCGCGACAGCCTCCGGCTGTGCGCCCCGTGCCGCCGCCGCACTCGACTTCCCACAGGCCCCTGCCATGCCCGACAACCGCTTGATTTCCCTGCGTGCAGCGCTTCCGGAGCTGCGCCTGCTGACCGACGCCGCCGATCTTGAGCATTACGGGCGCGACTGGACCCGGCGCTGGACGCCGGCACCGCTGGCCATCGCGCTGCCGGGCAGCGTTGACGAGGTGCGGGCGGTCATGCGCTGGGCGAACACGAATGGCGTGGCGGTGGTGCCCTCCGGCGGTCGCACCGGTTTGTCCGGCGGCGCGGTGGCCGCCAATGGCGAGTTGGTGCTGAGCCTGGAGCGCATGAACAAGGTGCTGGGCTTTGATGCGCTGGATCGCACCCTGACCGTGCAGGCCGGCATTTCGCTGCAGGCGGCGCAGGACGCCGCGCGTGAACACGGTTTGCAGTACCCGGTGGATTTCGCTTCGCGCGGGTCGTGCAGCATCGGTGGCACCATCGCCACCAATGCCGGCGGCATCCGCGTCGTGCGGCACGGCAACACCCGTGAATGGATCGCCGGAATGACGCTGGTGACCGCCAGCGGCGAGTTGCTGGAACTGGGGCGCGCGCTGGTGAAGAACTCCAGCGGCTACGACCTGCGGCATCTGGCGATTGCCTCGGAAGGCACGCTGGGCATCGTGGTCGAAGCCACCCTGAAGCTGACCGACCCGCCGCCGCCGAGCAGCGTGATGCTGCTGGCGTTGCCGTCGTTCGAGGCGCTGATGCAGGTGTTTGCCGTGTTCCGTTCGCGGCTGCAATTGCAGGCGTTCGAATTCCTCACCGACGTGGCGCTGAAGCATGTGCTGGTGCATGGCGCGCAGGCGCCTTTCGGCGAGCCGCACCCGTATTGCGTGGTCACCGAATTCGCCAGTGACCCAGCCAGCGAGGCCGAGGCATTGGCGGCATTCGAGCAGTGCGTGAACGACGGTCTGGTGAGTGATGGCGTGATCAGCCAGAGCGAGGCACAGGCCGCGCAGCTATGGCGGTTGCGCGAAGGCATTACCGAAAGCCTCGCCCGGTACGTGCCTTACAAGAACGATGTCTCGGTGCGCATTTCGGCGATGCCGGCCTTCCTTGCGGAAACGCAGGCGCTGCTGCGGCGCGAATACCCGCAGTTCGAGGTGGTCTGGTTCGGCCACATCGGCGACGGCAACCTGCATATCAACATCCTGAAGCCGGACGGGATGGCGCAGGACGCGTTCGTGGCCGACTGCGAACGGGTCACCAAATTGCTGGCCGGGGTGCTGCAGGCGCATGGCGGCAGCATTTCCGCAGAACACGGCATTGGTCTGGTGAAGAAAGCCTATCTTGGCTGCACCCGCAGCGCGGCGGAGATCGCGCTGATGCGCGGCATCAAGGCGGTGCTGGACCCGAACGGCATCCTGAATCCGGGCAAGCTGTTCGACCCGTAAGCGCACGCCGCAGGAGCGTGACTGCAGTGGCCAATGGGTAGCGCTGTGCTTTTACGGCGGGGACAGGCGCTGATCCAGCCGTGTGCGAATCGCCGGCCATTCCGGTGCGGTGATCGAATATGTGTAGGTGTCGCGCAGGCTGCCGTCCTTGTGGCGGCGGTGTGCGCGCAGGATGCCGTCGCGCTGCGCGCCCAGACGCTGGATCGCCGCCTGCGAACGCAGGTTCTGGTGGCTGGTATGGAAATACACCGACTGCGCGCCGAGCGTATCGAAAGCGTGGCCCAGCATCAGCCGCTTGCCCGCGGTGTTGACGTGGCTGCGCCAGACCGATGCCGCGTGGAAGGTGTAGCCGATCGCCAGCGTGGGCACCGACAGGTCGATGTCGTAGAAGCGGGTGCTGCCGACCACGCGGCCATCGGCGACGATGGCGAACGGCAGCTGTTGCCCGGCATCGCGCATCGCCAGCGCCTGATCCACCCAGCCCGCAATGCCCTCGCGGGCGGGCACGTTGACGTAGTTGATCGCGCCGATGTCGCCATCGTCCACCGCGTCCTGCAGCGCCGCGATATGGTCGCGCGCCAGTGGTTCCAGGCGCACGCCGTGGGTGGAAAGGGAGAAGGGCGGAAGGCTCATGCCATTGGCTTCCGGACTTGCCAGCTCACGCCTTATGCCCCCAGCGCCGCGCGGATCATGCCCCAGTCCTTGCGCTTGGGCATGACGAAGCGGAAGCGTTCGCCCGCGCGGCGTTCCCAGAGCTGGCCGATGCGGCGTTTTTCCACCTGCTCCGGGTTGTCATACAGGTGCGCGCCCTTGTACTCGACGACCAGCATGCGGCCATCGGTCATCCGTACCAGGAAGTCCGGGTAGAAGCGCTGGTGGGACGTCGGCAGCGAGAACGCACCGGGTTTGCGCTCGATGTTGCGTACCCAGTCGCGCACGCCGTCCAGCCGGTTGGCGATGAAGTCGGCGCATTCGAATTCTTCACCCTGCGATTGCAGGTTGCCGATTTGCGGGAAGAAGTGCTTGGGCAGGGTGACGAAGCCGTTGTATTGCCAGTCCCAGGCGTAGCGGCCGGATTTGAACACGCACTGCAGGCGGGCATCGGCGCTCATCCTGCCCTCATCGCCCAGCAGGTCGAGGAAGCGCTGGTGCTGGCCGTGGCGTCGGGCGTGGGCGATGCGTTGGGCCAGCACGTCGCTCAGCTTCACCCGCTGATACACCAGTTCGCTGCAGCTGAAGCCACGCACTTCCAGCAGGTGGCGCAGCACGCCGGACAGCCAGGCGGCCAGGTCTTCCGGGTCCAGGTCTGGCGTGGCCAAGCGCTGTTCCAGCGTCCACTGCAGGTCTTCAAGGCTGGCGGTATCGCGCACGCCGAACAAGCCCAGCTGCACGTCGAGCTGTTCCAGCGGGTCCAGCTTGAGTTTTTCCGCATCGCCCAGCCGCAGGCGTGCGCGCTGCAGGGTTTCGGGCTCGCGCGGGAACGCTGCGTTGTCCAGCGCAAAATCGACGTCGGCCAGCGCCAGCGTGCCTTCCAGCGCGGGGGCATTGCCAAGATCGCAGAGCAAGTCGCCTTGCGACCACGCCAGCAGCGGCACTTCGAACGTCTGGCCCAGTTCGGAAGGTGTCTTCGGTGGCGCAGCGGCAGGGGATTGCAGGTGGGTGAAGGCCTGTTCCAGCGCGGCAACGGCGGCGGGTTCACGGAATGCCTCCTTCAGCGCCTTTTGTTCCTTGGCACTCCATTCGCCGCGCAGCGTGAGGCTGCCGGTTTCCGGGGACAGCTCCAGCTTGGTTTCGATGCGTTTGCGGGTGGCTTCGGGCAGCTGCGAGAAATCCGGCAGCACCAGACAGCCGTCCTGCGCCGGCAGCGGCACGCTGACGCTGGCCTGCGCGCGCAGCAGATCGTCGTTGCCGTTGCTCAACGCCATGCCGCGCACCAGATCCTTGGCGTCCTGGCGTTCGAAGCCCGCCTGCACCAGCCCGTCGCGCAGGGTGGCGGCCACCTCGGCAAGGTTGTTCGACACCGCGAACGCATACGCGCAATTCAGAGCCTCCTGCTGCTTGCGCGTGACCTGCGGCATCCGCAGCACGCGGCCCAGGATCTGCTCCAGCGCCATTTGCGTGCTGCTGCCGCGAAAGCTCATCAATACATAGGCCGCCGGCCAGTCCCAGCCTTCGCGCAGCTTGTCGGCGGTGATGACGAAGCGCAGCGTGGCCGGGTCGGCGTCGCTGAGCTCATCGATACCGGTGGCGGAACGCGCGATCTGCGCGGCGGGCACGTCGAACTGCTCGATCAATGCCGCACGCACGCGGTCGATGGTCATCGCGTCCGGGTTGTCCTTCTGCTGGCGCTCGGCCTGCAGCAGCATGATCGGGCGCAGCAGCTCGCCGGTGGCGCTGCGTTCGGCATCGGCGGCGGCTTGCAGCGCATCGAGTTTGGCGATGGCCTCACGCAGCGCGATCCGCCAGTCCGGGTGCACCGCCATGTCCACCGGCAGCTTGATCATGTCCTCGCTTTGCAGGGTGGATGCGGAAATCGACACCAACACGTTGGACGGCTGATGCATGCGGTCGGGGGTGGCGGTCAGTTCCAGCACCGCGCAGGGTGCCAGCCGGGCCAGGGTGTCGAAGGCCAGCGCGCTGCCCTGGTTGTGCGCCTCGTCCACCACGATGAACGGACGACGCAGTGCCAGTGCCTCGGCCAGTGACCAGCCGCTGCCGTCAATGCCGCGGAAATGTTCCATCAGCGCGCCATTGGCGCGATACACCGCCAGACGGTCGGTTTCGGCCTGCTTGAAGGCCTGCATGGTGGTGACGATGATGGTGTCGTGGCTGTCCAGCACCGCCGGCGACACCGACAGCGCTTCGTCGATGTCCAGCACCGCCACGTCGCCGAACAGCGTGCGCAGCTCGTCGTGCAGCAGCGCGCCCGGCGTGCGCAAGGCCCGCAGGGTCTGGCTGCGGATGGCGTCGGTGGGCACCAGCCACAGGGTCAGGCTGTGTTCCACGGGCGCAAGGCTGCGCTTGACCCGGGCGATGGCATGGCCGCCGATCAGGGTCTTGCCGCCGCCGGTGGGCACCCGCAGGCAGACCACCGGGGTGTCGCTGGCGTCGAAGGCCGGCGGCGCGTGATAGGGAATGCGGAAGCCGAAGTTCTGCTGCGTGCACTCTTCGAACGCCAGCCGGCTGGCCACGCGCTCGCCCGGACGCACCTGCGCCTGCGTGCGCCAGGCGCGCAGGAAGGTTTCGTAGCGGTCCAGCACGTCGGACTGGTAGACCTTCAGGCTCATGCGTCGTTGTCCTTGGGGGTGCGGGTGTTGCCGCGCTTTCGGGCCACGGGTTGCAAGGCATGAGCCGCATTGTCGAAATCGCGATCCACCGCCTGCGGCAGGGCCGACTGCTGCTTTCGCCAGGCATCGTATTGCTGCTGCGCGTGGCGCAGGGCATCGTCGTGGCGCACACGTCCGGCATGCGTCAACAGGTCGCGCCCGCTCAGACGCAGGAAATCGTCGAGCTTGGCGATCCAGTCCGCCATCGTCATCGGCTGGCGGTTCAGGGCCTGCAATTCCGCGAATTCCAGATAGGCGGTGACGATGCGGTTCAGCGCATCGAGTTCGGCTTCCTGCAGGTAATTCTTGGCGATTGGCGCATCCTGCCGGCGCGGTTGGCCGGCACTGGTGCTGGTCATGCCCATGTTGGGCTGGCGCGCATCGGCACGCGCCAGCACCACCTCGGCGGCGGTGTGGCCGTGCGCGGCCCAGTGCATCTTGTTCTGCACGGTCTGGAAGAAGCGCTGGCTGGCGTCCGCCGATGCGTCGTAGTCAATACTGGTGGCGTAGATGTCCAGCACCTTGCGCCAGAACATCCGCTCCGAGCTGCGGATGTCGCGGATGCGCGCCAGCAGTTCTTCGAAGTAGCCATCGTCCGGGCCGCGCTTGAGGCGTTCGTCATCCATGGCGAAGCCCTTGACCAGATATTCGGACAGCCGTTGGCTGGCCCACTGGCGGAACTGGGTGCCACGCGCGGAGCGCACCCGGTAGCCCACGGCCAGGATGGCGGCCAGGTTGTAGTGGTCCACCAGCCGGCGCACCTCGCGCGGGCCTTCGGCTTGAACAATTCGGAATTTCCGAATGGTTCGTTCAGGTTCGAGTTCTCCCTCGTCGAAGGCGTTGGCCAGGTGTTCGTTGACCGTGGGGACGGACACCTGATACAGCTCGGCGATCTGCCGCTGCGCCAGCCACACGTTGTCGCCTTCCAGCCGCACCTCGATCCGGGTGTGCGCGTTGGCGTCGCGGTACAGCAGCAGTTCCGACTGCGGAGCGGGGCTGTCATCCTGCGGGCTCACGGCGCCACCCGCAGGTGATAGGGCAGTTGCTTGAAGGTGATGCCCAGCGCGCGCAGGCGGTCGGCGCCGATGGCGCAGCGGGCGCCATAGACCACGCGCGGGCCGTCGTGGGCGGGCAGCAGGTCCAGCAGCGGGGTGGTGAGGACGTTGCCGCCGTCGATGCTGCGGTCTTTCAGGATGCCGTTGTAGAGCAGGTACACGGCGCGGCCCTCGTGCACACCCAGCAGCGGGCTGGCGGTGTCGGCGGCCTTGTGGCTGGCGCGGCTGGCCGGCAGGCCCATGCCGGTTTCGATGAACCAGACGAAGCGCGCCAGTTCGGCGAAACGCACTTCATTGCTGATATGGCCGCGCGCGTCGAACAGGGGTTTGCCCAGCTTGCAGAACTGGAAGCCGCCGCCCAGGCCGGGCACGGCGTCGCCCTTGGCGTTGGTGTAGCCGCGGGCCACGCGCTTGACGCGTTCGGCGGTGACGTTGCGGGCGATGCCGTCGTCCATTTCGACGAGGATGAAGCGGCGGTTGCCGCCGTCTTCGGCGTTCTGTTTCAGCACGGCGTGGGCGGTGGTGCCGGAGCCGGCGAAGCTGTCGAGGATGATGTCCCCGCTGTCCGCGCCTATAGCGATCAAGTAAGCGATGAGCTCTTTGGGCTTTGGATATTTGAAGCTAATACCCATGCCCTCAAGCTCACTACGCATTTTCTCGGTCGTGCTGAAATTTCGGAGCACCGAAACGATGCTTCGAGGGCCTTCCTCATGCTCACGTCGGTAATAGATCACTCCCGAAGATGAAAGGTAGAAGGACAGTAGGCCGTCATCGCTAAGTGGAGTGCACCCGCCATCGACAAACTGCTGTAGCTTCTTCCTGTTTGCCCAACCGGAAAAAACACGACAAGGCTTGGTCAACTTTCCTCCCGAGGCTTCCATGGGATCAAGTCGAAGTGGGAATTGGATGTTGCCGAAACGTCGCTTCAGTGGGTTGCTCGAAAGCCTTTCCTCAATCATTGCTTCGATGAGCCCATGAGGAATCTCGCTCGCGCCTATGCTCAGGCTCTCTGAATCCACTGGGAATCCCGCCGGGAGAAGAATTTCACTCGGTGGATTTCCAGGCCCATTTTTCGTGATGGAATTCTCTGCAAACCCAGCCCATAGATTGCTCTCTTGGCGGGTGTTGGGGTCAATCACATTGCCTACTTCTACGGAACGAATGTCCCGGGCGTAAGCGACCACATACTCGTGATTAACTTTGACCAAAAACTGATTGTCCGTGTGTCCTTCGGTATTCCAAACGAACTGAGCTAGCAAGTTCTTTCGGCCAAATATCTCATCTAGCAACGAACGAAGGTGATGCTGTTCGTTGTCATCAATCGAAACGAAGATGACGCCGTCTTCCCGCAAAAACTGCTTCAACAGCATCAACCGCGGATACATCATGCACAGCCAGCGATCGTGCCGGTCCAGCGTCTCGCCTTCCTTGCCCACCACCTCGCCCAGCCAGCGCTTGATCTCCGCGCTGTTGACGTTGTCGTTGTAAACCCAGCCCTCGTTGCCGGTGTTATAGGGCGGGTCGATGTAGATGCACTTCACCTGTCCGGCGTAGCGCGGCAGCAGCGCCTTCAGCGCCAGCAGGTTGTCGCCCTGCACGATCAGGTTGCCACTGTCGGCGGCGTTGTCGGTATCCCCCGCGCACGACAGCGACTGCACCGGTTCCAGCAGGCGGAACGGCACGTCCTTGTGGTGTTTGACGACGGCGTCTTTGCCGATCCAGTTCAGGCTGGGCATTGCGGGGCGGTCCTTGCGGCGTGGTGAAGTGGGGCAGTTTGCGGGCGGGCCGTCGCAGCGGCTGCGAACGGGCTTGTTCGCTGCCGCCCATCCATGCGGGAATGTCGCGCTGGGCGTGCGTGCCGGAGGCGCCGGATGCCATCCCCGCCCGCGCAGGGATGGCGGGCATCCACTTTAGTCCGCGCGCCCGCCGAACTCGCCGGTGGTGGTGTTGACCCACACTTTCTCGCCAGTGCCGATGTATTCCGGCACCATGATTTCGATGCCGGTGCTCAGCTTGGCCGGCTTCGGCCGCTTGGTGGCGGTGCCGCCCTTCAGTTCCGGCGGGGTTTCGATGACTTCCATCGCCACCGACTGCGGCAGCTGGATCGCCACCGGGGCGTCTTCGATCAACTGCACGTAGATGCCGGTGAGTTCATCGACGATATAACCGGCGGCCTCGCCGATGACGTCGGCGTCCAGCATGTAAGGGGTGTAGTCCTCGTCGTCGAGGAACACGAAGGCATCGCCATCCTTGTACGAGTAGGTGACCTGGCGCCGGCTCATGTCCACCTCGCGCAGTTCGTCGTCGCCGTCGAAGCTGGAGTCCAGCTTGATGCCGCCGGGGATCGAATACATCACGAAGCGGAAGCGCACGTTGCCGCCGCGACCCTGCGGCGAGCTGCGTTCGATGTCGCGGATCTGGTACACGCCGTTGTTGAACTCGACGACGTTGCCTTTCTTGATGTCACAAGCCTTCATGGGATGTCTTTTGAGGTAGTGAGCGCATGATGGATGCGCTCGTTGAGGAACCAGGTCAGCAGTCCCCACGCCAGCCCGCCAATGGCGCACAGGGGGAGGGCGATGCCCACAAGCAGCGGCAGGCGCGGATGATGAATGCCGAAGCGGTATGCCATCAGCGCGGCCATCGCCGCGAACATGACGCCGCCCCAGATTGCCACGCCGCGCACCAGTACGAAACGCCAACGGCCGCGTGCGCGGATGGCCGGCCAGCGGGTGGCGACCCAGCGCTCCGCGCGCGAGCCGTTGCCGGTCACTTCGGCGCGAGCCGGGTGGCGCCATCCAGGCGGATGGTTTCGCCATTGAGGTAGGGGTTGGTGAGGATGTAGGCCACCAGGTCGGCGTACTCCTGTGGCTGGCCCAGGCGCGAGGGGAACGGGATCGACGCGGCCAGCGCGGCCTGCACGTCGTCCGGCATGCCGTCCACCATCGGTGTCCAGAACACGCCCGGCGCCACGGTCATCACGCGGATGCCGAAACGCGCCAGTTCGCGCGCCATCGGCAGGGTCATGCCGACCACGCCGCCCTTCGACGCCGAGTAGGCGGCCTGGCCGATCTGGCCTTCGTAGGCGGCCACCGAAGCGGTGTTGACGATCACGCCGCGCTCGCCGTCGATGCCGGCCTCGTTGTGCTGCATCAGCTCGGCGCAGGCCTTGGCGACGTTGAAGCTGCCGACCAGGTTGACCATCACCGTGGTCTGGAACTGTGCCAGCGGCATCGGCCCGTTCCTGCCCAGCATGCGGCCCGCGCCCAGGATGCCGGCGCAGTTGATGGTGGCGTTCAGCCCGCCGAGGAAGTCCCTGGCGGCGGCCACGTTGGCGGCCACCTGCTCCTCGTTGCTGACATCGGTCTTGAAGAAGCGGGCGTTGGCGTCGCCCAGCTCGGCCACGGCGGCGGCGCCCTTGTCTTCGTTGACGTCGAACAGGGCGACCTTGCCACCGTGGGCGACGAGGTGCTGGGCGACGGCGAAGCCGAGGCCGGAAACGCCGCCGGTGATGACGGCGCGGGTGGATGCAAGCTGCATGGGGATTCCTGCGGGCGGGAAAACGGCGATTTTACCGAAACAGCGAGGAGCGCCGGGCCTGCCGTCGGGGGCTGCGTAGAGTGCGCCATGGATGGCGCACGTCGGCGATATCGAACAGGACGTTCGCATTGAGCCGCGAGCAGCCCCCGACGGCAGGCCCGGCGCGGACTACGGCGAAGCGAGATCGAGCAGGTAGAACCGGTTGCAGCCGCCGTGTCCGGTGGCGCCCATCGGGCGGTCGATGCGGCGAAAGCCGCTGCGTTCGTACAGGCGCATGGCGGCATCCATGCCGGTCAGTGTTTCCAGATAGCAGTGGGTGAAGCCGGCACTGCGGGCGGCCTCCAGGCAGCGCGTCATCATCGCTGCGCCAGCGCCGCTGCCACGCGCTTCGGGCAGGAAATACATCTTGCGCAGTTCGCAGGTGCCCGCGTCACCACCGGCCAGCGGTGCCACCCCGGCGCCGCCGAGTACGCGGCCGTCGCGCTCCAGCACGAAATAGGCGTGGCGCGGCTCCGCGTAGGCGCGGCTCATCCAGTCCACTTCGGGATCGGCAATGGCGAATCCGCTGCCGGTGGCGCCGAATTCCGGCATGACCGTGCGAATGACAGCGGCCATGGCCGCATCGTCGTCGGGGTGGATCGGGCGGATTGCGTGGCGGTTCGGCATGGCGTGGATCAATCCTGCTGGGCGAGCATGCGGCGGGCGAATTCGCCTGGCAGCACGCCGGGCGAGAACAGGAACCCCTGCCCGACGGTGACCCCCAGGCGCAGCAGGAAATCGCGCTGCAACTCGGTTTCGACACCTTCGGCAACGATGCCGAGCTTCAGGCTGCTGGCGATGCCTGCAACCGCCTGGCAGATCGCCACGTCGGAGGGATTGCCGGGCACGCCCTTCAGGAAGCCATGGCTCAGTTTGAGCGTATGGATGGGCAGGCGGCGCAGATAGTGGAGCGCGCTGTAGCCTTCGCCGAAATCGTCGATCGACAATTGCACGCCAAGCGCACGAAGCTCGGCAAGCGTGCGCAGGGTGTCGCTGGAGTCCTCGATCAGCACGCGTTCGGTCATCTCCAGCTCCAGCGCATGGCCTGGAAGCCCGGCTTGTTGCAGCGAGCGTTCGATACTGCGCGCCAGGTCTTCGCCTGCAAACTGGTGGTAGGAGATGTTCACCGCCACGTGCTGGATCGGCAGCCCTTGCTCCTGCCAGCGGCGCATCTGCGCGCAGGCTTCCTGCAGCACCCAGTGGTCGATGCGGACGATCTCGCCGGTGGTCTCGGCCACGCTGATGAATCGATCCGGCGGCATGGCGCCGAGCACCGGATTGTTCCAGCGCAACAGCGCCTCTGCGGACAGGAAGCGGCCGGTGCGCAAATCCACCTGCGGTTGATAGACGAGGTGGAACTCGCCATTGTCCAGCGCCCGCCGCAATTGGGTTTCCACCTGCAGGCGCTCCTGCTGGCGGCTGGCCAGGCTGGCCGAAAATGCCTGATAGCCGTTGCGGTGTCGGCGCTTGCTGTCGTACATCGCCACGTCGGCGCTCTGGATCAGCTGCCTGGGCGTGTCGCCATCGCTGGGTGCGCGGGCAATGCCGATGCTGGTGGTGACCTTGAATTCGTCTTTGCCCAGCCGGAACGGGGTGTTGAACGACTTCTGGATTTGCAGCGCCAGGCGTTCGGAACGGGATTCATCATCGGCGATCTGGCAGATCACCAGGAATTCGTCGCCGCCGAAGCGGGCAATCAGGCCTTCGCCCGCCACCGACTGGCGGATGCGGTGGGCCGCTTCCACCAGCAGGTGATCGCCGGCATCGTGGCCCAGGACATCGTTGACGATCTTGAAGCGATCCAGGTCGATGTACAGCACGGCCAGGTTCGGGCCTGCGGCAGCGTCCAGCCGAACCGCGATGTGGGCAAGGATGGCGTCGCGGTTCAGCAGCCCGGTCAGCGCATCGGTCTGTGCTTGCAGGCGCAGGTCTTCTTCGGCGCGTTTGCGCTCGGTGATGTCCTGCAGGGTGCCGCTGAAGCGGGTGTGACCAGGGTCGTGCGGATCGGGTTCGCCGATCATGCGCGCCCAGAACGGGGTGCCATCCATCTGCTGCCCCTGCAGCTCGAGGTCGAAGCCGGTGCCGTCGGAAATCGTGCGAAGCGTGTGCCGCAGTTGCTGGCGATCGTCCTCGATCAGGCAGGCCAGGACTGCATCCATCGTGCGCGGCGGGGTGGCCGCGCCGAGGATGTGGATGGCCTCGCTGCTCAGGTACAGCTCGCCGCTGCCGCGATCCCATTGCCAGCCGCCGATTTGCGCCAATTCCTGCACGCGGCGGAACAGGGTCTTGTCACGCTGCAGGCCGGTGATGTCGCTGCTGATCGCAAGCGCGTGCCCGGCGCGGGTGGAGCCCGGGGAAAACTGCGGGATCGCGGTTACCGACAGCCACACCAATCGCTTGGTCTTGCGGTGGAACAGGCCGATCACTTCGCTGGAAATCGTGTGCCCTTCACGCAGGGCGCGCTGCGCCGGATGCGCCTCGGGCGGCAGCGGCCGCCCCTGCTCGTCCACGAGCATCCAGTCGCTCCAATCCGGATTGGCCTGTGGTGCGCCATCGGCTTGCTGGCCGAAAATGCGCGCTGCCGCCGCGTTCATGAAGTCGCTGTGGCCGTTGGCCTCGTGCAGGGTGATGGCCTGGTCGATGCTTTCCGCCAGGCTCCAGTAGCGCGCCTCGGCTTCCTGGCGTGCGCTGAGGTCGCGCGCCACCGCCACGATGGTGTCCTGGTCGGCAAGCCGCAGCCGCGCCGAATGCACTTCCACCGGGAAGCGGCTGCCGTCGGCGCGGATGTTCGTGGATTGCGCCACGTGGGTTTCGCCACGGTCGATGATGTCCAGTACCGGGGCCAGGAAATCCTTCGGCAAGTCCGGGTTCAACACGCGCAGGTGCTGGCCGACGATGGCCTCGCGCGCGCGGTCGTAGGCGCGGATGCTGGCGCGATTGAGATCCAGCACCACGCCTTCGCGGCTGATGATGCTCACCGGATCCGGCACCGCGTCAAACAGCGCCCGGTAATTTTCCAGGCCGGTGGCCAGTGCGCCGCGTGCGCGCACCAGTGCGTGTTGCAGATTGTCCAGCACGGCGTCGCAATTCAGCGGGAAGTCGGGCGTCTGCCGGGCGTGCTGCAGGGCTTCCAGCGCATGGTCAAGCTGCGCCAGCGGCGTCGGCAGGTGCTTGTCCGTAGCCGCAGGCTGCTTCATTTTGCCAATGCCCGGCCAACGCGGCTGTCGGTCTCGCGGCCCAGCAATCCGGCCAGCCAGCGGCCGGTCTCGACCAGCAGATCGAGCTGGATGCCGGTGCGGATGCCCATGCCGTGCAGCATGTACACCACGTCCTCGCTGGCCACGTTGCCGCTGGCGCCTTTCGCATACGGGCAGCCGCCGGCGCCCGACACGGCACTGTCCACCACCGCCACGCCTTCTTCCAGGCAGGCCAATACGTTGGCCAGCGCCTGGCCGTAGGTGTCGTGGAAATGCACCGCCAGCGCCTGCATCGGCACGTCGGCGGCCACGGCCTTGAGCATCCGCCGTGCCTTGACCGGGGTGCCGATGCCGATGGTGTCGCCGAGCGACACTTCGTAGCAGCCCATGGCGTGCAGCGCGCGCGCCACCCGCACCACATCGGCCAGCGGGACGTCGCCCTGATAGGGGCAGCCCAGCACGGTGGACACGTAGCCGCGCACCTTGACGCCATCGTGCCTGGCCCGGTCCAGCACGGGCCGGAAGCGGTCAAGCGACTGTTCGATGCTGGCGTTGGTGTTCTTCAGGCTGAATGCTTCGGATGCGGCGGTGAAGACCGCGATCTCGTCTGCGCCGGCGGCGCGGGCGCGCTCATACCCTTGCTCGTTCGGCACCAGGACCGGATATGACACCCCGGGCCGGCGGGCGATGCCGGCCAGCACGGCGCTGGCATCGGCCATCTGCGGCACCCATTTCGGGCTGACGAACGCCGTGGCCTCGATGCTGCGCAGGCCCGCCTGCGCAAGCCGGTCGATCAGGTCGATCTTGTTGGCGGTGCCGATATCGATTTTCTCGTTCTGCAGGCCATCGCGCGGGCCGACTTCCACGATCCGGACCTCTGCGGGAAGAGACATGCTCATTGCTCCAGCGTGGCCAGCACGGCATCGGCTTCGACGAAATCACCGGCCTGTGCCCGCAATTCCGCCACCACGCCATCGCGCGGGGCTTTCAGCGCGAGTTCCATTTTCATCGCCTCCAGCACCAGCACCACGTCGCCGGCGTTCACCGCGTCGCCAGCCTTCGCCTGCACCAGCACCACGCGCCCGGGCATCGGCGCGCGGATCCTGTGTTCGGCGGCGGCGTCTGCGCCGCTCTCGTGGTGGTACAGCGCTTCCGCCTGCACATGCAGGCGCTGGCGGCCGTCATGCACCAGTACATCCCGGGCGTCGCAGTTCGCCCGCAAGCGCAGCATCGCGCCGTCGATGCGCAGGCTCAGTTCACCATCGCTGAGGCGCGCGCCGTCGACCTGGTGGCTGCCGTCGGCGAGTTCGATATGGTAGCTGCCGGCGTGACCGCGCGCGCGCAGCTCGATCCGCTGGCCGCCGTGGGCGAACGCCAGTCGCCTTGCGCCGCCGTGGCCCAGTCGCCAGCCGTCGGTGTTGGCCCAGGGCGAGCCGGGGTCGCTGGAGCCGGCGGACGCTGCCATCGCGTCCGATTCCTGCGTCAGCAGATACGCCGTCGCGGCGGCCAGCAGCAGCGTCGCGTCAACGGCCGCCGGCGCCAGGAATTCGTCCAGGTGGCGGTCCAGATAGCCGGTATCGATGCTGGCATCGACAATGGCCGGGTGTCGCACCAGTCGCTCGAGGAACGCGATATTCGACTTCGGTCCGCTGATCCGGCACTGCGCCAGCGCTTCACGCAACCGCGCCAGCGCGCGCGGGCGATCGTCGTCCCAGACGATCAGCTTGGCGATCATGGGGTCGTAGAAAATGGTGACGGTGTCGCCCTCGATCACGCCGGAGTCGATTCGCACATGCTGCGATGGCCGCGGCAGGTGCAGGGTGTGCAAGGTGCCGGAGCCCGGCAGGAAGCCGGCGTCCGGGTCTTCCGCGTACAGCCGCACTTCGATCGCGTGGCCGCGTTGGGCGATGGCGTCCTGTGCCAGCGGCAGGGGCTCGCCGGCGGCGATGCGCAGCTGCCATTCGACCAGGTCGAGGCCGGTCACCTTTTCGGTCACCGGATGTTCCACCTGCAGGCGGGTATTGATCTCCATGAAGAAGAACTCGCCCGACGGCGCGACGATGAACTCCACCGTGCCGGCGTTGGCGTAGTCGATGGCGTGCGCCGCCTGCACCGCCGCCGCGCCCATCGCCGCGCGCAGTTCTGGCGTGAGGAACGCCGAGGGCGATTCCTCCAGCACTTTTTGATAGCGCCGCTGCGCCGAACATTCGCGCTCGCCCAGGTGGATCGCGTTGCCATGGGTGTCGCCGAAAATCTGGATTTCGATATGCCGCGGATGCTCGATGTAGCGCTCCAGCAGCACGCGGTCGCGGCCGAAGGCGCTGGCGGCTTCGCGCTGGCAGCTTTGCAGGTTGCCGGCGAATTCTTCGCTGCTGCGCACGATGCGCATGCCCTTGCCGCCGCCACCGTGCGCGGCCTTGATCATCAGCGGGTAGCCGATGCGGTCGCCTTCGCGCTGCAGCACGTCCGGCGACTGGTCTGCACCGGTGTAGCCGGGAACCACCGGCACGTTGGCGGCAGCCATCAAGTCCTTGGCCCCGGCCTTGCTGCCCATCTTGCGCATCGACGCGCCAGAGGGGCCGATGAAGGCGATGCCGGCCGCTTTCACCGCGTCGGCAAAGTCGGCGTTTTCACTGAGGAAACCGTAGCCCGGATGGATCGCCTGGGCGCCGGTGTTCAGCGCCACGTCGAGGATGGCGTCGCCGCGCAGGTAGCTGTCCTGCGGGCGCGGCCCGCCGATGCAGTGCGCCTCGTCGGCCAGCCGCACGTGCTGGGCGTCGGCATCGGCCTCGGAAAACACGGCCACGGTGCGGATGCCGAGCTTGCGTGCGGTGCGAATCACGCGACAGGCGATCTCGCCACGGTTGGCGATCAAAATGGTGTGCAACATCAGGGGGTCATCCAATTCGGCTTGCGCTTGTCGAGGAAGGCAGACAGCCCTTCCTGACCTTCCGCGGACACCCGCAAGCGGGCGATCAAGGCGGCATTGTCGGCATCGTGGCGTGCGCCGTCGGTGTGCGCGCAAACGTCGCGCACCAGTTGCTTGGCGCCGGCGGCGGCAAGCGGGCCGGCCTTCAGCAGCAAACCGATTTGCCGGTCCACTGCCGCCTCCAGCGCGTCACCGTCCACCACCTGGTGGAGCAGGCCGATGCGCAGGGCCTCGGCGGCATCAAACATTTCCGCGCTGGCGAAATACCGGCGTGCCTGGCGCGCGCCGATCGCCTGAATGACATACGGCGAGATCACCGCCGGCAACAGGCCCAGCCTGCTTTCGGTCAGGCCGAATTTCGCCTCCGGCACGCCGATGGCGATGTCGCAGCAAGCGACCAGGCCGACGCCGCCGCCGAAGGCCGCGCCCTGCACGCGCGCAATGGTGGGTTTGGGCAGTTCGTCCAGCGTGCGCATCAGCCGGGCGAGGGCGAGGCTGTCCTCGCGGTTCTCCGCTTCGCCGGCCGCGGCCATGCCGCGCATCCAGTTCAGGTCGGCGCCCGCCGAGAACGAGGCGCCTTCGGCTTCCAGTACCAGCACGCGAAGGGTGGCGTCGGCGGCGACCACGTCCAGCGCATGGGTGATGTCGGCGATCAGGCCGGCGTCGAAGGCGTTGTGCACCTGTGCGCGGGTCATCCGCAAGCGGGCAACGGGGCCGGCGCGGTGCAGTTGCAGGGCTTGGCTCATGCGCGAATCCATCGGCTCCCCGGAGGCAATCCCCACATCATACCGGCAGGCAGCAGTGCTAAAATTGAGAACAATTCCTATTTGTTCACCGTGGTGCGGCCTCGATGCGATTGACCGAACTCTCCAGGCGCAGACCGGCCATCGTGGACTCCGTGGAAGATCGTGCGCCCAACGACCCGGTGGCGCGTCGCCTGCGTGAGTTGGGCTTCGTGGCCGGGGAGAGCGTTGAAGTGGTCGCCGCCGGGCCGCTGGGCGCCGAGCCGCTGTTGGTGCAGGTGGGTTTCACCCGCTTCGCCCTGCGTCGCGCCGAAGCGGCGCGGGTGCGTCTGCGCGTGAACGGGACGGGGGCATGAGCGGGGCGGCGGTGTTCCAGCGCATCGCCCTGGTCGGCAATCCGAACTGCGGCAAGACGGCGCTGTTCAACCTGCTGACCGGCAGCCGCCAGAAAGTGGCCAACTATGCCGGCGTGACCGTCGAGCGCAAAGAGGGTCGGTTGCTGGCGCCATCGGGGCGCAGCTATTCGGTGCTGGACCTGCCGGGCGCCTACAGCCTGAATGCCGCGAGCCTGGACGAGGCGGTGACCCGTGACCTGATCCGCGGGTTTTATCCGGGCGAAGCCGCGCCGGATTTGCTGATTTGCGTGATCGATGCCACCAACCTGCGCCTGCATCTGCGCTTCGCGCTGGAGCTGCGCGCGTTGGGGCGGCCGATGCTGGTGGCCTTGAACATGATGGATACGGCGCGTCGGCGCGGCATCGCCATCGATGTGGACGTGCTGCAGCGCGAACTGGGCGTGCCGGTGGTGGAAACCGTGGCGGTGCAGCGTGGTGGAGCGCGCGCGCTGCTGGATCGGCTGGAAACGCTGCATGCGACGCCACCGGACACGCATGCGCCGATGGCCGACGAGGCGCTGCACGAGGAAGTGCGGCGGCTGCTGACGCTGGCGGTCGGGATGCCGCGGCGCACCGCCGAGATCGACGACGTGCTGGACCGCTGGCTGCTGCATCCGGTGATTGGCCTGCTGGCGCTGGCCGTGGTGATGTTCCTGATCTTCCAGGCCGTCTATGCCTGGGCCACGCCGATGATGGATGGGATCGAGGCCGCCACCACCTGGTTTTCCGGGCTGGTGGCCTCGGTGTTGCCGGAGGGCCCGCTGCGCAGCCTGCTGGTGGACGGCATCATCGCCGGCATCGGTGGCGTCATCGTCTTCCTGCCGCAGATCCTGGTGCTGTTCGCCTTCATCCTGGCGCTGGAGGAATCCGGCTACCTGCCGCGCGCCGCCTTCCTGCTCGACCGGGTCATGGCCGCCGCCGGCCTGTCGGGGCGCAGCTTCATCCCGCTGCTGTCCAGCTTTGCGTGCGCGGTGCCGGGGATCATGTCCACGCGTTCGATCCAGGATCCGCGCGATCGCCTTGCCACCATCCTGGTGGCGCCGCTGATGACCTGTTCGGCCCGGTTGCCGGTTTATACGTTGCTGATCGGGGCGTTTGTCCCGAAGCGCGAAGTCGGCTGGTTCAACCAGCAGGGATTGGTGTTGTTTGGCTTGTATGCGGCGGGCATCGTCAGCGCGCTGGCGGTGGCGTGGACGATGAAGCTGTGGCGGCGCGACAAGAGCGAGCATCCGTTGCTGCTGGAGTTGCCGTCCTACCGCATCCCGCACCTGCGCGACGTGGGCATCGGTCTGTGGGAACGCGCGATGATCTTCCTCAAGCGGGTCGGCGGGATCATCCTCGCGCTGACCATCCTGCTGTGGTTCCTGCTCAGCTTCCCCGCCGCGCCGGAAGGCGCCACCGCGGCGGCGGTCAACTACAGCTTCGCCGGCCGCATCGGCGAGTGGATGACCGTGGTGTTCGCGCCGATCGGCTTCAACTGGCAGATCTGCATCGCGCTGATTCCCGGCATGGCCGCGCGCGAGGTGGTGGTGTCGTCGCTGGCCACGGTGTATGCGCTGTCGGCCACCGGCGACGATGCGGCAGTGCAGGCACTGTCGCCCATCATCCAGCAGCAGTGGTCGTTGGCCACCGCGCTGTCGCTGCTGGTGTGGTTCATTTATGCACCGCAGTGCATTTCCACCTTGGCCACCATCCGCCGCGAAACCCATTCGTGGAAGCAGACGGCCTTTGCCGCCGGCTATCTGTTCGCGCTGGCTTATCTGGCGTCGCTGCTGACCTACCAGATCGCATTGCTGCTGGGCGCCGGCTGAGATGGATGCGGGCCTGCTGCTGCAGTACCTCGTCGTGGCGCTGGCCGTCGTGGTCAGTGCTGGCGTGGTGATGCACAAGCAGTTTCCCGATGCCTCCCGGCGCTTGCGCATCGCCATTGCCTTGCCGTTGATGCGCGAAGGCAGCCCGCGCTGGGTGCGTGCGTTGGCAAGGCGAATCGCGCCGCCAGGGCAGGGCGGCGGCAAGGATTGCGGCGGCTGCAACGGCTGCGGTTGAAGCGCAGGGTTCCTCAACCGGCAGGCGTGCGTCGATGCACACGCGGGCCGGCCGGCGCCGGGGCGGGCTCGGCGGCGGGCGCGGGCGGCAGCACGTTTTCGGGGGGCGTGGGAGAAGATTCGCTTGCCTCGCGCACATCGCGCTTGCGGGCGTCCTTCTCGTCCTGCTTTTTCTTCTTGGCCAGCTCGCGCTGGCGTTTTTCGAACGCGTAGTTGGGTTTTTGCAACGGATGGCTCCTTGAATCAACGGGTGGATTTGCGCGGGGCCGGCGTGGCAGTCGGGGCAGTCGGAGGCGCTGCCTCCGTGTCCTGACCGATGCGTAACAACGCGCGAGTGGTGCCCAGCACTTCAATGGTACCGCCCGACTTGCGGAAGGCATCCATGTGTTCGGCGATGCGCTCATGCGTGAGCACGCCGCCCCGCTCCGCTGGCTTGCGCGTCTGGAACAGATGGCTGGTCTTGGATGCGGGAGGCGTGGCTTGCACGTCGGTGGGGGCGGGCTTCTTGGGGCGCGGCATGGAGCCTCCTGGGGTCAGTAAAGCGTGAGCGGAATGCCGCGTGAGGTGCGGTCTTGATAGTCGGCGCGCACTTCGAGGCAATACGGGCCGGCCATGGCGAACTTGCGGCAGATCTGTGGCCGTTGCTCGTAGATGGAACAGCACATGCGGGCCTGGTCGATCGCCACGCACCAGCCATCTTCGTCGCGCGCCATCACGGTGACGCCGTGCTCGGTCACGGTGGTGTGGCGGAAGGGCACATCGTCCTCCGGCATCAATACCACGGTCAGGCGGCAGCAGACGGCATCGCAATGGGCGCAGTCGGGCTTGTCGGCCGATGCGGTGCTCATGCGCTGAGCCCGCGCCGGAAGTGCAGCAGGCGGCCCCGGTACGGCGCCACGTCCGTGTCGTTCATCGGACAACGTTGCTCGATGACGCCGAACCCCTGTTTCGCCATCAGGCCGATGAAGCGCCCGCTGTTGCCGCGCCCCGGGTCGGTGACCACCACTTCGGCGGCGACGCACGCGTGGCGCATCACCACGCAATCCAGCAGTTCGGCATGGCCGCGTTCGTAGAGCACGTCGCTGGCGATGATGACGTCGAACTGGCCCAGCGTCGGCAGCGGCACGTCCCAGCGCATGTGCCGGTAATGCAGCGCGGGCAGCGCATTGAGCGCTGCGTTGTAGGCCAGGAAGGGTTCGGCCAGCGGATGCAGGTCCGATGCCACGATGTCGGCGCCGCGCCGCTGCAGGACCAGGCTGGCAAGGCCGATGCCGCAACCCAGTTCCAGGATGCGCTTGCCAGCCGAATCAAACCGCGCCATCGCCTGCGCCAGCAGCTGGCCGGCCGGCCACAGTTGCCCGAACAGGCTCCACTGGGCCGATGAAATCCCCATCCGTTCGCAGTAGCCGTCAGGATCCGAAAACTGCTGGCGATCGCTCAGGACGCGCAGGTGGTAGCCGTGGCCGTCTACCGCATGGCGAATGGTGCGAACGTCGTATCCCGGCATGGGGGCTCCCGAAGGGGCGTCACCCCGCAGGCGCGAGATGGGACGCGTGGATGGGAGCGAAGCGCGCGACGCAGGGAGTGTCGGCGGGACGCGCGTGGCGCGATGGCCTGCGACCATCCTACGCCAATGCAACGGACCCTGCCATGAACGCACCGGCGCGTTGCAACGCAGGCAAGCGCGCATACTCGGGTGCCGCATGGAGTGTTTGCATGTCCAATCACCAGGTCGCGTTGTTCAATTTCACGCTGGGCAAGGACGAAAGCATCGGGCCGCGTGCATTGCGCGCGTTGTGGGCGCAAGCCAGCGGCACGATGGATATCGGCGTCAGTCGCAAGGACCCCATGGAGCGCCAGCGTGACCGGCCGATTTACACGCTGTATGCGCCCCTGCAATTGGGCAACCTGCGCGCGGTGGAGTCCAGGTTGCGCAGCATGCTGGAGGCGTCGCATCTGCATGCATCGCTCACCCCGCTTCACCTCTGACAGGACGGCGGGCGGGCGTTGCAGGCCGGATCAGAAGCGCTCGCCCACCGGCAGGTAGCGCCATGCGCCTACCGGCATTTTTGCCAGCGGGATCTTGCCGATGCGGAGACGGCGAATGGCCACCACCTCCAGCCCGACTTGCGCGCACACATGCCGCAATTGCCCGCCTTGCACGCCCTTGATTGCAAAGCGCAGGCGAATCTCGTTTTGCCAACTGACCTTGCACGGTGGCAGGGCGCGGCCGTTGTAGTTCAGGCCATGATTGAGCCGACGCAGGCCCCAGGCTGCGATCTCGCCGGACACCTCGACCACGAACTCCTGTTCGATCTCGTCGCCATCTTCGGTCAGGCGACGCCATACCCGCCCATCCTGGGTCAGCACCATCAGCCCGCTGGCGTCCTTGTCCAGCGGCACCAGCGGCGTTAGTCGATGGAAATGCCGCTGCAGCAGGCGCATGCCACTGGGGTCGTCGGCCCAGCGTGATTCCGGCGACACCAGCGCGGCGGCAGGGTTGCTGCCGCTGATGGCATCGAAACCGGCCGGCTTGTGCAGCAGGATGGTGGCAGGCTCGGTGGCTTGCAGCCGCGCATTGGCGTCGATCTCGATGGCTTCATCCGAGACCATGCACTGCGGCTCTTCCACCACCTGTCCATTGACGGTCACCCAGCCGCCTTCCACGTATTGCTCGGCTTCGATGCGCGAGCATCGGGCCAGCTCGGTGACGCGTTTTGCCAGTCGGATCGGATCGGACATGAATAAACGCCGGGGATTTCAGGACACGCAGTGTAGCGATCAGGCACTCTAGCCGCCCCGGATTCCGTCCCGTGGCCATGCGTTCGATCCGCATGCCGCACTTTTTCGACACGAGATGCCATGAAAACCCCCGCAGGCTTGCAAGCACTCATCGATGACGGCGTCATCGATGCGGTCATGCGGCCGCTGAAAAGTGGCAAGGAGGCCGCCGTGTACGTGGTGCGCGCAGGCAATGAGATTCGCTGCGCCAAGGTGTACAAGGACATGGCGCAGCGCAGTTTCCAGCAGCGCGTGCAGTACCAGGAGGGGCGCAAGGTGCGCGGCAGTCGCGAGGCGCGGGCGATCGGGAAAGCCAGCAAATACGGGCGCAAGCAGCAGGAAATCGCGTGGAAGAACACCGAGGTTGACGCGTTGTACCAGCTGCGCGATGCCGGCGTGCGCGTGCCGGAGCCTTACGGGTATTTCCACGGCGTGCTGGTGATGGAACTGGTGGTGGATGCCGACGGCCATTCCGCGCCGCGGCTGGGCGAAGTGGAGCTGTCGCACGACCAGGCCTGCGGCTTCCACCGCTTCCTGATGCGGCAGGTGGTGAAGATGCTGTGCGTTGGCCTGATCCATGGTGATCTGTCGGCCTACAACGTCCTGGTGGCGCCGGATGGGCCGGTGGTGATCGATTTTCCGCAGGTGGTCAGCGCCGCCGGCAACAACGCCGCGCGCGCCATGCTGCTGCGCGACGTCAACAACCTCACCGCCTGCCTGGGCGCCTGGGCGCCGGAGTTGCTGGAGACCTGGTACGGCGAGGAAATGTGGGCGCTGTTCGAGGCGGGCGAGCTGCGTCCGGACAGCGAGCTCACCGGCGTGTTCATCCATGATGCATCCGCGCCTGATCTGGATAGCGTGCGCGACGCCATCAACGATGCGCGCGAAGAGGCGCTGATCCGGCAACAAGGCCGCGAAGCGGCAGCCGGAGAGGATTAGGCAGGGCCTGATCAGCTCCATTCGGGAGCTGGTCCGAAAATCCTTGCGCCCGGCGTCCGGGAAAGGGGCCGAGGCAGCGCTTGATCGCCGATTCCATCCGCCATGTCACGCGGATACAGGGCTTGCGCCTGCGCCGCGTGACAGGCCGGATCAGCGGGACGTGACGCTTTTGATCAATGCGGGCGGCTTGCGCTGGTCCGGGCGCGAGTGGAAGGCCGTTGCAGGTTTGCTGCGCAGTGGCGTATTGCCCAGGACTTCGATGCGGCCCCCGCGTTTGCGGAACTGGGCGATGTCATCGGCGATGGATTGTTGGCTCATGGATCGAGCGTCAACGGCGGGCTTCGTAGGCTTGCGGGCCATGCGTCTCCTTTGCGTTGCGGAAGTGCGTGGCTATTTTATGCGAAAAATGGAAATTCTGCAAAAATAATGGATAAAAGCAGCCAAAACACGTTTACGTCATCGAAAATTAAAAATCAGGTGTCGGCCACAGGGGCGGGCAGTGCGCCTGTCCATGTGCCGGCGGCGCGCTGCCGAAGTTCCCTCCGGTTTGCCTCAGGTCAAGGCATGGCCGGCAGCCCGCCTTTAGGCTGCCGTAACCCTGAACGGCCATGCCCATGCCTGCATCCAATCACACGCTTGCCATCCGCTTGCTCGGCTTGCTGGATTTGACCAGTCTGGGCGAGGGCGATACGGCCGCACGAATTCGCGCGCTGTGCGCGGCCGCGCGCACCCCGCATGGCGTCCCTGCAGCGGTGTGCGTGTACCCCGAGCACGTCACCACGGCACGGGAAGCGCTGGCAGGAACGTCGGTCAAGGTGGCGACCGTGGTGAATTTTCCCGACGGCGGCGCTGATTCCCGGCGCGTCGCGCGGGAAACCCAGCGTGCGATTGCCGCCGGGGCCGACGAAATCGACATGGTTCTGGCGTGGCGGGCGCTCAAGGCCGGCGATGCCGCGAGTGCGCGGGCTGGCGTGGACGCTTGCCGCGCGGCGTGCGGGCCTGATATCGCAATGAAGCTGATCCTGGAAACCGGTGAGCTGGCGCGGCCGGACTTGATCCGCCAGGCCAGTGACATCGGGTTGGATGTCGGCGTGGACTTTCTGAAGACATCCACCGGCAAGGTGCCGGTCAATGCCACGCTGGCGGCTGCGGCGATCATGCTGGATGCGATTGCCGAGCGCGGCGGTACCTGCGGCTTCAAGGCTGCCGGCGGCATCCGCACACTGGCCGATGCGCACGAATACCTGGCCTTGGTCGATGGGCGGCTGGGTGCGGCGTGGGCGACGCCCGCGCATTTCCGCATCGGTGCCAGCACGCTGTTCGACGCCATCCTCGCTGAATCGGAGCGTTGAGCGATGGCGCGTGCGATCTGGCTGGTGCTGGACTCGCTGGGCGTGGGCAACGCACCCGATGCCGCTGCCTATGGTGATGCCGGTGCCGATACCTTCGGCCATATTGCCGGCGCCTGCGCGGCGGCAGCGCGCGGCCCGCTGCGCCTGCCAACCCTGACCCGGATGGGCTTGCCGCAGGCGCATGCGCTGGCCACCGGGCAGGTTGCGGCGGGTTTCGAGGCAGCGCCCGCACCTGCGGCGCTGTGGGGCTGCATGGCTGAGCGCGCCTGCGGCAAGGACACGCCCTCTGGCCATTGGGAAAGCGCAGGGGTGGTGCTTGAACGGCCCTTCGGCGTGTTCGAGGCAACGGAAACTACCTTCCCCCCGGCGCTGCTGGAAGCGCTGATCGAGCGCGGCACGCTTCCCGGCGTGCTGGGCAACTGCCATGCCTCGGGTACCGAGATCATGGCAAGGCTTGGCGCCGAGCATGTCGCCAGCGGCAAGCCCATCGTCTATACCTCGGCGGACTCGGTGTTGCAGATCGCGGCGCACGAGGAGCATTTCGGGCTGGGGCGTCTGCTGGAACTCTGCCAGCTCGCCCGCGAATTGCTGGCGCCCTGGAACATCGGCCGGGTCATTGCCAGGCCGTTCACCGGCGATGCGGCCAGCGGGTTCCACAGGACCGGGAATCGCCGCGACTACGCGCTGCCGCCACCGGCGCCCACCCTGCTGGATGCGGTATGCGCGGCGGCCGGCGAGGTGATTGCGGTGGGCAAGATCAGCGACATTTTCGCCGCGCGCGGTGTTTCCAGGAAACTGCCGGCCAGCGGGCATGACGCGCTGTTCGATGCCACCCTGCAGGCGCTGGCGCAGGCCGGTGATGGCGCGCTGGTGGCCACCAATTTCGTGGATTTCGACAGTGTGTACGGGCATCGCCGCGACCCGCTTGGCTATGGCGCGGCACTTGAACACTTCGATGCGCGCCTGCCGGAGCTGCTGGATGTACTGCGCAATGGCGACTTGCTGGTGCTGAGCGCCGACCACGGCTGCGACCCCACGTGGCCGGGCAGCGACCACACGCGCGAATGCGTGCCGCTGCTCGCGTTTGGCCCCGGCCTGGCGCCGCGCGCATTGGGGCGGCGCGACAGTTTCGCCGATTTGGGGCAGGGCATCGCCACCCATCTCGGCCTGCCCCCACTGGCTGCTGGTCGCAGTTTCCTGATGGATTGAACGGCATGAGTACCCCGCATATCGAGGCCGCCGTCGGCGCCATTGCCAATACCGTGCTGTTGCCCGGCGATCCGCTGCGCGCGCGCTTCGTCGCGCACGAAGTGCTCGACAGCCCGGCGCAGGTCAATGCTCGCCGCAACATGCTGGGTTATACCGGCCGCTGGCACGGGCAGGCAGTAACGGTGATGGGCGGTGGCATGGGCATTCCCTCCACGGCGATCTATGTCACCGAGCTGGTGCGCGTGTATGGCGTGCGCCGGATCATCCGCATCGGCACCTGCGGCGGCATCGGCGAGGTAAACCTCGGGGATGTACTGTTGGCGCAGTCCGGAAGCACCGACTCGCGTTTCAACCGGATGCAATTCGGCGGCCATGATCTGGCGGGCTGCGCCGATTTCAGCCTGCTGCGCAACGCGGTGGATGCGGCGTCCCGGCAGGGTATCGCCGCGCGTGTGGCGGGGGTGTTCAGTACCGATTGCTTCTACGACGGCGATCCGGCCTTGCTTGCGCATCTGCGCCGGCATCGGATTTGCGGCATCGAAATGGAAACCGCCGGCCTGTACGGGTTGGCCATGCGCGAAGGGTTCCAGGCGCTGTCGATCCTGGCGGTCAGCGATCATCTGGACAACGATGTGCACATGCCCGCAGAGCAGCGCGAGCAAGGGCTGGTACAGATCGCACGGCTGGCATTGGCGAGTGCGATAAACGAGAATCCTGGCTGATGTCCAGGCGAATTTCGCTATGCTGGCCGGGCTGCGCCAGTGGCGCAAGACAATGGGGAAACCGATGAATCGTGCAACTGCCGTGATCTTGCTTGCGCTCACGTGCGTTTTTCAGCCAGCGGCCACGGCGCAGACCGTGGCCCCGATGCGGCCGATGGTGGTGCCGAAAATCGGCGGTGCCGCGCAGATCGATTACAAGGCGCTGTACAACCAGGAGCGCGAAAAAAACCAACGGCTGCGCGAGCAGTTGGATGCCTGGACGCGCAGGGGCGGCAGCCTGGTGCATGCCTATTGCGAATCGCCCACGCGCAGCGCCAATAGCGCGGGCGAGAGCAGCGACTGCGCCGCCGCCGGCTTTGCCTGCGAGCCGGTCAGCGGCCTGTGCCGGACGACGGCCGCCAATTCCGATCAGTGCGCCGCCGGTTTCATCTGGTGCTCCAGCAACGACCATTGCGTGCGCAGCGCGCAGGAATGCCCGTGACCGGATCGGCAGCGGCACGCCGCGTGAATTGCGGCTGCGCGCCCGTTGCACGACCATCCTGGTTTCCTGATGCGATGAGGGCAACGCCATGAGCGATACCTGGTTGACCAGCTTGATCACCGATACCCCGCAAGCCGGCTTCGAACTTGCGATCAAGCTTTCCCGGGTGGCGGTGAAGTACACGCAACCCTCGGCCGAGATACGCGGACAGCTGCGCCCGGACTATGCCGAAGACGCCAGTGCGTTGATCGCGTCCTCGCACGTGGTGGCGGTGAATTTCCAGACCATTTCCGCGGCCAACAACTACTGGCGCGCTGGCTGAAGACCAGAGAGTGATGGCTGCCTTGACATGGGTCAGGGCGGCGTCATCGGTGCGGCGTAGCATGGCCTCGGTTTATCGCGAACAGGAGCCATTGGCATGTCGATCCAGCTTGATCCAGAACCCAACGTCCACGTCTTCGATGCGCGTGGCATTGCCCGCCGCTTCCGCCACTCCGCCATCTTCGGCGCGTTGGGCGCGTTGCGCAACGGCGAGAGCATGCGCTTCATCAATGACCACGACCCCATTCCCTTGCTGGGCCAGCTCACCCAGCGCTTCGGCGAGCACCTCACGGTGTCGTATCGCCAGCGCGACCAGACTGGCGTGGTCATCGACTTTGGCGTCACCGGTTTGCCGGAGGAATAAGCCCGTGAATCTGCCCGTCTTCTATTCGCAGGTGCCGCGCATCCTGCTGCGTGATCCGCTGGCCGAGCTGCTGGGTGCTGCGGAAGGCGGGCTGATCGAGTACGGGTATGCCGATGCGGTGCGCCTGGCCGGGCATTCCTGCCCGACCGTGGCGGGTGCCTATCTGATGGCGCGCGCCGGTCTGCGCGCGCTGTATCCGGAGGGCGTGCCGGAGCGCGGCGGCGTGGTGGTGACGATGAGCGCGGCGGAGGTGGAAGGCACCACCGGCGTCGTCGCCCAGGTGTTCACCCTGCTCACCGGCGCGGCGGCCAACAACGGCTTCCACGGCATCGGGGGGCGGTTCGTTCGGCACGGGTTGCTGCGTTACGGCGGTAGCGACCTGGGCTGCATCGCCAGTTTTCGCCGCAGTGACAACGGTGACACGGTGCAGGTGTCGATGGATCTTTCCACGGTGCCTCCCGCGCCGCAGATGCGCGCGCTGATGGGGCAAGCCCTGGCGGCCGATGCCAGCGATGACGTGCGTGGCGCGTTCGGTTCGGTCTGGCAGGATCGGGTGCGCAAGCTGTTGCTGGAACATGCCGACGATCCCGCGGTGATCCGCGTCGAGCGCCGCGCGTAAGCAGCTCAGCGCTTGACTGCCAGCACGCCGTCCAGCGCCAGTTCGGCCTGGAAGCCGGCGTGTTGCAGCCGTTTCACCACTTCGCGTGGCACGTCACGGCCCGAGGTGAGCTTGTTGGGGCTGCCGGTGTAGTGGAACAGACGTCCGCCGCGGCGCAGGACGCGCGCAAGCTGCTGGTAAAACGCCAGCGAATACAGTTCACCTGCGATGCCGAAGCGTGGCGGATCGTGCAGTGCCGCATCGAACGCGGCATCCGGCAACTGCAGGATGGCCTGCGAGACGTCGGCCAGCGCCAGCGCCAGCCTGCCGTCGCTGTCGTCGGCATCCGGCGACCACGGATTGAGCGTGCGCAACCACAGCACATCCTCGTTTTTTTCAAACGACTGCAGATGCCTCACCCCGGCGTCGAGGCAGCAGCTGGCGAAATAGCCAAGTCCAGCGCAGGTATCCAGCACCGTCTTGCCCGCCGGTTGCACCAGCGCCACCTTGCGGCGCGCATCGTCCAGCGGGGATTCCCGTGACGTCGGCAGCATCTTGATGCCGTCGATTTCGAAGGTGGGGACGTTCCATTCGGTCGGCACCAGCTTGATCAGCTTGCCGGCATAGCGCGAAATCGGCGCGAATGCCGCACCGTCCCACCAGTACAGCGTGCGGTCCTTGAGCGGGCCGGGATAGTCATAGCGCAGGCCGCGCCAGTGCCAGTGATCGCTGGACAGGACGGCCTCGCCCGTGCTCCGGCCCAGGTCGAGCGAAGCTTGCCAGGTGCTGGCGCCGGCCGCGCGCGCCGCCAGCAGGGCGTCGCCCAAGGGGCGGGTGAGCAGGGGGCCGGGATAGCGGGGCATGCGCAAATGATACCGACAGCCTGAAGCCAACCGTGTTTTCCGCGACAATGCCGCCTGTCGCTCCACGGCCACTTGAATTTGCCGATGCTCCCATTTCGCCTTGCGTTGACCTTCTTGTTGATCGCCGCCAATACGGTCGTGCATGTCGCCCCGCTGCTGCTGGTGGCGCTGCTGAAGGTGATGTTGCCGTTCCCGCGCATGCGCGCGCTGTGCAATCCGTTGTTGACCGGGTTGGCGGAAAGCTGGATCGGATTCAACAGCTGGATGTGGGATGCCTTCACCGACACCCGCTTGAACGTGCAAGGCGCCGCCGAGTTGCGCGCCGACGGTCATTATCTGGTGCTGGCCAACCACCAGAGCTGGGTGGACATCCTGGTCTTGCAGAAAGTGTTCAATCGGCGCATCCCGCTGCTGCGCTTTTTCCTCAAGCGCCAGTTGTTCTGGGTGCCTTTGCTGGGAATGGCGTGGTGGGCGCTGGATTTCCCGTTCATGGGCCGCTACACGCCCAAGCAGATCGCACGCAACCCGGCGCTGGCCGGGCGCGACATCGATGTGACCAGGCGCGCGTGCGAAAAATTCCGCGCCATCCCGGTGGCCATCATGAATTTCGTGGAAGGCACCCGCTTCACTGCAGCCAAGCACGCCCGGCAGTCTTCGCCTTACCGGCATCTGCTCAAGCCGAAGTCGGGCGGCGTGGCATTCGTGCTGGATGCGATGGGCCAGGGACTGCAGGCAATCCTGGATGTCAGCATCGCCTATCCGGCGGGCTCTCCGTCCTTGCTGGACCTGTTGGCCGGGCGCATCCCCGAGGTGCGCGTGCAGGTGCGCCAGCACCCGATTCCGGCCGATCTGGTGGGCGGCGATTACCAGAACGACCGTGACTTCCGGATTCGCTTCCAGCACTGGATGAACGGTCTGTGGCGGGAAAAGGATGCGGCGCTGGGCGAGTTGCTGGGCGCCGCGCCGGCGCCGCCGCCGGATTGATCGAAGTCAACGTATTCGCCGCTGCATCGTTCATTGTCGAATCGTCACTCCCGGGAGCCAGGCGCATGCATGCCACCACTCGTTCGCGTTACGCACCGACCATCCGCTACCTGCACTGGCTGATGGCGGTGTTGATCCTGCTGGCCTACGTGCTGATCGAGCAGCGCGGCCTGTTCCCGCGCGGCAGCAGTGGGCGCGCAGCGATGATGCAGGGCCACTTCTGGGCCGGCATCGCCATCTTCCTGCTGGTCTGGTGGCGGTTGGCCAGCCGCGTGCGCGGCGGCGCCCCGGCCATCACCCCGCCGCTGGATCGTTTCAGCGCGCTCGTCTCCAGGCTGCTGCACCTGTCGCTGTATGCCTTTTTCATCGTGATGCCGCTACTGGGCCTGGCCACCGCATGGACCGACGGGAAAGCGATCATGATTCCATTCACCGGGATTGCTCTGCCGGCGCTGCTGGCGGAAAACGAAGACTTGGCGCATTCGCTGGAAGACCTGCACGGCACCATCGGCGAAGTCTTCTACTGGGTCATCGGCGCGCACGTGCTGGCAGCGCTGTGGCACCACTGGGGACGGCGCGATGACACCTTGAAGCGGATGCTGTAACCGCTCGCTGCCCGGTGTTTGATCCAGATTAAGGCGGGGTCATCCAAATCGGTGCATCGTTGCAATGCCCCATTGCGGGCTTGCGAGTAGGGAGAGACGATCATGGAATACCGAGTCCAGCTTTCGGCTCCCGCCCCCGATCTCAGCGCCATTGACGACGCCGTTCGGGATGCGGATCCGGCGGCGTTCGTGGATTTCGATCCTGCCGATGGCGCGCTGCGCGTGACGGCCTGGCTGAGCGCCGAGGAATTGGCCGTGGTATTGGCGCAGGCTGGCATCCCCGCCAACAAGGTCGAATTGCAGCCGTCGGTCTGTTGCGGCGACTGCAGCGGTTGAGCGTTGTTGCGGTGCTAGAGTGACGGCCCTGCCGCCCCCTGAGAGCCCGCATGCACGCAGCGTCGTCCTACCCCATCGGAACGCCAGGCACGCCTTGGTCTGCGCTTGAAGTTGCCGAGTGGCGCGCAGCCCAGCGCAAGCATCGCAGCTATGCAGGCGATGTGCTGGCAAGGATCGATGCGCTGCGCGGCGCATTCCAGGTGGAGCAGTACGGCATGCTGGACTACGGCGACGATGGCCGTTATCCGCTGTTCGTCCTGCGCAGCCACGACTGGAATGACGCATTGCCGGTCGCCCTGGTCACCGGTGGCGTGCATGGCTACGAGACCAGCGGCGTGCATGGCGCGCTGCAGTTCGCCGAGCGCCATGCGGCGGATTACGCGGGCCGCATGAATCTCCTGATCGCGCCCTGCGTGTCGCCTTGGGCCTATGAGCGCATCCATCGCTGGAACCCCGATGCGCTGGACCCGAATCGAAACTTCCGCGCCAACAGTCCGGCCGGCGAATCGGCGGCGCTGTGGGCGCTGGTCCGGCCGCTGCACGGCCGCGTTCTGGTGCATATCGACCTGCACGAAACCACCGACAGCGACGAGAGCGAGTTTCGCCCGGCGCTGGCGGCGCGTGATGGCAAGCCGTACCAGCCCGATACCGTCCCCGATGGGTTCTATCTGGTGGACGATACCGAGAACCCACAGCCGGCGTTCCAGCAGGCAATCATCGCCGCAGTGGCGCAGGTCACGCATATCGCACCGGCCGATCCCGATGGCACCATCATCGGTTCGCCTGTGGTCGCGCCGGGCGTGATCGAATATTCGCTGGTCAAGCTGGGCCTGTGCGCTGGTATCAGCGGCGCGCGTTACACCACGACCACCGAGGTCTATCCGGACAGCCCGCGCGCCACGCCGGCGCAGTGCAACGATGCGCAGGCGGCGGCGGTGCGCGCGGCGCTGGAGTTCGCGCTGGCCCACCGCTGAACGTGCCGCCGTGGCGGATGCTCAGCGCGGCGTTTCCTGCCGGCTCATCCGCCACAGCATCAGCGCGAAGGCGACAATGCCGCCGGCCAGGCCCAGCGCCAGCGCCAGGTCGGCGCGGGCCGGGTCGCTGGCGAGCTGGTTGACCGGCATCTGCCAAGGCATCGCCACGCCGATCTTCGCTGAGGTGGCGACCACTGCGAAGAAGGTGCCGGCGATGCCCGTCGCCAGCGCCGGCACGAAGCTGGCCCAGCGCAGCGCGATCCACAGCTGCACCGCCACCAGCAGCCACGCGGCGAGGAAGATGCGGCCCAGCAGAAGCAGATGGGCGGCGAAATCCGGCGCGCCGGTGGCGGCCACCGCGGGCTTGGCGATGCCGGCGGCGGCGACCGCCAGCGACGTCAGCAGGGCCAGCAGCAGGCTCATCGCCGCGACCAGCGCCAACACGCAAACGGCCTTCGCCGCGTACAGGTGCCAGCGCGGCAGCGGCAGCGCGCGCAGGTGGTCCCAGGCGCGCGGGCCGTGCTCGGTCTGCGCCACCAGCGCGGTCAGCGCGGTGACGCTCATCGGCAGCATGAAGAACGCCCAGATCGCCGCCGAGAATTGCAGCGACATCGTCCACGGCGCGGGCTTCTCCCCGCGCAGCAGGTTGAAGAACACGAACACCGCGATCAGCAGCGGCGCGACGGTGGCCAGCAGCACGGCCAGCGAGCGGCGCAGCTTGCAGGCCTCCACCGCGAGCGCGGTGGCGAAGCGGGCAGGGCGAACGGAGAAAGTGGGCGAGGCAACGGACATGGCGGGCTCCGGATTTGGGGCGATGTCAGGCCGCCGCCGCGACGGGCTGCGCGGCCTGGCGGTAGAGAAGTTCGAGGCTGCGCTGGCGCGGCGCGAGCGCATGCACGTGCACGCCGGCCACGCACAGCACGCGGTTGAGCGCGGCGGTCGCGCCGCGCGGTTCCTCGCCCGCGTCGAAGCGGACGATCACGGTGTCGTCGGTCTGTTCCGCCATGAAGCCGTGGCCGCGCGCCACCGCCACCGCCCATTCCGGCGCGTCGGTGCCGACCTCGACTTCGCTCGCCAGCCCCGCCTTCAGTTCGGCCAAGGCGCCTTCCAGCACCAGCCGGCCGTGGCTGAGGATGCCGACGTGGCTGGCGACCTGCTCGATCTCGCCGAGCAGGTGGCTGGACAGCAGCACGGTGGCGTTGGCGCGCTCCGGCAGTTCGCGCAGGAAGCGGCGCATGTCTGCGATGCCTTCCGGGTCGAGACCGTTGGTCGGCTCGTCCAGCACCAGCACCGGCGGCGCGCCCAGCATCGACCGCGCCAGCCCGAGGCGCTGGCGCATGCCCAGCGAATAGTCGGCGACGCGACGGCCGGCGTGCGCACTCATCTCCACGATCTCCAGCACGCGGTTGGACTCGCTGGCTGGCAGGCCCAGCAGGCGGCGGCTGAGGTCGAGGTTCTCGCGCCCGCTCAGGTGCGCGTAGAAGCCCTGCGCCTCCAGCAGCGCGCCGACGTTGCGTGCTGCGGCGATGCGATCCGTCGCGACGTCGATGCCGGCGATCCGCGCGCTGCCGGCGTCCGGCGCCAGCAGGCCCAGCAGCAGCTTGATGGTGGTGGTCTTGCCGGCGCCGTTGCGGCCGAGGAAGCCGTAGACGCTGCGCTCCGGCACCGTCATGTCGATGGCGTCGACCGCGGTGCGCTGGCCGAAGCGGCGGGTCAGGCCGCAGGTTTCGATGGCGTGGGGCATGGAATCACCGGGAATGAAGTTTTAAGTGCGGGATAAAGTTTGTACATGAGCGATAATTTAAGTCAAGCTTAAAGTTCCTCTTCGTCGCCATCTCCCGGAATCCCGCCGTCATGCCAATTTCCGACCGTTTCCGCAGCCACTGCCGCCTGTTGCGCATCGCCACGCTGGTGGTGTTCTTCGGACTTGCCCTGCTGCTGTCGCTGGGTGCGAGCGGGTTGCCGTGGCTGCGGGCGCCGGGCGATGCCGAGGCCGGCACGCGCTCGCTGTTGCTGCTGGTGCGCCTGCTGCCCGGCCTGGGCTACCTGTGGGCGCTGTGGGCGGTGCAACGGGCGCTCGGCGACCTCGCCGCCGGCCGGCTGTTCCATGCGGCGGTGGCGCGCGCGATCCGCCACATCGGCATCGGCGTGCTGGCCGGCGCGCTGCTCAGCGTGTTCGCGATCACCAACCTGTCGCGGCTGATCGTGGGCGGGCAGGGCGGGCTGGCCTACTTCGACCTGTCGGGGATCGTGCTGGGCGTGGTCGGGGCTGCGCTGGTGCTGCTGGCGCGGGTGGTCGACAGCGCCCGCGCCCTGCAGGCCGAACTCGACGAGATCCTCTGATGCCGATCCGGATCACCCTGGAGGCGATGCTGGCCCGGCGCGGCATGACCGCGCGCGAGTTGGCCGCGCGGGTCGGCATCAGCGAGACCCAGATGTCGCTGTTCCGCAGCGGCAAGGTGCGCGGCATCCGCTTCCGCACGCTGGCCAAGCTGTGCGCGGTGCTGGAGTGCGCGCCGGGCGATCTCCTCGATTACGCCGCCGATCCGGCGGACCTGCAGGCGGCGGACGAGGACTGACGCGCAAGGAGGACGAAAGTCACGGGCGCATCGAGCGCCGGATGGCTACGCTCGCGGTTTCCCTTCGCATCGGATCGAACCATGAAGCGTTCCCTGCTCGGCCTCGGCATCGCCGGCGTGCTGGCCGTCGCCAATTCCTCCGCCACCGCCGCCACGCCCGCGGGCAAGCCGCAGCTGGGCAGCTTCGGCGTGGACCTGTCCGCGCGCGACACCTCGGTCAAGCCGGGCGACGACTTCAACCGCTACGCCAGCGGCCGCTGGATCGACACCTACGTCCTCAAGGACTACGAGACCAACTACGGCTCGTTCAACCAGCTGCGCGACCGCGCCGAGGAGCAGACCCGCGCGCTGATGCAGGAACTGCTGGCGAGCAAGGATCTGGCGCCCGGCAGCAACGGCCGCAAGCTGCGCGACTACTACGACAGCTTCATGGACCGCGCCGCTCGCGACGCCGCCGGCATCTCGCCGCTCAAGCCGGTGCTGGAGCGCATCGCCGCGATCGACTCGAAGGACACGCTGGTCGCCGCGTTCGGCAACGCCGGCATCGACGGCAGCGATGCGCCGTTCGGCCTGTACGTGGGCACCGACCGCAAGGACCCCGACCATTACCAGGTCGTGCTCGGCGTCGGCGGTCTGGGCCTGCCGGACCGCGATTACTACCTCAATCCGGATGCGCGCTTCGTCAAGATCCGCGAAGCCTACGTCGCCCACATCCAGCGCATGCTCGGCTTCGCCGGCGTCACCGGCGCCGACGCCAAGGCGCGCGCCGAGGCGGTGCTGGCGCTCGAAACCGCGCTGGCCAAGCCGCAGTGGGACCGGGTGAAGCTGCGCGACCGCGACAAGACCTACAACGTGTTCACTTTTGCGGAGCTGCAGACGAAGTTTCCCGGCTACGACTGGGCCGCGCAGCTGCGCGCGCAGGGCATGCCGCAGCCGGAGAAGTTGAACGTCAGCACCCCGGACGTGATCCAGCCGGTCATCGACGTGATCGCGGCCACCCCGCTGGCGACCTGGCGCGACTACCTCACCTTCCACGCCATCGACGGCAACGCCGACCTGCTGAGCACCCAGATCGACGACGCGTCGTTCGAGTTCAACGGCAAGGTGCTGGGTGGCCAGAAGGCGCAGCGCGAGGACTGGAAGCGGGCGATGGCCCTGGTGGGCGCCCGCAACGGGCTGGGCGAGGCGCTGGGCGAGCTGTACGTGGCCCGCTACTTCAAGCCGGAAGCCAAGGCCGCGATGGACCAGCTGGTGGAGAACCTGCGGGCCGCGCTGCGCAAGAACATCGAGCAGATCGACTGGATGGGCGACGCGACCAAGGCCGAAGCCTTCCGCAAGCTATCCACCTTCCGCCCGAAGATCGGCTATCCGTCGAAGTGGAAGGACTATTCCAGCGTCGCGATCAAGGCGGACGACCTGCTCGGCAACGCCGTCGCCCTGCGCAGGTTCAACCGCGCCGACCAGAACCGCCGCGTCGGCCAGAAGACCGACCGCGAGGAATGGGGCATGACCCCGCAGACGGTGAACGCCTACTACAACTCCGCGTTCAACGAGATCGTGTTCCCGGCCGCGATCCTGCAACCGCCGTTCTTCGATGTGAACGCCGATCCGGCGGTGAACTACGGCGGCATCGGTGCGGTGATCGGCCACGAGATGGGCCACGGCTTCGACGACCAGGGCAGCAAGTCCGATGCCGACGGCATCCAGCGCAACTGGTGGACCGACGAGGACCGCGCCCGCTTCGAGCAGCGCACCAAGGCGCTGGGCGCGCAGTACGACGCGTACTGTCCGCTGGACGGCCAGTGCGTCAACGGCGGCCTGACCATGGGCGAGAACCTGGGCGACCTGGGCGGCCTGTCGATGGCCTACACCGCCTACCAGCTCAGCCTGGGCGGCAAGCCGGCGCCCGTCATCGACGGCCTGACCGGCGATCAGCGTTTCTATCTGGCATGGGCGCAGGTGTGGAAGGGCAAGTACCGCGACGAAGCGCTGCTCAACCTGATCAAGACCAACCCGCATTCGCCGGTGATGTACCGCGCCAACGGCCCGCTGCGCAACCTGGATGCCTGGTACAAGGCGTTCGACGTGAAGCCGGGCGACGCCATGTACCTGCCGCCGCAGCAGCGCGTGCGCATCTGGTAAGGCGCGGGGCCGACCGCCGGCATTGAGGCGGGAGCTGCGATGCCGCAGCTCCCGCTTGCAGGCGTCAGTGGGCGGACGCCGGCTTGTTTGCGAGTGCAGTCACGGCGTCCAGCGCGAGTTTGACGTGCTTGTTCGGGTTCAGGTCGTCATGCACGAACGCGATGCGGCCATCGCGGGCGATCACGTAGGACGTGCGGCTGGACATGTCCGGCTTCAGCATCAGGGTGGCATCGAATGACTTGGCGATCCTGGCCCCGTCATCGGCTGCCACCGGGAATTTTCCGGCGCATTTTTCAGTGTCCTTCGAAAATTCCGCCAAACGCTCGGTATTGCCGGCGGTGATGCCGATCACGCTGGCGCCCTGCGCCTTGAACTTGTCGATGGCCTGCGAAAACGCTGCTGCCTCGGCATTGCAGCCGGGCGTGAAGGCGGCCGGGAAGAAATACAACACCACCGGGCCTTTTTGCAGCGCGTCCTTGAGGGTGAAGGTGAAGGCCTTTCCGGCCAGGAACGCGGGAGCGCTGAATGCGGGGGCCGGCGTGCCCGGTTTCAGTGCAGCGCTTGCGCTGATCGGCAGCAGTGCGGCGGTGGCGAGGACGGCTGCGGCAAGGCGGGTCAGGGGCTGGCGCATGGGTGGCTCCGTGGCGATCGGTTGGGGTGTGATGGCGGCCATTGGATGCCGTATCGTGTTCCCTGTACGTGAATTGGAACGGATTGGATCAGGCCATGGCGACCGGTTGGGCCGGCGACGGCGCGGTACAGGATCAGATCGACGCAACGGTGAATGATGCCATCGCCCGTGCGCGCAGCCGGCTGCCCAGCGGCCCGGGGTTGGATCGCTGCGAGGAGTGCGATGCAGCGATCCCGGAGGCAAGGCGCCGGGCCATCCCCGGTGTGCGCCTGTGCGTGGCCTGTCAGGAAGCGCGCGATCGTGAAGAGGCGTCCGCCAGCAGTTACAACCGGCGCGGCAGCAAGGACAGCCAGTTGCGCTGACCAATGAAAAACGCCCGGCACGTGGCCGGGCGTTTGCATGCATCGATGCGGTGCGGTGCTCAGTTGATGCTGAACGCCAGGATCATGCCGAGGATGGCTGGCAGGATCACCGCGCTGCCATTGTCATAGCGGCCGTACTGGTAGCGGCCGAAGTATCCGTCGCGGTAGCCGCGCTCGAACCCCTGGCGGAAGTAGTAGCGGTAGTCACCCCGGCTGACGTAAACGCCGTTGTAACCCATGCTGCCGTCCAGATAGCCATAGTTGTTTTGGTAGTCGAAGCGCCAGCGGTCGGCGCGGTCCGCCTGGCCTGCGTACCAGCCTTCACGGTAGCCATCGCGAATGGCCTGCTGCAGCATCTGGGCACCGTAGCTGTTGGTGCTGTACCAGCGGCCACCGTAGTTGTAGCGATAGTTGTACGGCGTGTAGAAGAACGGGCTGTTGTAGTCAAACCGATTGCGGTTCCAGCGTGCCTGTTCTGCTTGCCAGCGGCGCCAGTAGTCCTGCTGGTAGCGATATTGGGCGTTGCGGTGTTCGCGGTTCAGGATGTTGTAGTGGCGTTGGTACTCGGCGCGGCGACGGAATTCCTCGCGCTGCCATTGCGCCTGCTGCCGGCGTTGTTCCTCGATCCTGCGCTGTTGCTGGTCGCGCGGGATACGGTTGTTCCAGTCATGCTGGCGATTGTCCCGGTCGTCCCGGTCGTCCCGGTCGCCGCGCCAGTCGCGGTCATCCCGGCGGTCATCCCGGCGGTCATCGCGGCGGTCATCGCGGCGGTCATCGCGGCGGTCATCGCGGCGGTCATCGCGGCGGTCATCGCGGCGGTCATTCCGCCAATCGCGGTTGTCGCGGCGGTCGTCGTGCTGGGCATCCCGCGCCAGCGCCTGCTGCATCAGTGCCGCCTGCGGGCTGCGCGGCGGTTCGCTGGCCTGCTGCCGCTGCGCCTCTCGACGCTGCTGCTCCTGTGCGCGCTGGTCGGCTTGGCGCTGCTGTTCGGCGGCACGCTGGCGATCCTGCTGCTGGCGGGCCAGTTCGCCCCAGTTTTCCCGGCGCTGCGCATCGCTGCTGCGCGGCGTGCGGGAGTCTTGCCAGGCTTGTCCGAATCGACCCTGCGGGTTGTCCGCGCGCGGGCCGCGGTCGTCCACGGGAGGGTCGCGCAATGGGCGGGTGCGGGATTCTGGCTGGGGCTGCGCGCGGGGTTCGGCGCGCGGCGATTCCACGGCGACGGGCGACGAGCGCTCGCTGGAGCTTGCGCGGGCTTCTTCGCGTTTGGCGCGACGCTGGTCGCGCAGTTCCTGCAGATTCTGGCGACCTTCGTGGTTTCCATCGCGATCCTGCGGCAGGGCGAATGCGGGCGCCATGGCGCTGAACGCGATCGCCGTGCCCAGCAGCGCGCTGGTCAGGTTGCGGATGTTGGCGAAGTGACTCATGGCTTGTCTCCCCGGGCGCGACCCATTCGCTCCCTTGCACGCAGTTAGCAGCCACGGGGATGAATCGTGGCTGAGATTTTCGACGCTGGCGCGCGCTTGCAAGCCCGCGTTCAGGATTGCAGCAGTCTCCGGGACGCATGACCAACGACAGGCCCGCCCAGCGCGCAGCCGTGCGAAGGTAATCGTTCGTTCCCCAGGACACGCCCATGCATTTGCATCGAAGCCTGTTTGCCTTGGCCATGGTCACCGCTGCTTTCGGCGCCCACGCGCAGCAACCCGATTTGACCGCCACCACCGCTGCGACGGGATTGCCGCGCACAGCGGAGCAGCAGGTCACCACGATCGAGCGGGCAGACCTCTCATTCAAGGTCGATCCCGCCCGGCAGTGGCTGGATGGCGACGCAACGCTGGCACTGCGCGTGGCATCGCCGGTCGCACGATTGGTGGTGGATCTGGATCGCGATTACGCGATCGATCTGGTCGAAGTGGATGGCCGGCCGGTCGATGCTGCGCATTGGCGCAACCCGGAAGGGCGGATGAGCATCGATCTGGCCCAACCGCTGGTTGCCGGCGGGCAGGCCAGCTTGCGCATCCGTTACAGCGGGCATCCGCACGTGGCGAAAAAAGCGCCATGGGATGGCGGTTTTGTGTGGGCCAGGGCGCCGGGTGGCGAGCCCTGGGTTGCCACCGCGGTGCAGGGCGAAGGCTGTGACCTGCTCTGGCCCTGCATCGACCATCCGATGGGCAAGCCGCTGGAGGTTGTCGAGCACGTCACCGTGCCCAGCCCATTGGTGGCCGCCGGCAACGGCGTCGCCGAGGGGATGGACGAGCGCGGCGGTTGGCGCACCTGGCATTGGCGCGCGAAGATGCCGAACACGTATGCCATCGCGCTCAACATCGGCCCGTATGAGGTGCTCCAGGCCGAGTACAAGAGCCGTTACGGCAACACCATCCCGCTGCGGTTCTGGTATCTGAAAGACCACAAGGCCAAGGCCGAGGGCTTGTTCGCGGAATTCGCGCCAATGCTGGATTTCTTCGAGGAAACGATTGGTCCCTATCCGTTTGGCGATGAAAAGATGGGCGTGGTGGAAACCCCGCACCTGGGCATGGAGCACCAGACCATCAATGCCTACGGCAACGACTACCGCAAGGCCGAGACCGGCTATGACTGGCTGCTGCAGCACGAGTTCTCGCACGAATGGTTCGGCAACCAGCTGACCAACGTCGATTGGGACGACCTGTGGCTGCATGAGGGCCTGGGGACGTACATGCAGCCGCTGTACTTGCAGTGGCTGCGCGGCGACATGGAGTACATGGCCGCGCTGATGAGAATGCGCAGTGTCCTGATGCTGCGCTACCCCATCGTCAGCGGCCACGGCATGGTTGAAAAAGACGTGTCCAGCGCCGATCGCGGGCCGGGGAACGATGTCTATTACAAGGGTGCGCTGATGCTGCACACCTTGCGCGGATTGATCGGTGACGATGCCTTCCTGCGCGCCATCCGCGAGCTGGTCTATGGCACGGATGCGCCGCGGCCCGGCAACTTCAAGCCACGCTATGCCTCGACCACTGATTTCATCGAACTGGTGAATCGCATCACCGGCCAGGATTACGGCTGGTTTTTCGATGGGTATCTGCGGTCGGTGAAGCTGCCGGAACTGCTGGCCACACGCAGCGGCAACACCTTGCAGTTGCGTTGGAAAACCGAAGGCGACAAACCCTTCCCGATGCCGGTGCAGGTGCGCGTTGGCAAACGCGTGGTGGAGGTGGCGATGACTGGCGGCCGCGGTGAAGTGGCGGTGCCGCCGGGCGAGAGTTTCACGCTGGACCCGCATTCCAGGATCCTGCGGGACTTGCCGTACATGACCGACTTCCATAAAGACATGGCGGAGCGGGCCAAGGCGGCGATGAAGAAACCTTGATTGCCCGGGGCGCGTTCGCGCCTCGCAGCGATTTCATGCCAACCAGCGCGCCGCCCCCAGGCCGGCGCGTTGGCCACTGGCAAAGCACGCGGTGAGCAGGTAGCCGCCGGTCGGCGCTTCCCAGTCCAGCATTTCGCCGGCGCAGAACACGCCGGGGACAGCGCGCAGCATCAGCGCATCGTCCAGCGCTTCCAGCCGCACGCCGCCAGCGGTGGAAATGGTTTCCGCCATCGGGCGCGGGCGCAGCAGCTGCAGCGGCAGGCGCTTGATGGTGGCCGCCACCTTGGCCATGTCCTGCAGCGCGGTCTTGTCCAGCACTTCGAACAGCAGCGCAAGCTTTGCGCTCTCCAGGCCGGTTTGGCGGCGCAGATGGTCGCCGAGGCTGCGGCTGCCGCGCGGCGTTTGCAGGTCGGTTCGCAGGCGATCCAGCGCGCGACCGGGGGCCAGGTCCAGGTGCAGCGAGGCAGTTCCGTTGCGCGCAATGGCGGTGCGCAACTCGGCGGCGATGGCATAGATCAAACTGCCTTCGATGCCGGTCTCGGTCAGCACGCATTCGCCTTGCAGCGCGTGCCTGCCGCCGGCTGCATCCTGCCAATGCGCGATGACGGGCTTGAGCGGTGCGCCCGCGTGCTTGTGCGCAAGATGCGCGCTCCAGCCGATGTCGAATCCGCAGTTGGCCGGCTGCAGCGGGGCGATGTCGACCCCGCGCTGCGCCAGCGTGTCCACCCATGCGCCATCGGAGCCCAGCTGCGGCCAGCTGCCGCCGCCCAGTGCCAGCACCACCGCATCGGCAGCGACGAAGGCGTGCCCTTCGGCGGTGGCGAAACGCAGGCGGCCATCGTTCTCCCAGCCCAGCCAGCGGTGCTGCACGTGGAACTGCACGCCGGCGTCCTTCAGCCGCCGCACCCAGCCGCGCAGCAGCGGCGCCGCTTTGCGATCGCGCGGGAAAACGCGGCCAGAGCTGCCCACGTAGGTGTCGACGCCGAGCGTTCGCGCCCAGTCGCGCAATGCACTGCCATCGAATGCATCCAGCCAACGGCCCACCGCCTCGGCGCGCTCGCGGTAGCGCGCATCGAACGCCGGGCGGGGCTCGGAGTGGGTGAGGTTGAGCCCGCCCTTGCCGGCGATCAGGAATTTTCGCCCCACCGATCCCTTGGCTTCGAACAGGTCCACCGCAAACCCGGCCGCGCGCGCGACTTCGGCGGCCATCAGGCCAGCGGGGCCGCCGCCAACGATGGCGATGCGCTTAGACATGGATGGCGCTGTGAGCATGCGTGCATGATTCCACGTTCGGCTGCGGATGCCGATACCGGCGTTTCACCGCGCCGGTACAATGGCGCGATGTGGACCGCCATTACCCGTGAGGTCAGCCCCGCGCTGGCCGGATGTGAACTCTCCTTCGTGCCGCGCAACCCGATCGACGTGGCGCTGGCACGCGAGCAGCATGCTGCGTACTGTCGCGCGCTGGAGTCGCTGGGCTGCCATGTCATCCAGTTGCCGGCGCTGGCGGATTTTCCCGATTCGGTGTTCGTCGAGGACGTGGCGCTGGTGTTTGATGAGCTGGCCATCGCCACCCGTCCGGGCGCCGAATCCCGTCGTGGCGAGGGCGCTGCCGTGCATGAACTGCTGGGCAGCCTGCGCCCGCTGCTGCGCATCGAAGCGCCGGGCACGCTCGACGGCGGCGATGTGTTGCGGATCGGCAAGCGCGTGTTCGTCGGCATGTCTGCGCGCAGCAACGAAGCAGGCCGCGCGCAACTGCGCGAACTGTTGGCGCCCTACGGCTATACGGTAGAAGGCGTGGCAACGCGCGGTTGCCTGCATCTCAAATCGGCGGTAACCCAGGTTGCCGACGACACCCTGCTGGTCAACCGCGCATGGCTGGCGGATGCGTCGCCATTCGCTGGCTGCCGGATCATCGACGTGGATCCGGGCGAAGCACACGCGGCAAACGCGGTGCGCATCGGCGATGCACTCGTGTACCCGGATTGCTTTCCGAAGACGCGTGCGCGGTTGCAGGCAGCAGGCATCCGCGTGACGGCGATCGATGTGTCCGAGCTGCAGAAAGCCGAGGGCGCGGTGACCTGCTGCAGCCTGCTGCTGCGCACGCAGGCAGGCGCATGATCCTGAATATCGCCGCCTACCTGTTCACCGTGATCGACGATGCCGATGCGCTGGCGCAACGTCTTCGTGAACAGGCGGCCCACGCCGGGTTGCGCGGCACCATGCTGGTCACGCCGGAAGGCTTGAACCTGTTCCTCGCTGGCGACGACGCCCCGCTGCGCAGTTTTCTGGCGTGGCTGCGAAGCGATCCGCGCTTTGCCGGTCTGCATGCCAAGGAAAGCTGGAGCGACGTGGTGCCGTTTGCACGGCTGAAGGTCAAGCGCAAGCGCGAGATCATCACCTTTCGCCGCGAACAGGCTTCGCCGTTGCAAGCCGGCCTGCGCGCGCCTGTGGTGGCGCCGCAGGACTTGGCCCGCTGGATCGCGCAAGGCCATGACGATGCCGGCAAGCGCCTGGTGCTGCTGGATACCCGCAATCGGCAAGAAGTGGCATACGGCACGTTCCAGGGCGCGTTGACCTTGCCCATCGACAAGTTCACCGATCTGCCGGAGGCGTTGGCACCGCATCGCGATGCACTGCGCGATGCCACGGTGGTCAGCTTCTGCACCGGCGGCATCCGCTGTGAAAAGGCGGCGCTATGGTTGCAGCACGACGGCATGGACAACGTGCTGCAGCTGGACGACGGCATATTGGGCTATTTCGAGCAGGTCGGCGGCCTGGGCTACGATGGCGGTTGCTTCGTGTTTGACCAGCGGGTGGCGCTGACCCCGCAGCTGGCGGCCGTGGCCACCACCGGAGACGCGAACGTGCAGAAGGTCGCATGAGCTGGATCGGCATCGTCGTGCTCGTGCTTGGCGTCTGGCTGGCGCTCAAGGTCGCGGGCGTGCTGTTCAAGCTGCTGCTGTGGGCGGTGGCCGTGGTTGCCGTGTACTGGTTTGCCGCGCCCTACCTCGGCCTGCCCTGGCCGTTCTGAATCAGGCGGCCAGCGCGAGGCCGGCGGCCTTGCCGCTGGCCCATGCCCACTGGAAGTTGTAGCCGCCCAGCCAGCCGGTGACATCCACCACTTCGCCGATGAAGTACAGGCCCGGCACGCGCCTGGACATCATCGTGGCCGAGGACAGGCCATCCGTGTCCACCCCGCCCAGCGTCACTTCGGCGGTGCGATAACCCTCGGTGCCGCTGGCAACCAACGGCCATGACGACAGCAGGGCGGCCATCTCGCGAAGCTCAGGCGCGTTGTACTGCCGCATCGGCTTGCTGGTCAGCCAGTGCTCGCACAGGCGCTGGGCAAAGCGCTTGGGCAACACCTCGGCAAGCAGGGTCTTGAGTTCGGCATCGCGCCGGTCTTGTTGCCAGTCACCGAGCCGGGCGGCGAGGTCGATGCCGGGCAGCAGGTCCAGGCACAGGTCGTCGCCGGGCTGCCAGTACGAACTCATTTGCAGGATCGCCGGGCCGCTGATGCCGCGATGGGTGATCAGCATGAAATTGCGGAACGTGGCGCCGTTGCAGCGCGCCTCCACCGTCAGCGCCACGCCGGCCAGATCGTGCAGGCGTTCGGCGTGCTTGCCGCTGAGCGTAAGCGGCACCAGCCCGGCGCGGGTGGGAAGGACGGCATGGTCGAACTGGCGCGCCAGCTGATGGCCGAAGCCGCTGGCGCCCATGCTGGGGATCGAGAGCCCGCCGCTGGCCACCACCAGGGCTGCGGCGCTGAATGTGCCCTGCGTGGTGTGCAGACGGAAGTTGCCGTCGTCGGCGTGCGCCACCTGCTCAATGCTGCAATGGGTGCGGATTTCGACGCTGGCGGCGTCGCACTCCGCCAACAGCATTGCCACGATCTGCTTCGAGGATTCATCGCAGAACAGCTGGCCCAGTTCCTTCTCGTGCCAGGCGATGCCGTGGCGATCCACCAGTTCGATGAACTGCCATGGGGTATAGCGGGCCAGCGCCGATTTGCAGAAATGCGGATTGGCCGACAGGTAATTGGCAGACGTCGTGCCGGTATTGGTGAAGTTGCAGCGGCCACCACCGGACATCAGGATTTTCTTGCCAACCTTGTTGGCATGGTCCAGCACCAGCACGCGCAGCCCGCGGCGCCCGGCAGTCATCGCGCACATCAGGCCGGCGGCGCCGGCGCCGATCACGATGGCGTCGTAACCTTGTGCGGTGTTCACGGGATCAACCCGAGGCGATTAGTGCCAATCGCCTCGGGACATGCGGGCATGTGCGGGGGCTCAGCGCGGACCGCGCGGCTTGAATCCACCGGGCTTGGGCGCGCCCGCCTTGAATCCGCCAGGCTTGCGCGGACCACCGGGGCCGGGACGATCGCCGCGCGGCGGGCCGAAGTTGCGCTTGCGCGCCGGCGCGTTGATGTCGGCTTCATCGGCGATGCGCATCCGCAGCGGCTTGCTGGCCACGCGCACGCCCTGCAAGTGCGCCAACAACTCCGGCGGCATGCCTTCCGGCAGATCGACCAGGGTGAAGTCGTCGCGGATGTCGATGCGGCCGATGAAGCGCGCCTCGAGATCCGCTTCATTGGCAATCGCGCCGACGATGTTGCCGGGCAGTACGCCGTGCTGGTGGCCGACCTCGATGCGATACGTCTGCATGCCGCCCTCGGGGCCGTGTTCACGCGGGGCGCGCTCGCTGCGTTCGCGCTGCGGGCGTTCCGGGCGTTCGCCGTGATCGCGAACCGGGCGCGCGTCGCGCGGCTCGAATGCGCGCTCCTGCTTGATCGGCTGCGGCAGCAGCAGCGGCGTCTTGCCCTGTACCAGCTTGGCCAGCGCCGCGGCGATCTCCACCGCCGGCACGTTCTTTTCACGCTCGTAGCGTTCCACCAGGTCGCGGAACACGGACAGGTCTTCGTGGGCCAGGGCGCCTTCGATCTTGCCGAGGAATTTGGCCACGCGATTCTCGTTGACCGCATCCACGCTGGGCAGGTTCATCTGCTCGATCTTCTGCCGGGTGGCGCGTTCGATCGCGCCCAGCATGCCGCGCTCGCGCGGCGCCACGAACAGGATCGCCTCGCCCTTGCGGCCGGCGCGGCCGGTGCGGCCGATGCGGTGCACGTAGCTTTCGGTGTCGTAGGGAATGTCGTAGTTCAGCACGTGGCTGATTCGGTCCACGTCCAGCCCGCGCGCGGCCACGTCGGTGGCGACCAGGATGTCGAGCTGCCCGTCCTTCAGGCGCTGGATGGTGCGTTCACGCATCTTCTGGTCAACGTCGCCATTGATGGCGGCGGCGGAGAATCCGCGCGCTGCAAGCTTCTCGGCCAGCTCGTCGGTGCCCAGCTTGGTGCGGGCGAACACGATCATCGCGTCGAACGGCTCGGCTTCCAGGATGCGCGTCAACGCATCGAGCTTGTTGATGCCGCTGACCATCCAGAAGCGCTGGCGGATATTGTCGGCGGTCGAGGTCTGCGATTTGATCGAAATCTCGACCGGGTCCTTCAGGTAGGTCTGGGCGATGCGCTTGATCTGCGACGGCATCGTCGCCGAGAACAGCGCAACCTGGCGGGATTCCGGTGTCTTCTTGAGCACGGCTTCGACATCGTCGATGAAGCCCATGCGCAGCATTTCGTCCGCTTCGTCCAGGATCAGGCAGCGCAGCGCCGACAGATCCAGCGAGCCGCGGTCGAGATGATCGATGACCCGGCCCGGGGTGCCCACCACCACGTGCACGCCGCGCTTCAATGCGCTCAACTGCGGCTGGTAGCTCTGGCCACCGTAGATCGGCAACACGTGGAAGCCGGGGATGTGCGTGGCATATTTCTGGAACGCCTCGGCGACCTGGATCGCCAGTTCGCGGGTCGGTGCCAGCACCAGCACCTGCGGCTTGTTGGCAGCGGCATTCAGCTGCGCCAGCGCGGGCAGCGCAAACGCGGCGGTCTTGCCGGTACCGGTCTGGGCCTGGCCGATCAGGTCGCGCCCTGCCAGCAGCGGCGGGATGGTGGCGGCCTGGATGGGGCTGGGTGATTCGTAGCCAACGTCGCGCAGTGCAGCCAGCAGGCTCTGCGGCAGGCCAAGGTCGGAAAATGGAACGGGGGCAGTGTCGGCGCTCATGGTGTCTTTGGGCGAAGTCGCCGAAGAAAGAGGGCATACAGTGTACGCGTCGCGTGTGCAACCAGCATTCGATCCACGCCCCGTGGTGCGGGCCGATACAGGAACGTGCAATTCGATCCGGGTATTTCCGACATGGCGATGATGCCGGCGATGCAGCAATGCGAGTGATTCTCGGCAACGTGCAATCCGGGTGAAATCCGTGCGCGATTCGCGCCAATCCGTGCATCACAGGTCTGGTCGCGGTCATGCATCGCCGGTTAGAATGCGCGGCTATAGCGAGCGGCCATCGTGGCCAGCACGCCAACGAACAACATGAAGAGGCGAGCGTGCTGGCCGAATATCTGCCCACCCTGCTGTTTTTGATCGTTGCCACCGGGATCGGCATCGCGCTGATCGTCATCGGCAACGTGCTTGGCCCGAAGCGGCCGTCCAGCGAAAAGCTGTCGCCGTACGAGTGCGGCTTCGAAGCGTTCGAGAACGCGCGCATGCCGTTCGACGTGCGCTACTACCTGGTCGCGATCCTGTTCATCGTGTTCGACCTTGAAATCGCCTTCGTCTTCCCGTGGGCCGTGGTGTTCCGCGAGCTCGGGGTGTTTGGCCTGATCGAAATGGGGGTGTTCCTGACCCTGTTGGTGATCGGCTTCGTGTACGTGTGGAAGCGCGGCGCGCTGGAGTGGGAATGAGCAACATCGTCCGCAATGTATTGGAAGCTGCCAGCAACCCGCTGCCCGAAGGGCGGCTGGACGACATCCTGCGCCCGGAAGGCGACAACCCGCTGCTGCAGAATGGCTATGTGACCACCAGCCTGGATGCGCTGTGGAACTGGGCGCGCACCGGCTCGATGTGGCCGATGACCTTCGGTCTGGCCTGCTGTGCGGTGGAAATGATGCACGCCGGCGCGGCGCGTCTCGATCTGGATCGCTACGGCGTGGTGTTCCGCCCGTCGCCACGCCAGTCCGACGTGATGATCGTGGCCGGCACCCTGGTCAACAAGATGGCCCCGGCGCTGCGCAAGGTCTACGACCAGATGCCCGACCCCAAGTGGGTGATCTCGATGGGCAGCTGCGCCAACGGCGGCGGCTATTACCACTACTCTTATTCCGTGGTGCGCGGCTGTGATCGTGTGGTGCCGGTGGATGTCTACGTGCCGGGTTGCCCGCCGACCGCCGAAGCGCTGGTGTACGGCATCCTGCAGCTGCAGAAGAAGATCCGCCGCATGGAACAAAACCCGTTCTCGCAGACGCCGAAGCCGGAGGGCGCGCGCGCATGAGCACGAATCTGGCCCAGCAGCTGGTTGCGCGCTTCGGTGAAGCCGCGGTGCAGGTGGCGCAGCCGCGTGGCGAGGTTGCGCTTGACGTCGCGGCATCCGATTGGCTCTCCGCCTGCAAGGCATTGCGCGACGACTGCGGCTTCGACACCTTCATCGACCTTTGCGGCATCGATTACCTCGGCTACGGCACCGACGAGTGGGATACCGTCGATGTGTCCGACGAGGGCTTCAGTCGCGGCGTGGAAGGGCAGGGGCCGGGGCGCTTCGGTTGGGGCGAGCTGCCCAGCCACCAGGTGCAGGAGCCGGCGTCTTCGGCATCCGACGTGCGCGCCAGCAAGCGCTTCGGCGTGGTGCTGCATCTGCTGTCGGTGGCCCGCAACGAGCGCGTTCGCGTGCGCTGTTTCGCGCCGGACGATGGCCTGCCGGTGGTGGCATCGGTGACCGGCATCTGGGCTGGAGCCAACTGGTTCGAACGCGAAGCATTCGACCTGTACGGCATCATTTTCGAAGGGCATCCGGACCTGCGCCGCATCCTGACCGACTACGGCTTCGTGGGCCATCCGTTCCGCAAGGACTTCCCGCTGGTCGGCAACGTGGAAGTGCGCTACGACGAGGAGAAGAAGCGCGTGGTGTATGAGCCGGTGACCAGCGTCGAACCGCGCGTGGGCGTGGCCCGCGTGATTCGCGACGATGCCCGTTTCGCCACGGCCGAGGCCGAACGCGAGAATCGCATCCTGCAGCGTGAGGTGCGTCGATGAGTGCGCACCTTCTTCCCGGCAGCGACACGTTCGCCAGCAATCCGGCGGAAGCGCAGCAGGAAATCCGCAATTACACGCTGAACTTCGGCCCGCAACATCCGGCCGCGCACGGCGTGCTGCGCCTGATCCTTGAAATGGACGGCGAAGTGGTGCGGCGTGCCGACCCGCACATCGGCCTGCTGCATCGCGGCACCGAAAAGCTGGCCGAGTCCAAGCCGTTCAACCAGTCGATCGGCTACATGGATCGCCTGGATTACGTGTCGATGATGTGCAACGAGCACGCCTACGTGCGCGCCATCGAGACGCTGATGGGGATCGACGTGCCCGAGCGGGCGCAGTGGATCCGTACCCTGTTCGACGAGATCACCCGCATCCTGAACCACCTGATGTGGGTCGGTTCGAACGGCCTCGACCTCGGCGCGATGGCCATCTTCCTGTATGCCTTCCGCGAGCGCGAGGAGCTGATGGACTGCTACGAGGCGGTCAGCGGCGCGCGCATGCACGCGGCCTACTACCGTCCGGGCGGCGTGTATCGCGACCTGCCGGACAAGATGCCCAAGTACAAGGAATCGCCTTGGCGCAAGGGGCAAAAGCTGAAGCGCTTCAACGATTGGCGCGAAGGCTCGCTGCTGGATTACCTGGAGCATTTCACCCAGGACTTCCCGAAGCGGATGGACGAGTACGAGACCCTGCTGACCGACAACCGCATCTGGAAGCAGCGCACCGTCGGAATCGGCGTGGTCACGCCCGAGCAGGCCAAGGCCTGGGGCATGAGCGGCCCGATGGTGCGCGGCTCCGGCATCGAGTGGGACCTGCGCAAGAAGCAGCCCTATGCCAAGTACGCCGAGGTCGATTTCGACATCCCGGTGGGCGTCAACGGCGACTGTTACGACCGCTACCTGGTGCGCATGGCGGAAATGCGCGAATCCAACCGCATCATCGCGCAGTGCGTGAAATGGCTGAAGGCCAACCCAGGCCCGGTGATGACCAACAATTACAAGGTGGCGCCGCCCTCGCGCGGGGAAATGAAGCACAGCATGGAAGCGCTGATCCATCACTTCAAGCTGTTCTCCGAAGGCTACTGCGTGCCAGCCGGCGAAACCTACGCGGCAGTGGAAGCACCCAAGGGCGAGTTCGGCTGCTACCTGGTGTCGGATGGCGCCAACAAACCCTTCCGCGTGCATCTGCGCGCACCGGGCTTTGCCCATCTGTCGTCGATGGACGAAATCACGAAGGGGCACATGTTGTCCGACGTGGTGGCGATGATCGGCACCTATGACATCGTGTTTGGTGAGGTTGATCGATGAGAGCGACCGGCAATTTCGAGGCGTGTCGCAACGTGGATCCGATGCTGGCTCTGTCGGACGCAACGCGCGCGCATATCGACCATTGGTTGACCAAGTTCCCGCCGGAGCGCAAGCGCTCGGCCGTGTTGCAGGGCCTGCACGCGGCGCAGGAACAGAATGGCGGCTGGCTGAGCGACGAGCTGATCGCTGCAGTGGCCAGGTATCTGGACCTGCCGCCGGTGTGGGCGTACGAGGTTGCCACGTTCTACTCGATGTTCGAACTGCAGGAAGTGGGCCGCAACAACGTCGCCTTCTGCACCAACATCAGCTGCTGGCTCAATGGCGCGCAGGATCTGGTGGCGCACGCAGAGCAGAAGCTGGGTTGCAAGCTTGGCGAGAGCAGTGCCGACGGCCGGGTTTACCTCAAGCGCGAGGAAGAATGCGTGGCCGCCTGCTGCGGCGCGCCGGTGGTCGTGATCAACGGGCATTACCACGAAAAGCTCACGCCGCAGAAGGTGGACGAGCTGCTGGACGGACTGAAGTAATGGGCGGACATTCGCACACTTCCGAAGGCTACGGCCCCGTCGGCCCCGCGCCGAAGGACCATCAGGCCGTCTACACCACGCTGCACTTCGACAAGCCGTGGTCGTACGAGAACTACCTCAAGACCGGTGGCTACCAGGCGCTGCGCAAGGTGCTGACCGAGAAAATCCCGCCGGCCGACATCATCGAGATGGTCAAGGCGTCCGGCCTGCGCGGGCGCGGCGGCGCGGGCTTCCCGACCGGGCTGAAGTGGAGCTTCATGCCCAAGCATGATGGCGAGAAGTACATCCTGTGCAACTCGGACGAGTCCGAGCCGGGCACCTGCAAGGATCGCGACATCCTGCGCTACAACCCGCACGCGGTGCTGGAAGGCCTGGCCATCGCCTGCTACGCCACCAACACCAAGGTGGCCTACAACTACATGCGCGGCGAGTTCCACCACGAGCCGTTCGAGCATATCGAGGAAGCCCTGGCCGAGGCCTACCGGCACGGCTGGCTGGGCAAGGACATCCTCGGCAGCGGCATCGACATCGACATCCACAACGCGCTGGGCGCGGGCGCCTACATCTGCGGCGAAGAGACCGCGCTGATGGAGTCGCTGGAAGGCAAGAAGGGCCAGCCGCGCTACAAGCCGCCGTTCCCGGCCAATTTCGGGCTGTACGGCAAGCCGACCACGATCAACAACACCGAGACCTATGCCTCGGTGCCTGCGATCGTGCGCAACGGCCCCGAATGGTTCATGGCGTTGGGCAAGCCGAACAACGGCGGTTGCAAGATTTTCTCGGTGTCGGGCCACGTCGCCAACCCCGGCAACCACGAGATTCGCCTGGGGACGCCGTTCTCGGAACTGCTGGAGTTGTGCGGTGGCATGCGCGCGGGCCATCGCATCAAGGCGGTGATCCCGGGTGGTTCATCGATGCCGGTGCTGCCGGGCGAGACCATGATGCAGCTGACCATGGATTACGACGCAATCCAGAAAGCCGGGTCGGGCCTGGGTTCGGGTGCGGTCATCGTCATGGACGAAACCACCTGCATGGTGCGCGCCTGCCAACGCATCAGCCGTTTCTACATGAACGAAAGCTGTGGCCAGTGCACGCCGTGCCGGGAAGGCACCGGCTGGATGTACCGGATGCTGACTCGCATCGCGCAGCTCGAAGCCAGCATGGATGACCTGAACATGCTGCGCGCCGCCGCCGGGCAGATCGAAGGCCACACCATCTGCGCCTTCGGTGAAGCGGCGGCCTGGCCGGTGCAGGGCTTCCTGCGCCATTACTGGCACGAATTCGAATACGCCATCGTGAACAAGCGCTTCTACGTCGACGACGAACGCGCCGGCACGCTGGTCAAGGCTGAGAAGGTGGTTGCGTGAGCGCACAACCCGTCAATCCGAACCTGCCGCCCGACCACGTCACCGTCTTCATCGACGGCGTCGAAATGGCCGCGCCAAAAGGCTCGATGATCATCCAGGCCGCCGACAAGGCCGGCATCCCGATCCCGCGCTTCTGCTACCACGAGAAGCTGCCGATCGCGGCCAATTGCCGCATGTGCCTGGTGGATACCGAAGTGGGCGGGCGCGGTGCGCCGAAGCCATCGCCGGCCTGCGCCACGCCGGTGATGGACGGCATGAAAGTCTTCACGCGCAACGACAAGGCGCTGAAAGCGCAGCGCAACGTGATGGAGTTCCTGCTGATCAACCACCCGCTGGACTGCCCGGTCTGCGACCAGGGCGGCGAGTGCGAGCTGCAGGACCTGTCGCTGGGCTATGGCCGCTCGGTCAACCGCTTCGTCGAGCGCAAGCGCGCGGTCGCGGATGAAGATCTCGGCCCTCTGGTGGCCAGCGAGATGACCCGCTGCATCCATTGCACGCGTTGCATCCGGGTGACCGCCGAGATCGCCGGCACCTACGAGCTGGGCGGCATGTACCGCGGCGAGAACCTGCAGATCGGCACCTACGACGGCAAGCCGCTGACCACCGAGCTGTCCGGCAACGTGATCGACGTGTGTCCGGTCGGCGCGCTGACCAACAAGGTATTCCGCTTCAAGGCGCGCCCGTGGGAGCTGATCGCGCGGCCGTCGCTGGGTTACCACGATGCGCTGGGCAGCAACCTGTTCCACCACGTGCGTCGCGGCGAACTGCTGCGCAGCGTGCCGCGCGACAACGAGGCGGTGAACGAGTGCTGGCTGTCCGACCGGGATCGCTATGCGCATGAAGGGTTGGCCGCCGATGACCGCGCGAGCGTGCCGCTGATCCGTGACGGCGACGCTGCCGTCAACGATGGCTGGCGCGAGGCCACGTGGGAAGAAGCGCTGGCACGTGCCGCGCAGATCCTCAAGGACAATGCCGGCGACGCGCTGGGCGTGCTGGTGCACCCGGCCACGTCGAATGAAGAAGGCGCGCTGCTGGCACGCCTGGCCGAGGGCCTGGGCAGCGGCAACATCGATCACCGCATCGGCCAGCTCGACCTCTCCGATGGCGCGCATGCCGAGGCGTTCGCGATGCCGGTGGCCGACATCGAGCAGGCCGATGCCATCGTCATCGTCGGTTCCAATTTGCGCCATGAAGTGCCGCTGCTGCACCAGCGCGTGCGCAAGGCGGTCAAGCGCGGTGCGCGGGTGCACGTGGTCAACCCGGTGGATTTCGACTTCACCTTCGCGATCGCCGGCAAGCACATCGTTCCACCGTCGCAGCTGGCGACTGCGCTTGCCAAGGTAGAGCTTGGCGATGCCGCCAGCGTGGCGGTGATTTTGGGCGGCGTGGCCGAAAATGGCCCGCATGCGGCAGCCATTCGCAGCGCAGCGGCGGTGTTCGCTGCCGGCAAGAACGCCAAACTGTGCCGCATTCCACAGGGCGCCAATGCACTGGGGCTCAGCCGGCTCGGCGTGCTGCCCGCGACGCGCGATGCGCTGGCCATGTTGCGCGAACCGCGCAAGGCATATGTGCTCTACGGGATCGAGCCGGGCCTGGATTTCGCCGATCAGCAGCTCGCGCTCAAGGCGCTGGGCGCGGCGCAGGTGGTGGCATTCAGCCAGTTTGCCTGCCAGTCCACCCGGCGCGTGGCCGATGTGATCCTGCCGATTGGCGCGCTGCCGGAAATCGAGGCGACGCTGACCAATCTTGACGGTTTCGAGCAGCAGGCAGCCAGCGCGGGCAAGATGCCCGGCCTGGCGCATTCCGGTTGGCGCGTGCTGCGCGCACTGGGCGGCGATTTCGCGCTGCCCGGTTTCGAGTTCACCGATCTGGCTGGCCTGCGCGCCAGTCTGGCACCGAAGGCGGTGCAGGTGGCAGCGGGCGGGGCGCTTGCGCCTGCGGCCGGCAGCGGTCTGGAAGTGGCGGCGTCGCAGGCGATTTATCGCGTCGATGCGGTGATTCGCCGCTGCACTGCGCTGCAGTCGCATCCGCTCAACGTCGGCCCGCATGCCTCGCTCAATCCGGCCGACGCCGCTGCCGCGGGTATCGGCGAAGGTGGAATGGTGAAGTGCGTGGCTGCCGCGGGAACCGCCACGTTGCAGGTCGTGATCGACGCCAGGGTTGCGCCGGGTAGCGTCTGGATCGAATCCGGCCATGGCGTCACTGCGCCGCTTGTGGCCGCAGGCAAGGTGGAGGTCGCGCGCGCATGAGCATCGCCATGAATCCGCTGATGCAATACGCCATCGATCCACTGCACGAGTTGTTGCTGTCATTCGGCACGCTCGGCATGTTGATCTGGATCGTGCTGAAGATCCTCGCCATCGCCGTGCCGGTGATCGTGACCGTTGCGTTCTACGTGGTCTGGGAGCGCAAGCTGATCGGCTGGATGCACGTCCGGCATGGGCCGATGTACGTCGGATGGGGAATCCTCCAGGCCTTCGCCGACGTGTTCAAACTGTTGTTCAAAGAAGTGATCCAGCCCGCCGTGGCGCATCCGGTGCTGTATCGGTTGGCGCCGATGTTGATGCTGGTGCCGGCGTTTGCGGCATGGGCGGTGGTGCCCTTCGACGCGCAGGTGGTGTTGTCCAACGCCAATGCCGGCCTGCTGTATCTGCTGGCAATGACCTCGCTGGGCATCTATGGCGTCATCATCGCCGGCTGGGCCTCGAACTCGAAGTACGCCTTCCTCGGCGCGATGCGCGCTTCCGCGCAGATGATCAGCTACGAGATCGCGATGGGGTTCTCGCTGGTCGGCGTGTTGATCGCGGCCGGCAGCTTGAACCTGTCCGAGATCGTGATGGCGCAGGCAGGCAGGGGCGGTTTCCTGAACTGGTTCTGGGTTCCGCTGGCGCCGCTGTTCGTGGTGTATTTCGTGTCCGGCGTGGCCGAAACCAACCGCGCGCCGTTCGACGTGGTGGAAGGCGAATCGGAAATCGTGGCCGGCCACATGGTGGAGTACTCCGGCTCGCAGTTCGCGCTGTTCTTCCTGGCCGAATACGCCAACATGATCCTGGTCAGCTTCCTGACGTCGATCTTTTTCCTTGGTGGTTGGCTCAGCCCGATCCAGGGGCTGGTTGACCTCGGCGATGTCCACTGGCTGGTGAACTGGATCTGGCAGGGGGGCTGGCCGTGGCTGCTGGCCAAGGTGTTCTTCTTCGCCACGTGCTTCATCTGGTTCCGCGCCGCGTTCCCGCGCTACCGCTATGACCAGATCATGCGGCTGGGCTGGAAGGTCTTCATTCCGATCACCATCGCCTGGATCTTCGTGACCGCGTTGCTGGTGCATTTCGGAGTGATTGGCAAGGCGATGGGAGCGGTGGCATGAGCAAGGTGGTGTCCTACTTCAAGAGCCTGCTGCTGTTGGAGTTGTTCGGTGGTCTGTGGCTGACCCTGAAGTACCTGTTCCGTCCCAAGTACACGCTGATGTACCCGATGGAAAAGACCCCGCAGTCGCCGCGTTTCCGAGGCGTGCATGCGCTGCGTCGCTACGCCAATGGCGAAGAGCGCTGCATCGCCTGCAAGCTGTGCGAGGCGGTGTGTCCGGCACTGGCGATCACCATCGAGGCGGCCCCGCGCGCCGATGACGGCAGCCGGCGCACCACGCGCTACGAGATCGACCTGTTCAAGTGCATTTTCTGCGGGTTCTGCGAAGAGTCGTGCCCGACCGACTCGATCGTGGAAACGCATATCCACGAATACCACTTCGACAAGCGCGGTCAGAACGTCCTGACCAAGCCGCAGCTGCTGGCCATCGGTGACCGCCTGGAGGCGGAGATCGCCGAGCGCCGTGCGGCCGACGCCCCATATCGCTGAGGCAAGACCACGCATGGACTTCGATTTCCCAACCCTTGCCTTCCTCGGCTTCGCGGCGGTTGCCGCGGCCGCGGCGTTGGCCACGATCAGCGCGCGCAACGCCGTGCACGCCGTGCTATGGCTGGTGCTGACCTTCTTCTCGGTCGCGTGCACGTGGATCATCGGTGGCGCCGAATTCCTCGGTGTTGCGCTGGTGGTGGTGTATGTCGGCGCGGTGATGGTGCTGTTCCTGTTCGTGGTGATGATGTTGGACATGGACAAGGCGCCCATCCGCGAAGGCTACGTGCGCTATCTGCCGGTGGGGCTGGTGGTGGCGCTGGTCATGCTGGCGCAAATGCTGACCCTGATCGGCGTGCGCAACGCCCTGCAATCGCCGCTGGCCGATGCGGCCACCGATGTGCCCAACACGCTGTGGCTGGCGCGTGCTCTGTTCACCGATTTCATGCTGCCGTTCGAAGTGGCGGCGGTGATCCTGACCGTGGCAGTGGTGGCGGCGGTGATGCTGACCCTGCGCCGGCGCCCGGGCGCGCGTCACCAGAACCCGTCCGAGCAGGTGCGCGCGCGCGCCGCTGATCGCGTGCGAATGGTGCGAATGCAGGCGGAACGACCGCTTGCAGCCACCCAGCCAGAGGAGGGCGGCCAATGAGCAACCTGTTGTCTGCCCTGACCTTGGGCCACTACCTGGCGCTGGGCGCGGTGCTGTTCTGCATCAGCGTCGCCGGCCTGTTCCTGAACCGCAAGAACGTGATCATGTTGTTGATCTCGCTGGAACTGATGCTGCTGTCGGTGAACATCAACTTCGTCGCGTTCTCGCGCTCGCTGGGTGACGCCGCCGGTCAGGTGTTCGTGTTCTTCATCCTCACCGTTGCCGCTGCTGAGGCCGCGATCGGCCTGGCGATCCTGGTGACCCTGTTCCGCAACCGCCGCAGCATCGACGTGGCGGACATCGACAGTTTGAAGGGCTGACCTGATGGATTCGGCAATCCTGATCTCCAAGACACAACTCGTGCTGGTCGTGCTGCTGCCGCTGATCGGCAGCATCCTGGCCGGTCTGTTCGGCCGCCGGATCGGCCGTGCCGGCGCGCATACCGTCACCATCCTTGGCGTGGCCGCCAGCTGTGCGCTGTCGGCGCACGTGCTGTGGCAGCTGCTGCAGGGTGCCTCGACGTTCAACGAAAACCTCTACACCTGGCTGCAGGCCGGCGACATCTCGGTCAACGTCGGCTTCATGGTGGACAAGCTCACCGCGATGATGATGGTGGTGGTGACTTTCGTCTCGCTGCTGGTGCACATCTACACCATCGGCTACATGGCCGAGGATGACGGTTACACGCGCTTCTTCAGCTACATCTCGCTGTTCACCTTCAGCATGCTGATGCTGGTGATGAGCAACAACTTCATGCAGCTGTTCTTCGGCTGGGAAGCGGTGGGCCTGGTGTCCTACCTGCTGATCGGCTTCTGGTACAAGAAGCCGACCGCGGTGTTCGCCAATCTCAAGGCGTTCCTGGTCAACCGCGTCGGCGACTTCGGCTTCCTGCTGGGCATTTCCGGCGTGCTGTACTGGATCGGTTCGCTTGACTATGGCACCGCATTCGCCCATGCCGACGCGATCAAGGGCATGTCGGTGGAGATCCTGCCGGGCCATGCGTGGGCGGTTCCCACGGTGATCTGCATCTGCCTGTTCATCGGTGCAATGGGCAAGTCGGCACAGGTGCCGCTGCATGTGTGGCTGCCGGACTCGATGGAAGGCCCGACCCCCATCTCGGCGCTGATCCATGCCGCGACCATGGTGACCGCCGGCATCTTCATGGTGGCGCGCATGTCGCCGCTGTTCGAGCTGTCGCCGACTGCGCTGGAGTTCGTCCTGTTCATCGGTGCCACCACGGCGTTCTGGACCGGCCTGATCGGCATGGTGCAGAACGACATCAAGCGCGTGGTGGCGTATTCAACCCTGTCGCAGCTCGGCTACATGACGGTGGCGTTGGGCGTCTCCGCCTATTCGGCCGCGGTCTTCCACCTGATGACCCATGCCTTCTTCAAGGCGCTGCTGTTCCTCGGCGCGGGCAGCGTGATCATCGGCATGCACCACGAGCAGGACATGCGCAAGATGGGTGGCCTGCGCAAGTACATGCCGATCACCCACATCACCATGTGGGTGGGCACGCTGGCGCTGGTGGGGACGCCGTTCTTCGCCGGTTTCTATTCCAAGGACACCATCATCGAGGCTGCGGCCGAACATGCGGCCAACTCCGCGAGCTGGGTGGCGCAGTACGCCAACTGGGCGGTGTTGTTGGGCGCGTTCGTGACCAGCTTCTACAGCTTCCGCCTGCTGTACCTCACCTTCTTCGGTGAAGAGCGCTTCAAGCAGAACCAGCACGCGCACGGCCACGACGCGCACCACGACGACCATGGCCACCACGGCGCGCATGTGCCGCACGAGTCGCCATGGGTGGTGACACTGCCGCTGGTGTTGCTGGCGATTCCGTCGGCGCTGATCGGTTTCATCACTGTCGGGCCGATGCTGTTCGGCACCGACATGCTGGGGCATGCCAGGCAGGCGCCGTTCTTCGAAGGCGCGATCCGCGTGCTGCAGGAAAACGACGTCGTCGCCAAGTTGGCCGAAGAGTTCCACGGGCCCATCGCATTCGCGCTGCACGGCTTCATGGCGCCCGCGTTCTGGTTGGCGCTGGCGGGCTTTGCTCTGGCGACCCTGCTGTATCTGGTCAAACCGGAATTGCGCACGGGCATCACCCGCGCGCTGGCCGCGCCGATCCGTTTGCTGGAGCGCAAGTACTACATGGATGACCTGTGGATTGGTGGCCTTGCCGGCGGCAGCCTGAAGCTGGGCAAGGTGTCCAGCGAGATCGACAGCAAGCTGATCGACGGCGTGGCGGTGAATGGCAGCGCCAACCTGGTCGGCATGGTGGCGGCAATGGTGCGCAAGGTGCAGACCGGCTACCTCTACCACTATGCGTTCGCAATGATCCTTGGCCTGGTCGCCTTGCTGGCGATGACCAAGTACTACTGGCAATAAGCCGGAACCGACGACGAGATGGATACCGCAAGCGTGACCCAATGGCCCCTGCTTAGTCTGCTGATCTGGCTGCCGATCCTCGGTGGCGTGTTCTCCCTGCTTGCCGGCAACAAGCGGCCCGAACTGGCGCGCTGGGTGGCGCTCGGTTTCGCGCTGTTGGCCTTGGCGCTGACGATCCCGCTGTTCACCGGCTTCGACATGGGCACGGCGGCGATGCAGTTCGTCGAACAGCGCGCGTGGATTCCGGCCTATGACATCCAGTACCACCTGGGTGTCGATGGACTGTCGGCTCCGCTGATCGGCCTGACCACGCTGCTGGGCGTGCTGGTGCTGGTCGGCGCATGGGGCTCGGTTGACAAGCGCGTGGCACAGTATTTCGCGTGCCTGATGATCCTCGAAGGCGTGATGGTCGGCGTGTTCTGTGCGCTGGACTCGATGCTGTTCTACGTGTTCTTCGAGGCCATGCTGATCCCGATGTTCATCGTGATCGGCGTGTGGGGTGGCCCTCGCCGCATCTATGCCTCGCTGAAGTTCTTCCTGTACACCTTCCTCGGCTCGGTGTTCATGCTGGTCGGGCTGATCTACCTGTACCTGAAGGGCGGCAGCTGGCAGATCGCCGACATGGCCGCGCTGCCGCTGACCATGACCGAACAGACGTGGTTGTTCTTTGCCTTCTTCGGCGCGTTCGCGATCAAGGTGCCGATGTTTCCGGTGCATACCTGGCTGCCCGACGCACACGTGGAGGCGCCGACCGGCGGTTCGGTGATCCTGGCCGCGGTCATGCTGAAAATCGGTGGCTATGGTTTCCTGCGCTTCACCCTGCCGATCGTGCCCGATGCGGGCCACGAGTACGCCTGGCTGATGATCACCTTCAGCCTGATTGCAATCATCTACGTCGGCATGGTGGCGCTGGCGCAGGCCGACATGAAGAAGCTGATCGCCTATTCGTCGGTCGCGCACATGGGCTTCGTGATCCTGGGCACCTTCATCGCGTTCTCGCTCGTCCGCGATCAAGGCTTGGGCGATACCGCCCGCCTTGGCCTGCAGGGTGCAATGGTGCAGATGATCAGCCACGGGTTCATTTCCGGCGCGATGTTCTCCTGCGTCGGCGTGCTGTACGACCGCATGCACACCCGCATGATCAAGGACTACGGCGGCGTGGCGAAGGTGATGCCGTGGTTCGCGTTGTTCTGGGTGTTCTTTGCCATGGCCAACTGTGGCCTGCCGGGCACCAGCGGCTTCGTCGGTGAATTCCTGGTCGTGCTGGCCAGCTTCCAGCACAACCCGCTGATCGGCCTGGGCGCTGCGCTGACCCTGGTCATCGGCGCGGGCTATTCGCTGTGGCTGACCAAGCGGATCATCTGGGGCGACGTGGGCAATGCGCACGTGGCCAAGCTCGACGACATCAACGCGCGGGAATGGATCGTGCTGGGCGTATTTGCCGCCTTCACCCTGGCGCTGGGTGTGTATCCCAGGCCGTTGACCGACCTGATGGAGCCTTCCATCGCGCAACTGGCGGGCCAGCTCGCCGCGACGAAACTCTGAGGACATGACGACGATGCAGGCCACTCTCGCCATGCCGGCAATCACCGAATTGCTGCCGTTGATTCCCGAACTTGCGCTGGTTGGCGCCGCGTTCGCACTGCTGATGCTGGATTTGTTCCTGAAGGACAGCCAGCGCGCGGTGACGCACGTGCTTTCCGTTGTCAGCCTGCTGGTGGTGGCGGGGCTGCTTGTCGCTGGCGTTGGCGCGGGCGATGGCAGCCCGGTGCTGAACGACATGTTCCTGCGCGACACCATGGCGGATGTGCTGAAAATCGCCACGTGCGTGATTTCCGCGCTGGCGCTGCTGTTCGTATGGCCTTACCTGCGCGAGCGTGGGCTGTACAAGGGCGAAGTGTCGGTGCTGATGCTGTTCGCCGTGCTCGGCATGATGCTGCTGATCTCGGCCGGCAGCCTGATCATGGTCTATCTGGGCCTGGAGCTGCTGGCGCTGAGCTCGTACGCGCTGGTGGCCATTGACCGTGACAGTCCGCTGGCTTCGGAAGCGGCGATGAAATACTTCGTGCTGGGCGCACTGGCGTCCGGCCTGCTGCTGTACGGCATGTCGCTGGTCTACGGCGCTACCGGCAGCCTGGACCTTGCCACCATCCGCACAGCCGCGCCTGACGTCGCGCAGCCGCTGTTGCTGCTGACCGGCGTGGTGTTCATGATCGCCGGCATCGCCTTCAAGTTCGGCGCCGCCCCGTTCCACATGTGGTTGCCGGACGTCTATCACGGCGCGCCGACCCCGATCACCCTGTTCATCGGCTCTGCGCCCAAGCTGGCCGCATTTGCCATGGTGGTGCGCCTGCTGGGCTTCGGTGCCGCGCCGCTGGCCGAGCAGTGGCAGCCGATGCTGGCCGTGCTGGCGGCGTTGTCGCTGGTGGTGGGCAACGTGATCGCGCTGATGCAGGCCAACCTCAAGCGCATGCTGGCCTATTCGACGATTTCCCACGTCGGCTTCCTGTTCCTTGGCTTGGCCGGTGGCGGCGCGGAAGGCTATGCGGCATCGATGTTCTATGCGATCAGCTATGCATTGATGGCGACTGCGGCGTTCGGCGTGATCGTGCTGCTGGCGCGGCGCGGCTTCGAAGCCGATCGCATCGAAGACTTCAAGGGCCTGAACGCACGCGACCCGTGGACTGCCGGCATGGTGCTGTGCGTGATGGCCTCGCTGGCCGGCATCCCGCCGTTCCTCGGTTTCTGGGCCAAATTGGCGGTGCTGCGCGCGGCCCTCAACGGCGGCATGCTGTGGCTGGCCATCGTCGGCGTGGTGTTCGCGGTGATCGGCGCGTTCTACTACCTGCGCGTGATCAAGGTCATGTACTTCGACGAGCCGGTGGGCGAGCCGGTGCTGCCGCGCGATGACCGCCTGCTGCGCCTGGTCTTCGGCGTCAACGCGCTGGGCCTGTTGGTGCTGGGCGTGTTCTGGAACCCGTTGATGGCGTGGTGCCAGCTCGCGTTTGCCTGAACGCAGATTGCAAAGAATCGTACGAAATGGCTTGCGTAAAAATGCGCTTGCCGGCATAATCTCGCTTCTGCTGCGGGGTGGAGCAGTCTGGCAGCTCGTCGGGCTCATAACCCGAAGGTCGCAGGTTCAAATCCTGCCCCCGCTACCAAGTTTCAGCACTGTCGATTTCAGTGTCGGGCTCGGGCTCGCGAAAGTATCTCCAGACTTTCGCAATCCAGCGTCATCGGAAAAGGGCCCAATGGGTCCTTTTTCGTTTCTGGCGTCTGTGTTCCACGGGTTTTCAGGGTTTTTCAGCAGGCATGACGTGACAGACAAGGCCGACGAAATTTCCGCGCTGCTTTCGCCCACCGTTGCATCGATGGGCTTGGAGCTGCTCGGCATCGAATACCTGCCCTCGCCGGGTGGTGGCGCGGTGCTGCGCCTGTACATCGACGTGCCGGCAAGCGAGCAGGCCGTTCGCCATGTGGGCATCGAAGATTGTGAGTCGGTGAGTCGCGAGGTGTCGGCGCAGCTGGATGTCGCCGATCCGATCACCGGCAACTACACGCTCGAAGTGTCGTCGCCAGGGCTGGATCGCCCGCTGTTCGGCGCGGCGCAGTTCGCGCGCTTCGTGGGCGAATGCGCGAAGGTGACGCTGAAGCTGCCGCAGGACGGGCGGCGCCGGCTGCAGGGCGAGATTCTGCGGGTGGACGGCAACGCCATCGTGTTCGGCCTGGACGGCAGCGAGTTTGAAATCGATGCCGGCAACGTGGACAAGGCGAAGCTGGTGCCCGACTGGGTGGCGCTTGGGCTTGCGCCGGCACAGGATAAGTCCGGGCGCGACGTGCGGCCCGGGAAACGGAAAAAGCCGGCGGGCAAGACGCCTGCGGCGAAGAATCATCCAACCAACAAGACGGCGGCCGGCGGGCCGCTTGATGCGGAGTAAGTGGCATGAGCAAGGAACTGTTGCTGGTCGTCGATGCGGTTGCGGCCGAGAAGGGGGTGCCGGAGTCGGTCATCCTGGAGGCGATCGAGGCCGCACTGGCGTCTGCGGCCAAGAAGCGCTATGCCGACGAAGACGTGCTGGTGCGCGTGCAGATTGATTCCAAGGACGGCAGCTACGAAACGTTCCGCCGCTGGGAAGTGGTGGCCGACGACGTGGTGATGGAGTCGCCGGATCGCCAGGTGCGGCTGATGGACGCGCTGGACGAAAGCGATGACGTCGAGGTTGGCGACTACATCGAAGAGCAGATCGAGAACCCCGATTTCGGTCGCATCGCGGCACAGGCCGCCAAGCAGGTGATCGTGCAGCGCGTGCGCGAAGCCGAGCGCGCGCAGGTGGTGGACGCCTGGAAGGATCGCGTGGGCGAGCTGGTGACCGGCGTGGTCAAGCGCGTCGAGCGCGGCAACATCTACGTGGACCTGGGCGGCAACGCCGAGGCGATCATCGCCAAGGACAAGGGCATCCCGCGCGACGTGTTGCGCACCGGTGACCGCGTGCGCGGCTACCTGTTCGATGTGCGTTCCGAGCCGCGTGGCCCGCAGCTGTTCATCAGCCGCGCCGCGCCGGAATTCATGATGGAGCTGTTCAAGCTGGAAGTGCCGGAAGTCGGCCAGGGCCTGGTGTCGATCATGGGTTGCGCGCGCGACCCGGGCGACCGCGCCAAGATCGCGGTGCTGGCGCATGACAACCGCACCGATCCGATCGGCGCCTGCATCGGCATGCGCGGTTCGCGCGTGCAGGCGGTGACCAACGAGCTCAACGGCGAGCGCGTTGACATCATCCTGTGGAGCGACAACCCGGCGCAGTTCGTGATCAACGCGATGGCGCCTGCGGAAGTGCAGTCGATCATCGTCGATGAAGACAAGCATTCGATGGACCTGGCGGTGGCCGAGGACAATCTGGCCAAGGCGATCGGCCGTGGCGGCCAGAACGTGCGCCTTGCCAGCCGCCTGACCGGTTGGCAGCTCAACGTGATGACGGCCGATCAAGTACAGGCCAAGTCCGAAGCCGAGCAGACGGCTGCCCGCCAGCTGTTCATCGACAAGCTGGAAGTGGACGAGGAAATCGCCGGGATCCTGGTGGCGGAAGGCTTCACCACGGTGGAAGAAGTCGCCTACGTGCCGGTTGGCGAATTGCTGGCGGTCGAGGGCTTCGACGAGGACATCGTCGAGGAACTGCGCTCGCGCGCCCGCGACGCCTTGCTGAATGACGCGCTGGCGGCCGAGGAAGGGCTGGAGGATCAGCGGCCGGCCGAAGACCTGTTGTCGCTCGCGGGGATGGATGAGGCCACTGCCTATGCGCTGGCCGAGCGTGGCGTGCGCACTCGCGAGGAGTTGGCCGAGATGGCCACCGACGAAATCGCCGATGTCGAGGACATGGGTGACGAGCGCGCCGCAGCACTGATCATGGAAGCGCGCAAACACTGGTTCGAATAAGTATTGCCCCCGGCGGGCCAGCGCCCGCCCTACAATCTGCTCTATCCAGCCGCACGCGTTGCGGCCAAAGGCACCGGAAACCGAATGTCGCAGCAAACCACTATCCGCAAGCTCGCCGAACTGGTGAATACACCGGTCGAAAAACTGCTGGAGCAGCTGGCCGAGGCCGGCATGAAATTCAGCGGCCCCGATCAGGTCATCACCAGCGCCGAGAAACTGAAGCTGCACGGGTTCCTGCGCCGCGCGCATGGCAAGGCTGACAAGCCCGCCGACGAGGCGATTGCGCCGGGCAAGATCACCCTGAACCGCAGCCGCAAGCAGGAAATCACCGTGGGCGGCGGCGGCAAGACCGGCCGCGGCCCTGGCACCATCGAGGTGGTGACCCGCAAGAAGATCACGCTCAAGCCGGGCGCGGGCCGCCCCGGCTCGGCCAGCGAGGACATGGACGCCGAGCGCGCCGATGCCTTGCGCAAGCTGGAAGAGTCGCGGGCGCGCAACGTGGCCGAGCAGCAGGCGCTGGCTGAGAAGGATCGCCAACGCGCGGCTGAACAAGCCGAGCAGCGTCGTCTGGCGCAGGAAGAAGCGGAGCGCGTGGCTGCAGAGGCCGTCGTCGCTGCCGAAGTCGTGCTGGATGAGGCTGGCAAGGCCAAGACCCACGGCCATGGCCATGCCCATCCCAAGCCAGCGGCGCCGGTGCGCGAGGCCGACAAAAGCGCGGCCCACAAGGGCAAGCCCGCGCACCGCGGCTCGCACGTCATGCAGACCGGGGTCGAGGACGACGACAGCACGGTGCGTTTCGCCGGGCAGTTGCACTTGTCGGCGTCCGATCGTGCCCGTCGCAGCAGCAGTGCGCGCGGCAAGGGCAAGCCGGGCGGCCGGCGTTCTCCTGACCAGTCGCGTACCGGCAGTGGCTTTACCCGGCCCACGGCACCGGTCGTGCGCGAGATCGCCATCGGCGAAGCCATTACCGTGGCCGATCTGGCGCAGAAGCTGGCGCTGAAGGGCGGCGATGTGGTCAAGGCGCTGTTCAAGATGGGCGTGATGGCCACCATCACCCAGACCATCGATTTCGATACCGCCGTGCTGGTGACCGAGGAGTTGGGCCACAAGGCGGTGTCCGCCGATGCCAACGACGCCGAGTCCGAGTTGCTGGCGCACACCGAGGAAGTCCAGGGCGAGCGGCAGCAGCGCCCGCCGGTGGTCACCATCATGGGGCATGTCGATCACGGCAAGACTTCGTTGCTGGACTACATCCGCCGAACCAAGGTGGCGACCGGCGAAGCTGGCGGCATTACCCAGCACATCGGTGCCTACCATGTGGAAACGCCGAAGGGCGTGATCAGCTTCCTCGACACCCCCGGCCATGCCGCATTTACCCAGATGCGCCAGCGTGGCGCCAGGCTCACCGATATCGTGGTGCTGGTGGTGGCGGCCGACGACGGCGTGATGCCGCAGACGGCCGAAGCGATCCAGCACGCCAAGGCGGCCAAGGTGCCGCTGATCGTTGCAATCAACAAGATCGACAAGTCCGATGCCGACCCGTCGCGGGTCAAGAGCGACCTGCTGACGCACGACGTGGTGTCCGAGGAGTTCGGCGGCGACGTGCAGATGGTCGAGTTGTCGGCGAAGACCGGCCAGGGCGTGGATGACCTGCTGGACGCCATCCTGCTGCAGTCCGAAGTGCTGGATCTGCAGGCGGTATTCGAGGGGCGCGCCACCGGCGTGGTCATCGAGTCCGCGCTGGACAAGGGGCGCGGCCCGGTTGCCACGGTGCTGGTGCAGCAGGGCAGCCTGGCGAAGGGCGATTATCTGGTGTGCGGCATCCAGTATGGGCGCGTGCGTGCCTTGTTCGACGAGACTGGCGGACAGGTGCAAAGCGCCGGGCCGTCGATCCCGGTGCAGATCCTCGGCTTGTCCGGCGTGCCGGAGGCAGGTGACGACTTCGTGGTCGTGGCTGATGAACGCCTGGCCAAGGACGTGGCCCAGCAGCGTGATGCCAAGCGTCGCGAGCTGCGGCTGGTGGCTTCGGCGGGCAACCGCATGGAAGACATCCTGGCGCAAATGGGCGAGGGGGCTGGCCAGCTGGCGCTCAACCTGGTGGTCAAGGCCGACGTGCACGGCACCATGCAGGCGCTGCGCGAGGCATTGATCGGGTTGTCGAACGATCAGATCAAGATCAACGTGATCGGCTCTGGCGTGGGCGGCATCACCGAGTCGGATGCGCAGCTTGCCGCGACGTCCAAGGCCACCGTGATCGGCTTCAACGTGCGTGCGGACGCATCCGCACGCAAGGTGATCGAGGGCAATGGCGTCGACCTGCGTTATTTCTCGATCATCTACGACGTCATCGACCAGGTGAAGCAGATCGCGTCCGGCGTGCTGGGCAAGGAAATCCGCGAAGAAATCATCGGTACGGCGCACGTGCAGCAGGTGTTCCGTCATTCGAAGTTCGGCTCGATCGCCGGCTCGGTGGTGGTGGAAGGCCATATCCGCCGCGGCAAGCCGGTGCGCGTGCTGCGTGACGACACCGTCATCTTCTCCGGCGAACTGGATTCACTGCGTCGCTTCCAGGAAAACGTGGATGAAGTGCGCAACGGCACCGAATGCGGCATCGGCGTGAAGGGTTACGACCAGGTCAAGCCGGGCGACAAGATCGAGTGCTTCGAGCGCATCGAGGTACAGCGCACGCTGTAAGGCGAGCACATGGCCATGGCACGGAAATCCTTTCATCGCACCGACCGCGTGTCCGCCCAGCTCCGTCGCGAGCTGGGCACGCTGGTGCACGAATTCGTTCGCGAACACGGGCTGACCTCGACCAGCGTGTCCGACGTCGAGGTCACCCGCGACATGGCGCATGCCAAGGTGTTCGTGACCGTGTTGCTGGCGGAGCGTGCGGCGGAAACGGTCAAGGCCCTGAAGGCGCTGGCTCCCGAGATCCGCTACCAGCTGGCGCACGCGGTGAAAATGCGGCACGTGCCGGAATTGCATTTCCACTACGACGAATCGGTGGATCGCGGCGAGCGCATCGACAACCTGCTGCGCGACTTGCGCACCAGTGACGATTCCGACTAGCCGGCCGGCTTCGCGCGCACGGCGCGAGCGCACGGTATTCCGCCGGCTGGACGGCATCCTGCTGCTCGACAAGCCGCAGGGCTTGTCCTCCAACCAGGCCCTGCAACGCGTGCGGCATCTGTTCCGCGCCGAGAAAGGCGGGCATACCGGGAGCCTGGATCCGTTGGCCACCGGCTTGTTGCCGGTCTGCTTCGGCGAGGCCACCAAGATCGCCGGCGGCTTGTTGGGCGCGCGCAAGGCTTATGAAACCGTGGCTCGGCTGGGCATCGTCACCGATACCGACGATGCCGATGGCCATGCGCTGCGCGAGCGGCCGGTGCCCGCACTGTCCATCGACGTCATCGATGCGGCACTGCGGCAGCTGACCGGCCGCGTCCGCCAGCGCCCGCCGATCTATTCGGCGCTCAAGCGTGGCGGTGAGCCGCTGTACGCCAAGGCGCGGCGCGGTGAGCACATCGAGGTGGAGGAACGTGACGTCGACGTGCATGCCTTCGAACTGCTGAATGCGGCCGATCTGCTGGATGCGGGCACCCCGAATCTGCGACTGCACGTGGAGTGCGGCTCTGGCACTTATGTGCGCAGCCTGGTGCGCGATCTTGGTGAACTGCTCGGCTGCGGCGCGCACGTGGCCCAGCTGCGTCGGCTGTGGGTGGACCCGTTCCGCGAACCGAAGATGTGGACGCTGGAGGCGCTGCAAAGCCTGCTGGAGCAGGCTGGCGAACATGTGCTGGATGCCTGCCTGCTGCCGATCGAGGCGGGGATGGCCTCGTGGCCGGGGGTGCGGGTGAATACTGCACAGGCGCAACGACTGGGGCGTGGGCAGGGACTGCACGGCCCCTATCCGGCCTGCGGGCAGGTGGCGATTCTGGACGAATGCGGCCGCGGGCTGGGCTTGGGCGAGGTGAATGCCGACGGCGGGCTGCGCCCGGTGCGCCTGTTTCGCTGGGCGGTGGCCAACGCTGCCCCGGCTGCGTAAGCGCGGCATTCCTCTGCACGAGCACGCGAATTGCCCGCAGGCAGCAGCCCGGGCTATAATTCCGGCGCTCACCTGAGCGATTTCACTGAAATTCCTTTCATTCACACGGCGAGCCGTGCGGTGCAGGCGGTCACTTCCGCCCGTTCCTGCCGGCCACGCGACGACGAGGCAAGCATGTCCATCGACACCCAGAAAGTCATCAACGAACACAAGCGCGGCGACAACGACACCGGCTCTCCGGAAGTGCAGGTCGCCCTGCTGACCGCTCGCATCGAGCAGCTCAGCGAGCATTTCAAGGCGCACAAGCAGGATCACCACAGCCGGCGCGGCCTGCTGATGATGGTCAACCGCCGCCGCAGCCTGCTCGACTACCTGCACGGCAAGGATGCGGGGCGTTACAGGGCGCTGATCGGCAAACTCGGCCTGCGTCGCTGATTGAATACCCGCCGCGGCGCAGGAATGCGCCGCGGTTCGTTTTTGTGCGGCCGAAATCATTCATCGCGGCAATGCCGCATTCCCGCATCGCCTGGCGATGCAGCGCAGACAAGCGGGGCTTGCCTGCGTTGACGAAGCAAGACATCGAAGGATTCCCAAGTGGCGAAGATCAGCAAAACTTTCCAGTACGGCAAACACCAGGTCACGCTTGAAACCGGCGAGATCGCACGCCAGGCCGGCGGCGCGGTGATGGTGAGCTGCGACGGCACCGTGGTGCTGTGCACCGCCGTTGCCGCCAAGACCCAGCGCGAAGGGCAGGACTTCTTCCCGCTGACCGTGGATTACCAGGAGAAGTTCTACGCCGGTGGCCGCATCCCGGGTGGCTTCTTCAAGCGTGAAGGTCGCGCGACCGAGAAGGAAACGCTGACCAGCCGCCTGATCGACCGCCCGCTGCGCCCGCTGTTCCCCGACGAATTCCGCAACGAAGTGCAGGTCATCGCCACGGTGATGTCGCTGAACCCGGAAGTGGATGGCGACATCCTGGCGCTGCTTGGCTGCTCGGCTGCCGTCGCCCTGACCGGCGCCCCGTTCCAGGGCCCGATCGGTGCGGCCAAGGTCGGGTACGTGAACGGCCAGTACGTGCTCAATCCCGGCGTCAGCGAGCTGAAGGAATCGCAGCTGGAGCTGGTGGTTGCCGGCACCAAGGATGCCGTGCTGATGGTCGAATCGGAGGCCGCCGAGTTGTCCGAAGACGTGATGCTGGGCGCGGTGATGTTCGGCCACCAGCAGATGCAGGTCGCCATCGACACCATCAACGCGCTGGTCGCGGAAGCCGGCAAGCCGAAGTGGGATTGGCAGGCGCCGGCGAAGGATGACGCCATGATCGCCGCCCTCGAGGCTGCGGTTGGCGGCAAGCTGGCGGCCGCGTTCCAGGTCCGCGACAAGCTGGAGCGCAAGGACGCGATCTCCGCGCTGAAGAAGGCCGTGATGGCCGAGCTGGCGCCGCAGATCGAGGCCAACGGCTGGAAGGCCGCCGACGTCTCGAAGGAATTCGGCGAGCTGGAATACCAGACCATGCGCAACTCGGTGCTGGCCACCAAGGTCCGCATCGACGGCCGCGCGCTGGACACCGTGCGCCCGATCTCCTCCAAGGTCGGCATCCTGCCACGCGTGCACGGCTCCTCGCTGTTCACCCGCGGTGAGACGCAGGCGATCGTGGCGGTTACCCTGGGCACCGCGCGCGATGGCCAGATCATCGATGCCGTGGGCGGCGAGTACAAGGAACACTTCCTGTTCCATTACAACTTCCCCCCCTACTCGGTGGGCGAAGCCGGCCGCATGATGGGCCCGAAGCGCCGCGAGATCGGCCATGGCCGCCTTGCCAAGCGCGGCGTGCTGGCGGTGATGCCGACCATGGAAGCGTTCCCTTACACCATCCGCGTGGTCTCGGAAATCACCGAGTCCAACGGTTCCTCGTCGATGGCCTCGGTCTGCGGCAGCTCGCTGGCGCTGATGGACGCAGGCGTGCCGGTGAAGGCGCCGGTGGCCGGCATCGCGATGGGCCTGGTCAAGGAGGCCAACGACTTCGTGGTGCTGAGTGACATCCTCGGCGACGAGGATCACCTGGGCGACATGGACTTCAAGGTCGCCGGCACCAGCAACGGCATCTCCGCGCTGCAGATGGACATCAAGATCCAGGGCATCACCGAAGAGATCATGAAGGTCGCGCTGGCGCAGGCCAAGGCCGGTCGCCTGCACATCCTCGGTGAAATGGCCAGCGCACTGACCACGCCGCGCGCCGAGCTGTCGGACTACGCGCCGCGCCTGCTGACCATCAAGATCCATCCGGACAAGATCCGCGAGGTGATCGGCAAGGGCGGTTCGGTGATCCAGGCGATCACCAAGGAAACCGGCACCCAGATCGATATCCAGGACGACGGCACCATCACCATCGCCTCGGTGAACGCGGCCGCCGGCCAGGCCGCCAAGTCGCGCATCGAGCAGATCACCAGCGACGTCGAGCCGGGCCGGATCTACGAAGGCAAGGTCGCCAAGATCATGGACTTCGGCGCGTTCGTGACCATCGCCCCGGGCAAGGACGGGCTGGTGCACGTGTCGCAGATCTCCAACGATCGCGTCGAGAAGGTGGGTGACGTGCTGAAGGAAGGCGATCTGGTCAAGGTCAAGGTGCTGGAAGTGGACAAGCAGGGCCGCATCCGCCTGTCGATGAAGGCCGTGGAAGAAGGCGAGGGTGCGGCTGCCTAAGCCGCGCTTGCGCCATCGCTTCAACGCAAAAAGCGGGCTTCGGCCCGCTTTTTGTTGGTGCCGGCAACGCGCTTATTCGGCGGGTTGCTCGTAGCGCCCCGGTCGCGGATTGAGCGTGCCGCACTGGCTGCACGTGCGCAGGTGGTCGTCGCGGTAGAACGTCTCGAACACGCGGAAGAAATCCTGCTCGATGTCATGCAGGTGGAAGAACTCCGCGTACAGCTTGTGGTTGCAGCCCACGCAGAACCACATCAGCGCGTCGTCCTCGTGCGGCAGGCGTTTGCGCTCGATCACCAGGCCCACCGAGTTCTCCATCCGCTGCGGCGAATGCGGCACGCGCGGCGGCAGGTAGAACACCTCGCCGGCGCGGATCGGGATGTCGCGCGCGGTGCCGCGCTCGCCGTCGAAGTCTTCCTGCACGCGCAGCACCATCTCGCCTTCCAGCTGGAAGAACCACTCGGGGCCTTCCTCGAAGTGGTAGTCGGTGCGCGCGTTCGGCCCGCCGACGATCATCACGATGAAGTCCTCCTGCACGATGCACTTGTTGCCTACCGGCGGCTTCAGCAGGTGGCGGTGTTCCTCGATCCAGGCGTGCAGGTTGAAAGTGGCGGGCAGCATGTCAGGGGGCCTCGCTGGTAGTGGATTCGCGGCGCAGTTCCTCGATGGTCGGCGCGGCGGCGCGGACCGGCAGGCCCATCTCTTTGGCCGCCTCGGCGACGTGGGCGAGTTCTTCGGCCAGCGTGTGCCCGACCATCGCCTTGCGCTCCTCGTCGGTCACCGCGTCCTTCGCCACCGGATACAGGTACAGGCCCTTGGCGTCGCCCTTGTACTGGGTGCCGTACCACTGCGGCTGCAGCTGCCGCATCAGCAGCCGGTCCCAGCTCGCGCCGACCAGCCAGCGGTAGTGGGAATCGTCCGGCGCCTGCGCCATCGCGAGGGTGGCGAGCGCGTTCGCGAGGCGGTAGTCGGCCAGCGAATCGCCGTGCTGGAAGACCATCGCGGCGTGGTAGTGGTCGGCGGCGGAACGCACCACGCCGGCCTCCAGCAGCGCCTGGACGCGCGCCTTGCGCGCCTGGTCGCGCGGGCCGACGGCGTTCCAGTCGATGTCGGCGGCGTCGCGGTCGGCCTGATCCTGCCGGAACAGCTGCGCCAGTTCGGGATTGTCGGTCGGCTTGAAGGGTTCGGCGACGGAGGCGGTGCCGGCCGCCGCCAGCAGCAGGACGAACAGGATGGAGGTCATGGGCGGCTCCCGAAAGCGGCGACGCACTTCAGCTCGATGGCGATCGGCGTGGGCAGCGCGGTGATGCCCACGGTGGTGCGGCAGGGCGCGCTGGCGGCGTCGGGGAAGTGCTCGGCCCAGACCGCGTTGTACGCCTTGAAGTCGCGCGCCATGTCGGTGAGATAGACGGTGACGTCGACCAGGTCGTCCCAGCGCGCGCCGCTGGCTTCCAGCACCGCGCGCACGTTGGCCAGCACCGCGCGCGCCTGCGCTTCGATGTCGTAGCTGCGCACCCGCCCGTCGGCGAAGTAGTCGTTGCCGGGGATCGAATCGTCGGAGGGATTGCGCGGGCCGATGCCGGACAGGAACAGCAGGTCGCCGACGCGGCGCGCATGCGGATAGTGGCCCACGGATCCGGGGGCCGCTGCCGCGTGGATGCTGCAGCTCATGCATGCACTCCACGGCGCTCGCCTACGCCGGAAATGGCCCAGGCATACACGGCCTCCAATGCTTCCGGCGAGTCCACATCCATGCCCAGTTCGCGCACCTTGCCGTCGGCGAGGCTGTACACCCAGCCGTGCACGGCCAGTTGCTGGCCGCGTGCCCAGGCATCGCCGATCACCGTGGTCAGGCACACGTTCTCGGCCTGCTCAATGGCATTGAGTTCGCACAGCGCATCGTGGCGTTGTTCTTCCGGCAATGTTTCGAGCAGAGCCGCGTGCTTTTGCGCAACGTCGCCGACGTGGCGAATCCAGTTGTCGGCCAGCCCCAGTCGCGTGCCGTGCATGGCGGCGCCCACGCCGCCGCAGCCGTAATGACCCACCACCAGGATGTGGCGCACCTTGAGCACATCCACCGCGAACTGGATGGCGGACATGCAGTTGAGATCGGTATGCACCATGACGTTGGCGATATTGCGATGCACGAACACCTCGCCCGGTGCCAGCCCCATGATCTGGTTGGCCGGCACCCGCGAATCCGAACAGCCAATCCAGAGGTAGTCCGGCGCCTGCTGCTTTGACAGGCGTTCGAAGAAGGTGGGGTCTTCGCGGGTCACGCGTTCGGCCCAGGCGTGATTGTTTTGCAGCAGCGTGTCGAGTTCTTTCTTCATGGGAAGCCTTGTCAGGAATTGGCGGGCAGGGCGATGCAGACGTTGCGTGGTTCGGTGAAGAAGCGCATCGCGTCCAGGCCGCCCTCGCGACCAAGCCCGGATGCGCCGGTGCCGCCGAATGGCGTGCGCAGATCGCGCATCAGCCACGTATTGATCCAGACGATGCCAACCCGCAGATCGGCGGCGAGGCGGTGTGCGCGTGCGAGGTTGTTGGTGAACACCGAGGCCGACAGGCCGTAATCGCTGGCATTGGCCAGGGCCAGTGCCTCGTCGTCGCCATCAAAAGGCTGCAATGTGGCGACTGGGCCGAAGATTTCGTCGCGATTGGTCGCGCAGTCCGGGCCCAGGCCTTCGATCACGGTGGGCGCAATGAACCAGCCGGCGCGATCCACGGCATCGCCGCCGCAGAGCACACGCCCGCCTTCGGCGCGCGCGCGTTCGATGGCCGCCATGACCTTGTCGAAATGCGCCTGCGAGACCATCGGGCCGAGCTGCGTGCCGGCCTCCAGCGGCGCGCCGAGGCGCAGCGCGCGGGCGCGTTCGACGAAGGCGTTGCGGAAGTCCGCGTAAATCGTCCGTTCGACCAGCAGGCGCGAACCGCACAGGCAAATCTGCCCGCTGTTCTGGAACGCGCTGCGCACCAGCGTGTCGAGGTGCGTGCGCCAGTCGCTGTCGGCAAACACCAGCGTCGCATTCTTGCCGCCCAGTTCCAGCGACACTTTTTTCAGCAGCGGGCCGGCCAGCCCGGCGATGCGCCGGCCCACCGCGGAGCTTCCGGTGAACGACACGGCTTTCACGTGCGGATGCATCACCAGCGGCTCGCCCACCTCAGGGCCCAGCCCGTGGACGATAGTCAGCACGCCCGGCGGCAGGCCGGCGTCCAGCGCCAGTTCACCCAGCATCGTTGCGGTGGCGGGCGTGATTTCCGAGGGCTTGGCGACCACCGTATTGCCGGCAGCAAGCGCCGGTGCGATCTTCCAGGTGAACAGGTACAGCGGCAGGTTCCACGGACTGATGCAGGCCACCACGCCCAACGGTTGGCGCAGGGTGTAGTTCAGCCCGGCTTCGCCGTGGTGCGATTCGCTGGAAAACTGGGTGGCGGCATGGGCGAAGAAGCGCAGGTTGGACACTGCGCGCGGGATCTCGACATCGCGGGCCAGCGCCAGCGGCTTGCCGCCGTCCACGGCTTCGGCGCGGGCGAAGTGTTCGATGCGTGCGTCCAATGCATCGGCCAGCCGTTCCAGGTGGCGCGCGCGTTCGCTGTTCCGCAGCCCGGACCAGGCTGGCGCCGCAGCGCTGGCGGCGGCAACGGCGGCATCCACATCGGCCGCATTGCCGGCGACAACCTGCGCGTAGGGCTGCGCGGTGGCGGGCTCGAAGACGGGTAGCCAGCGCGAGTTGGCAGTCTCATCGCAGGCGGCACCGATGACGTGTCCGAAGCGTTGCATGCGCCGAGTTTACCGTGCGCCGTGTTTGCGGCGCATCGCGTCAGTCCGTTTGGCAGTGCGGGCAAAGGTACATCGGCCGCGAATGGTGGGTGATGCGCAGCAGCGAGGTCCCGCAGGTCATGCAGGGCAGGCCATCGCGCTTGAACACGCGAAAGCGGAAGCTGCCTTGCCCTTGCGCCAGATAGTCGGCACGCATGCCCGCAGTGGGCTCGATGCCGCGTGTCGCATAGCTGTGGCGCGGGATCGCCAGCAGCGCCTCGGCAAGCCGCATGGTGTGCGCTGCATCCAGGTCACAGGGGCGGCGGGCCGGATGCAGCTTTGCATCGAACAACACTTCGGCGCGCAGGTAGTTGCCCATGCCGGCCAGAAAGCCTTGATCCAGCAGCAGGCTGCCCAGTGCCCGGCCGCGAAACGCAGGGCGTTGCAGGCGCGCCGCCACGGCCGCGGCATCCAATGCCGGGTCGAGCACATCGGGGCCCAGCCTGCGCAGAAAAGGATGGGCTTCGATCTCGTCGCTGCGCCACATCGAGATGTCGGAGGCCGAATACAGCAGGATGCTGGCATGTGCGGTCTCCAGCGCGACGCGCAGGCTGCGCGTGCTGGCAGGGCGCTGGCCCGGCAGCGTCACCCTCCACACGCCGTACAGCTGGTTGTGGCTGTACAGCGTCCAGCCCGATTCGAATGCGGTCAGCAGCGCCTTGCCGCGCGGGGTGATGGAGAGAATGCGCTGGCCCGGCAGCTCGCGCTCGAAGCGCTTGAGCGCCGGGAGCGCGAACTCGGCGCATAGCAACGGCTGGCCCACCACTGCTGCGGCCAGTCTGTCAGCGGCGCGGCGGATTTCCGGGCCCTCGGGCACGGCGTCAGATGGACTGCATGCGGCCCCCGTCCACTGCCAGCGACTGGCCGTTGACGTAGGCCGCTGCCGGCGAACACAGGAAGGCAATGACGCCGCCGATTTCGCCGGCTTCGGCGAACCGGCCCACCGGAACGCTGGCAAGCATGGCCTGCGCCACCGCGTCCTGGGACTTGCCGGACGCGGCGCTGCGATCGATCAGGATCTGCTCCAGCCGGCGGGTGCGGGTGTAGCCGGGCAGCACGTTGTTGACGGTGATGCCGTCACTGCCCAATTCACGCGACAGCGTCTTGGCCCAACTGGCCACCGCACCGCGAATGGTGTTGGACACGCCGAGATCGGGAATCGGCTCATACACCGAGGTGGAAATCACGTTGACGATGCGCCCCCAGCGCGCCGCGCGCATGCCGGGCAGCAGCGCCTGCAGCAGGGTTTGGTTGGCGATCAGATGTTTGTGGAACGCATCCACATAGGCATCGATGCTCGCCGTGTGTGCGGGCCCGCCCGGCGGGCCGCCGGTGTTGTTGATGAGGATATGCAGCGGCTGTCGCGCGGCACGCGCCTCCACCGCCGCGCGCAGCGCAGCGGCATCCGCCATGTCCACGGCCAAATAGGTATGGGTTTGCCCCTGCGCTTGCGGCAATGCAGCGGCAGCGTCGCGCAGCGCACTTTCGCGGCGCGCCAGCAGGGTGATGCTGGCGCCCAGTGTGGCCAACTCGATGGCAGCAGCGTGGCCGATGCCTTCGGATGCGCCGCAGACCAGCGCGTGTTGTCCGGCAAGATCGAGAAGCATGCGGCCTCCGTGGTGTTGCCTTGCGGGCGTGCAGAACGCGTCCGCATGAAGTGCAAAAGCCCGCAGGACGCGGGCTTTGGGTGTTGCCTTGGTGCCGGAGGGGGGACTCGAACCCCCACGCTTTTAAGGGCGGCGGATTTTGAGTCCGCTGCGTCTACCGATTCCGCCACTCCGGCGCGGGGACGCAGTATAGCCGAGCGAAGCGCTTACGCGACTTTGTCTGCAACAAATTCTGCCGCCGGCAGCATGCGCAGGAAGCCGGCGACGGCGAGGCCGAACCGCTCGGCATCGACCAGGAAGGCGTCATGGCCCTGCGGCGAGGGCATCGGCAGGAAGCGGGTATCGCAGCCGGCGCGGCGCAGTCCGTTGGCGATTTCCTCCTGCTGCTGGATGGGGAACAGGATGTCGGTCTTCACGCCGAGCACCAGCGCGCGCTCCACACCCTCGATGGCGGCGAGCCCGCGCACGGTGTCGCCGTCGTGGCATTCGCCCAGATCGAACCAGTCCATCGAGCGGCTGAGATACAGGTAGCAATTGGGGTCGTAGCGGTGCACGAAGCGGCGGGCGTGTGCTTCCAGATAGCTCTCCACCTCGAATTCCAGCCCGAACGGCTCGTCGTCCCCGCGCCGGTCGGCGTCCAGCCGCACGCGCCCGAAGCGGCCATCCCACTCCAGCGCCGAGCGGTAGGTGACCACGCCCAGCTTGCGCGCCATGCGCATGCCGTTTTCGGGGTACTGGGTGTCGCTGTAGTCGCCGTTGTTCCAGTGGGCATCCAGCCGGATTGCCTCGCGTTGCAGCGAACGAATGGCGATGGAAAACGGCAGTGCGCGCGCGGCGCCGCAGATATTGATGTGATAACGGGCGATGCCGGGATGGCGCGCCAACAGCGCCAGCGCGGTCATGCCGCCCATCGAATTGCCCACCACGCAAGCCAGCCGGGTGATGCCCAGTTCACGTACCAACACTGTGGCCGCGTCGGCGCCGTCTTCGACCGACAGTTCCGGGAACTCCAGACGGTAGGGCGCGCCGTTGGCCGGGTTCGGCGATGCCGGGCCGGTGCTGCCCTTGCAGCTTCCCAGCGCGTTTGCGCAAATCACGAACCAGCGGCGGGTGTCGATGGGCTTGCCGGGGCCGACCATCCACTCCCACCAACCGGGTGCGGGGTTGTCCGTGTTTGCCGCCGCGTGTGCATCCGGTGACATGCCGGTGAGGATCAGGATGGCGTTGGACTGGTCGTCATTGAGCTGGCCCCAGGTCTCAAAGGCGAGACGTGCGCCATGCAAGGCGCCGCCGCGCTTCATCGGAAACGGGGAGGGAAGGTCAACCCAGCGGGTGCCGGGCGGGATGAATTCGGCCATGGCGATGCGATGATGAAAACCAGAGAGCCATCATCCCCCTTGCGGGGGCAGGCGATCATGCCGTTTGCGCATGTCGCCATGCCATCTTCAAGGTCCGGGTGCGATCACCAATGCCACTGGCCCCTTCGTCGGCAGCGTGACCCGAACCGGCTTGGATTCCAGGTCATCGGCCTGCCGCTCGGCGCTGCCGCTGGCAGACACGCGCGCCACCAGCTCGATTTCCCGCATTTGCGAGAGCTTGAGGGTCGGCATCGGGCTGTCGGCGTCGCTCAATTCGGCGGTGAACGGCAGGTCTGATAGCGCATGTTTCTGCGCCGCCACCGGCATCGGCATGCCGCCCGGTTGATGCACGATCACGAAGACGCTGGCCTCGGGCTGCAGGCGAATGCGCGCTGCCAGTGCCGGGTCCAGCGTGACCGTCACCGTGAGCAAGGTGGGTTGCTTGGCGGGTTCTGGCAGCGGTGGCAGATTGGCCTGTGCGCGCGCGGCGTTGATTTCCTTGCGCAGGCTGGCGGCGGTGGGTGCGTCCACCTGCGCCAGCAGCGGTGCCCAGGTCGCGGCGGCTTCGGCGTTGTTGCCGGCCTGGCGCTGGGCCACGCCGAGGAACCAGCGTGCGCGTTGATGATCGGGATTGGACGCCAGCGCTGCGTTCAACAGCGCCAGTGCCTGTGCATCGAACGCGTGGCCGGCATCGGCCAAGGCGCGGGACTGCGCCGCCTCGACCAGGATGTCGGCATTGCCCGGCGCAAGTCGGGCGGCCTTGGCGAAGGCATCGCGCGCGCCGGCGGGGTTGTCCATGCGCAGATAGGCCTGCCCCAGCAGCGCCCAGCCGTCGGCCTGTTGCGGGTCGCGGGCCAGCGCGGTCTTGAGCTGGGCGACGGCTTCTTCCAGCGTTTGCGGCGCGTGCCGCACGGCCGGGTCAAGCGCCTGCGGCGTGCCCTCCAGCCGATACAGCAGGGCCGTGGACAACAGGGTGAGGATGCCGACGCCCACGGCCACGCCGCGCGCCTCACGCCATAGCGGACGCAGCAGCACGGCGAGCACGAGCAGGCACAGCAGGGCGGCGATTGCGATGAAGGCGGCCATCACCACTCCTGTGCGTCGTCGGGGATGGCGGTGCCGGGCTTGCGCCGCCGCACGATGACGATCACCGTGCCCGCGCCCAGCAGCAACAGCAAGGCGGGGCCGGCCCACAGCAGCCACGTGCTGCGTTCCAGGCGGGGCTGGTACAGCACGAATTCGCCGTAACGCTGCACCAGATAGTCCTTGATCTGGTCGTCGCTCCTGCCCTGGCGCATCAGGTCCAGCACTTCGCGGCGCAGTTGCAGGGCGATCAGCGCGTTGGAGTCGGCCAACGATTGGTTCTGGCACATCACGCAGCGCAATTGCAGGGTCAGTGCGTGGAAGCGGGCTTCCTCGGCGGCGCTGTGGAATTGCAGCGGCGCGGCGTCGGCCTGCTGGTTGGCCTGGGCGAAGGCGGGCAGCGCGATGAATGAGAGCAGCAGGCAGGCGGAGAGCAGGATCGCCTTGCCGTCCTTCCCGCGCAGGCGGGAGTCGCTGTTGTCCGGAGCGCGGGAAGTCAACGCGGAGCGCGATTCCCGCCTGCGCGGGAAGGACGGGCCCAGGCGTTGCGTGATGGATGGCAGGCCGACGTGCCGCAGGTGGAATGACGCGCCGAAGCGCCGCGCGACGAATGACAATAGCGCGTTCATCGCCCAGCCTCGATCTTCGCCACCAGCGGCAGCAATTCCCGCCCGATGATCTCGTCCGTCAGCGGGCCGACATGCTTCCAGCGCACGATGCCCTTGCCGTCGACGAGGAAGGTTTCCGGCGCGCCGTACACGCCCCAGTTCAATGCGGTGCGGCCTTCGACATCGGACAGCACCACCATGTAGGGGTTGCCGAACTGCTCCAGCCAGCGCAGTGCGTCGGCGGGTTCGTCCTTCCAGTTATAGCCGACCACGCGCAGGCGCTTGGTTTCGGCGAACTTGGTCAGCACCGGGTGCTCGACCCGGCATTCCACGCACCAGCTGCCCCAGACGTTGAGCAGGAACGGCTGGCCCTTGAGATCCTGCAGTTTCACGATGTAGCCGGGGTCGTGCAGGACGGGCAGGGCGAATGCCGGTGCGGCTTTGCCGATCAACGGCGACGGCAGCGCTTCGCGGTTGGGCTTGCGGCTCATCCACACGCCGGCCGCAAGCAAGACCGCAAGCAGGGCGAAGGCGGCCAGCGGCAGCCAGCGGGACGGCTTCATGCAGCCTCCTTGCGCACGCTGCGGAAACGCCGGTCGGTGGCGGTGATGCCGGCGCCCAGCGCCATCAACAGCGCGCCGCCCCAGATCCAGCGCACGAACGGTTTGACATACACGCGCATGGCCCAGGTGTCGTTGCCCAGCGACTCGCCGATGGCGACATAGGCGTCACCCAGCACGCCGGGCGCGATGCCGGCTTCGGTCATGACCTGGCCGCCGGCACGATAGCGGCGCTTTTCCGGGTGCAGGGTGGTCTGCAATCGGCCGTTGCGTCGTACCTGCACGGTTGCAACATCGGCAACGTAATTCGGGCCGCCGGATTCGACGATGCCTTCGAAGCGGAATGCGTAGGCGCCCAGCGTCACGTTGTCGCCGGCCTTGACCGCCAGTTCGCGCTGCAGGCTCAGCCCCTCCACCAGCAATGCGCCGATCAGGAACACGGCGATGCCGAGATGCGCCAGGCTCATGCCCAGCATCTCGCGGGTGATGCGTCCGCTGGCGGAGCGCAGGCGCGTCCAGACGAAACGCAGCGTGCCGAATGCCACCCATGCCGCGCCCAGCACGGCAGCGCCGGCCTTCCACTGGCCCTGCGGGGCGAGGAAGAAGGCGGCGACGCCCAGCAGCAGGGCCAGCACGGCCCACGGCAGCAGCATCCGCAGCGGTTTTGACATGTCTTCGCGCTGCCAGCGGGTCAACGGGCCCAGTGGCACCAGTGCCACCAGCGGCGCCATCAGCAGGATGAACATCAGTGCGAAGTAGGGTGGGCCCACCGAAATCTTGCCCAGCTCCAGCGCATCGGCCAGTAGCGGGTACAGCGTGCCCAGCAGCACCATGGCGCAGGCGGTGGTCAGCAGCAGGTTGTTGAGCAGCAGCAGGGTTTCGCGCGAGCCAAAGGTGAAGGGCTTGGCATCGATGTCGGTATCCGGCGCGCGCAATGCGTACAGCAGCAGCGAGCCGCCGATCACGATGCCGAGGAAGATCAGCACGAACAGGCCGCGCGTCGGGTCTGCCGCGAATGCGTGAACGCTGGTCAGCACGCCCGAGCGCACCAGGAACGTGCCCAGCAGCGACAATGAAAACGCGCAGATCGCCAGCAGCAGCGTCCAGCCACCAAAATTGCCGCGCTTTTCCGTCACCGCCTGCGAATGCAGCAGGGCAGCGCCGACCAGCCAAGGCATGAAGCTGGCGTTTTCCACCGGATCCCAGAACCACCAGCCGCCCCAGCCAAGCTCGTAATACGCCCACCAGCTGCCAATGGCGATGCCCACGGTAAGGAAGGCCCAGGCTGCATTGGTCCACGGTCGCGTCCAGCGCAGCCATTGCGCATCGATGCGGCGTTCCAGCAGCGCCGCGATGGCGAAGGCGAACGGCACGGCGAAGCCCACGTAGCCGGCGTACAGCATCGGCGGATGCATGATCAGGCCGGGATCTTGCAGCAGCGGGTTGAGGTCGCGGCCTTCGGCGGCGGCTGGCAGGATGCGGGTGAACGGATTGCTGGTGAAGATCAGGAAGGCGAGGAAGCCAACCGCCACCACGCCCATCACGCCCAGCACGCGTGCCACCACCGGCAGCGGCAATGCGCTGGAGAAACGCGCCACGGCCGCCGTCCACAGCGCCAACACCAGCGCCCACAGCAGCAGCGAGCCCTCGTGCGCGCCCCACACGGCGGTGTAGCGGTACATCACCGGCAGCAGCGAATTGGAATTCTCGGCCACGTACTGCACCGAAAAATCGCTGGTGACGAAAGCGTGGGTGAGGATGGCGAACGCCAGGCCCACCAGCAACAACTGTGCATAGGCTGCGGGCCGCGCCACGGCCATCAGCGGCGGCAGGTTGCGTTGCGCGCCCAGCAGCGGCAACAGCGCCTGCAGTGCGGCGACCAGCATGGCCAGCGCCAGCGCGATCTGGCCGAGTTCAGGAAGCATCAGTTGGCGCCTTCCGCCGGCGTTGCCTGCGCGTCCTGCACCTTGTGCTTCTTGTGTGCGGCGCTCATCTTGTCGGCCACTTCCTTGGGCATGTAGGTTTCGTCGTGCTTGGCCAGCACTTCCTCGGCCACGAACACGTCGCCCTTCATGCGGCCGGTGGCCACCACCGACTGGTTCTCGCGGAACAGGTCGGGCAGGATGCCGGTATAGACCACCGGCAGGCGTGCATCGCCGTCATCGACGTCGAAATGCGCCTCCATCGAGCCGGGTGCACGCTTGAACGATCCGGCCGCGACCATGCCGCCCAGGCGGAAGCGCGCTTCGCCATCGCGCACGTTCTGGCCCGCTTCGCCACCGAGCACTTCATGAGGGGTGTAGAGATAGGCGACATTGCGTTGCAGCGCCATGGCCACCAGCGCAGTGGCGATGCCGGCGACGGCGAGCAGGGCAACGATCAACAACAGGCGGCGCTTGCGGGTGGGGTGCATGGCGATTGGGTCAGTCCCGCGACAGCGGAAGTTCCGTGGGGGGCGCTGGCGTGGCTTGCCGGCGTGCAATGCGCAGCTTGGCGGCGCGCAGCGTGGCGCGAAGCTGCAGCCTGGGAACCAGGAAGTCCCACAGCAGCATCACCGCAAAAGCCGCGTAGGCGGCGATGACATAGTCGCGGTAGCTCATTGCGGCGGCCGCCCTAGGGCATCGCCCGTGGCCAGTTTCGCAACCCAGTCCTTGCCCGCTTCGCGGCGCAGGTTGTCGGCGCGTGCGCGCGCCAGCAGTGAGCCGATGAACCAGAGCTTGGTGCCGGCGAGCATCCATAGCAGCGGCGGCAACATGCTGGCATCCATGCTGGATTTGCCGAACAGGCGGATGGTCTGGCCCTGGTGCAGCGAGTTCCACCACACCACCGACCAGTGGATGACCGGCAGCAGCGTTACCCCGACGATGGCCAGCAGGCCGGCGGCGCGGGCGGCGTTGCGGCGATCATCGATGGCCGCATACAGGCCCATCACGCCCATGTAGAGGAACAGCAGGATCAATTCGGTGGTCAGGCGCGGATCCCAATCCCACCACGTGCCCCACATCGGCTTGCCCCAAATCGAACCGGTCACCAGGGTGACGGCGGTGAACGCGGCGCCGGTGGGTGCGCAGGCCATCGCCAGGATTTCGCAGAGCTTGATCCGCCAGATCAGCGCGATGGCCGAATAAAACGCCATCAGCCCGAAGATGGCCATGCTCATCCACGCCGCCGGGACATGGATGTAAAGAATGCGGAAGCTGTCGCCTTGCTGATAGTCGGCAGGCACCTGGAACAAGGCGCCATAGAGGCCGACGGCCATGGCCAAGCCGCCCAGCAGATAAGACCAAGGCACCCAGCGGGTGGCGAAACGGTCGAAGTACGGTGGCGAGCCGAGTTGGTGGAACCAGCGGATCAGCGGAGACATCGTGGCCTTTGCGGAAGCGGCGGGAAGGTGGCCGCGGGCACTGCTGCAAAGGATACCAGCCCGCGTGCGGGCTGGTGTCGATGCGGGCGCGGGCGGCCTGCGCCGCCCGGCCACGCAGGAGGCTTACTGCACCTGGATGCTGCCCTGCATGAGGGCAAGATGTCCCGGGAAGCTGCAGAAGAACTTGAACGGGCCGCCGTCCTTGATCTTGGCAACGTCGAAGGTCATCGAGGTGGATTCGCCACCGCCAATGATCTTGGTGTGGGCAATGGCGCGGGTGTCGCCAGCCTTGACGTGGGTGGCGGGGTCGGCTGCGCCGTCAGCGGCAATGCCGGCCATGTCGGCTTCCTTCGATACCACGACGTTGTGGCCCATCACGTTGGCGGCCAAGGTGCCTGCGTGCTTGAGATTGATGGTGAACTGGGTGCAGCTGGCGGGAACGGTGATCGAGTCCGCGTTGTACTGCATCGCGTCGTTGGCTTCGATATTGGTGGCGCAGTTCTCGACAACAGCGGGCTTGGTGCTGGCTGCGGCAGCAGGTGCGGCCTCCGTCGGCGCGGTTTCGGCAGGCGTTGCGGTGGTTTCCGCGGGCGCAGCCGTATCGGCAGCGGGTGCGGTGGTTTCGGCCGGGGTGGACGAATTGCCGCAGGCGGACAGGGCCAATGCAATGGCACTGGCAAGCAGGATGTGACGGGACTTCATGCGCATGCTCCAAGGGTTCGTGGGGCTGGCCGCACGGCCAGTGGCGCTATTGTCCGGCGGCGCGCGTTAAGACGGCCTTGATCCACCTCAAGCGTGGGCGATGCGCAGCGCCGCGGCCGCCGTGGCAGGGGCCAGTGCCAGCGTCAGCACCAGTCCGGCGCCCAGCAACAGCAGCGCACCCACCGCGTCCAACCCTTGGGCATCGGCAGCCACGGCGCCGGCGCCGAACACCAGCACCGGCACATACAGCGGCAGTGCGAGCAGGGCCACCAGGATTCCGGCGCGGCGCATGCCGACGGTGAGGGCGGCCACGACCGCGCCCAGCAGGCTGAGGATCGGCGTACCCAGCAGCAGCGAGAGCATCAACACCGGCAGCTGCGCGTGCGGCAGGTGCAGCAGTTCGCCCAGCAGCGGCACCGCGATGATCATCGGCAGCGCGGTGGTCAGCCAGTGCATCAGCGTGCGTACCAGCACCAGCCACCACAGCGGCACCGGTGCCAGCATCCACTGTTCCAGCGAGCCGTCCTCGGCATCGCCGCGGAACAGGTTGTCCAGCGCCAGCAGGCCGGCCAGCAGCACGGCCAGCCACAGCACCGCCGAGGCGACCGGTGCCAGCGCCTTGGCATCGCCGCCCAGCGCCAGGGCGAACAGCACCACGGTCAACAGGGCGAACAAGGCCGGCTGCAGGGCATCGCCGCGGCGCGCCCACAGCAGCTGCAGGTCGCGGGTCATCAGGGCGCGGGCGGCTTGCCACATCATGTGCCGGCCTTCGCCAGTTCCAGCAGGCGGGTGCGCACCGGCGGGGCCGCATAGGCGCCGTGGGTGGTGATGAGCGCTGCGCCGCCACCGCGCAAATGGGCCTGCACCATGCGATTGACCAGCGTGATGCCCTCCAGGTCGAGGTTGGCGTAGGGCTCATCCAGAAGCCACAGCGGCGCGGGCGACAGCCACAGGCGGGCCAGCCCGAGCCGTTTTTTCTGGCCGGCGGACAGGGTGCGCAGCGGCGCGTCTTCAAAACCGGCAAGCCCGACGATGGCCATCGCGGCCGCAGGCGTTTGCGCGCGCCGGCGGCCGTGCAGCCCGCACAGGTAGCGCAGGTTGCGCAGTGCCGAGAGATCGGCCTTCAGGCCAGGCAAGTGGCCAAGATAGGCAATGTAGCGAGCGCGCAGGTCTGCCCGGGCAGGCCGGCCATCGATGTCCAATGTGCCTGTGTCGGCGTGCAGCAAGCCGGCCAGAACCCGCAACAAGGTGGTCTTGCCGGCGCCGTTGCTGCCTTGCACCAGCAGCGCTTCGCCGCCATCGACGGCGAAATCCAGCGGGCCGAACACCGGGGTGTCATCGCGCAGGAAGGCAAGCCCGCGCGCGGCGAGCAGGGGGCTGGCGGAAGTCTGCATGTCGGGCATCGGGCGCCGATTCTACCGGCATGGCGAACGGTACGCGGGTCGGCTGCATCCGCTGGCAGCCGGTTTCCGTACACTTTGGAAACATTTCGCGACATGGCAAGGCAATGCAGATCAAAACCAAGCTGCCGAAGGTCGGCACCACCATTTTCACCGTGATGTCGCAGCTGGCGGCGGAGCATGGCGCGGTGAACCTGGGCCAGGGCTTCCCCGATTTCCCGGTGCCGTCGCGGCTGGTGGAGGCGTTGGGCCGGGCGATGCAGGCGGGGCACAACCAATATGCGCCGATGACCGGCATTCCCGCGCTGCGCCAGGCGATCGCGGCCAAGACCGAACGCTGCTACGGCTGGCGCCCGGATGCGGATGCGGGAATCACCGTGACCAGCGGTGCCACCGAGGCCATCTTCAATGCGATCCACGCGATGGTGCGTGCCGGCGAGGAAGTCATCGTCCTCGACCCGTGCTACGACTGCTACGAGCCGGCGATTGAGCTCGCCGGTGCGGTCGCCGTGCACGTGCCGCTGGATCCCGTCACCTTTGCCCCGGACTGGGACGCGGTGCGCAAGGCCATGACCCCGAACACGCGGATGCTGATGATCAACAGCCCGCACAACCCGTCCGGCGCCATGTTCACGGTCGCCGACATGCAAACGCTGACGGAACTGCTGCGCGGCACCGATATCTGGCTGCTCAGCGACGAGGTGTACGAACACATCGTGTTCGACGGCGCGCGCCATGAATCCGCGCTGCTGTATCCGGAGCTGCGCGAACGTGCATTCGTCATTTCCAGTTTCGGCAAAACCTATCACTGCACCGGCTGGAAACTGGGCTACTGCATCGCGCCGCCGGCGCTGTCGGCGGAATTCCGCAAGGTCCATCAGTACAACGTGTTCTGCTCGTTCAACCCGGCGCAGCATGCGTTCGCCGAGATGATCGAGGCCGAGCCCGGTCATTACGAGGGCCTCGGCGCGTTTTATCAGGACAAGCGCGATCGCTTTCGCCAGCAGTTGCTCGCCACCCGGTTCAAGCCATTGCCGGTGCCGGGCGGCTATTTCCAGCTGGTGGACTATTCGGCGGTCAGCGACCTGCCCGACCTGGAGTTCGCGCGCTGGTTGACTGCCGAACACGGCGTCACCGGCATCCCGTTGTCACCGTTTTACGCCGTGCCGCCGGCCGGCCAGCGGTTGCTGCGACTGTGCTTCGCCAAAAACGAGGACACGGTGAACCGCGCCATCGAACGGCTGTCCAAGCTTTGACGCCAACGCGCCGGAGGGTGCCATGCGAACTGAAAAGACGATCGCCCTGTTGTTCGCGCTGCTGCTGACTGCAGCTGCGGCGCTGTTGGGATGGCGGGCGTTGCAGGCGCGCCCGGTGGCAACCGCAACGGGAGGAACCCCAGTGAATGCGCAACACTTGCAGGACATCTACTTCGGCATGGGCTGTTTCTGGGGCGCGGAGAAGCGCTTGCGCGCGGTGCCGGGCGTGGCCGAAGTGGAAGTGGGTTACGCCGGCGGCGATGCGCCGAAGGTCAGCTACGAGGACGTGTTGCAGGAAGAGCGGTTGATCCGCGCCGGTCGCAGCCATGCACGCAACCATGCCGAGGTGGTGCGGGTGCGTTATGACCCCAGGCGGCTGGATCTGGCCACGCTGCTGGCCGCGTTCTGGGAAAACCACGACCCCACCCAGCAGGGCGGGCAGGGCAATGACATCGGCAGCAACTATCGAAGCGCGATTTACTTCACCACGGCGGCGCAGAAGATGCTGGCGGAGCAAAGCCGCGACATCTACCAGCAGAACCTGGCCCACGCGGGCTTCGGCACCATCACCACTGAGATCCTGCCGCTGCGCAACTACAGCCGGGCCGAGGAAAGCCATCAGGACTATCTGCTGAAGAACCCGGACGGTTACTGCGGGCTGGGCGGCACTGGCGTGAAATACGGCATCGCTGACGGCGGCATCGCCTATCCGCCGCTGGACGCGGTGGCCTTGCATGCGGCGGCGCAGCTGGTGGTTTACGAAGCCGAGGATTGCCCCTACTGCGAGCGATTCGAGGCGGACGTACTGAAAAGCTGGAAGGCGGATGTGCCGTTCGTGCGCACCCACTCGCAGCAGCCGCCCACCGGCTGGACGCTGGCAGGTCCGCTGCTGGCCACGCCGACGATTGTCTTGTTCAAGGGTAGAAAAGAAGTGTCGCGCTTCACCGGTTACGCCGGGGATGCGAAAAAATTCTGGCAATGGTTGGGCTACCACCAGCTCACCCCCGAGCAGCAGCGCATCGCGTTCGAGAGCGGGACCGAATTACCTGGCACCGGCGCGCATTTGAACGAGGCGCGGCCGGGCACCTACTTCGACCCGGTCAGCGGCGCGGCGCTGTTCCGCAGCGATGCCAAATTCGATAGCGCCTGCGGCTGGCCCAGCTTCTTCGAGCCGATGCAGGGGGCACTGCAGTTCGTCTCGGACGACAGCCACGGCATGCATCGGATCGAGGTGCGCAGCGCCAGTTCCGGCATCCATCTGGGCCACGTCTTCGATGATGGCCCGCCGCCGACCGGCAAGCGCTATTGCATCAACGGCAACGTGCTGAAATTCGTGCCGGATCCGCCGAAGGCGTGAACCCCGGCCCGGATTACATTCCGGGCGTGAAGCTGGAACAATCGGCATGTCTCTGCCACCTGCAGGGGCAGGGTCAACAGGGAAGGGAGTTCCGCATGCAGAACCTTCGCGTCTCCATCGTCCAGGGCGACACCCGCTGGCATGATCCGGCGGCGAATCGCGCGTATTACGCCGGGCTGATCGCACCGCTGCGCGGCACCACCGATCTGGTGGTGTTGCCGGAAACCTTCACCAGCGGTTTTTCCAACGAGGCCATCGGCAATGCCGAGGGCATGGACGGGCCGACGGTGGCATGGCTGCGCGAGCAGGCGGCGAAGCTGGATGCCGTGGTCACAGGCAGCGTGCAGCTGCGCGACGCGGAGGGCCCGCTTCACGACAATGTCTTCAACCGCATGCTGTTCGCCATGCCGGACGGCGCGCTTGCGCAGTACGACAAGCGCCATCTGTTCTCGTTTGCCGGCGAGCACGAGCGCTACGCCGCTGGAGGCGAGCGCGTCGTGGTGACATTGAAAGGCTGGCGCATCCTGCTGCAGGTTTGTTACGACCTGCGCTTCCCGGTGTTCTCGCGCAACCGCTTCGATGCCGCGCAAGCTGGACAGGCTGATTACGACGTGGCCCTGTACGTGGCGAACTGGCCGGCAGTGCGCAGCCATCCGTGGAAGGCCCTGCTGCGCGCGCGCGCCATCGAAAACCTGTGCTTCGTGGTGGGCGTCAATCGCGTTGGCAACGACGGCAATGGCCTGCACTACAGCGGCGACAGCGCGGTCATCGACTTCCTGGGCCATCCGCTCAGCGAATGCACGGATGGGGAAGTGGTCACCACCACCACCCTGCAGGCGGCGGAACTGCTGGCCCATCGCCAGCGCTTCCCGGCGCTGCGCGATGCCGATGGGTTTGTGCTGCAGGCTTGATCCGCATCAGGCGCGCTGGTCGGCGCAGCGCCGTAGAATCCGGGCATGCGCAAACACGGTGAATTCAAGATGCCGGGCGGCAAGCTGGCGGTGGCCGACGTGGTCATCGTGGACGGCCGGCTGGCGCATGTGGCCGTCAGTGGCGATTTCTTCCTGGAACCGGACAGCGCGCTGGATGCGATCAATGCGGCACTGACGGGCCTGCGGGCGGATGCCGATGCCGCGATGTTGGCGCAGGCAGTGCAGGCGGGCTTGCCGCCGGACACGCAGATGCATGGGGTCAGTGCAGGGGCGGTCGCGACGGCGGTGCGCCGCGCCATCGACAGCGAGGAGGGTGCATGAGCGGACGCTGGACCGAGTTCGACTGGCGGCTGATCCACGCCGGCCCACAGTCGCCCGCGCTGCACATGGCGCTGGATGAAGTCATCACCGATGAAGTGGCGGCGGGTCGCCGTGCACCGACCTTGCGGGTGTGGGAATGGGGTGCGCCTGCGGTGGTGATCGGGCGCTTCCAGTCCCTGCGCAACGAGGTGGATGCCGCCGGTGCGCAACAGCACGGCATCGAGGTGGTGCGGCGTATCACCGGCGGGGGCGCGATGTTCATCGAGCCGGGCAATACGATCACCTATTCGCTGTCCGCGCCGGAAGCGTTGGTGGCGGGCATGTCGTTTGAACAGTCGTACGCCTTCATGGATGCCTGGGTGCTGGACGCGCTGCGCACCCTGGGGATCGAGGCCTGGTATCAGCCGCTGAACGACATCGCGTCGCGCGCAGGCAAGATCGCAGGCGCCGCGCAGATGCGCCGTGGCAAGGCGGTCCTGCACCACGTCACCATGGCCTACGACATCGATGCGGTGAAGATGCTGGAGGTGCTGCGCATCGGCCGCGAGAAACTGTCGGACAAGGCGACGCAGAGCGCCAACAAGCGCGTGGATCCGCTGCGCAGCCAGACCGGGCTTTCGCGGGAAGAGGTGATTGCACGCATGATCGACACGTTCCGCGCCACTTGCAAGCTGACCGACGACAGTGTGCGCCCGCACGAGCTGGTGCGTGCCGAGGCGCTGGTGCAGGACAAGTTCTCCACCGCCGAGTGGACGGCGGTAGTGCCTTGATTCGTGACGCTGGCATTACACGCGTCGCACTAGCATGGTGGCTCCAAACCCAAGTCAGGATGCAGCTATGTCCAGCGTCACCTTTCACGGCAACCCGGTTCATGTCGGCGGCAATTTCCCCGCGGTGGGCAGCCAGGCGCCGGCGTTCAAGCTGGTCGATGTCAAGCTGTCGGATCGCGCGCTGTCCGGCTTTGCCGGCAAGCGCAAGGTGCTGAATATCTTTCCCAGCGTGGATACCGGCGTGTGCGCCACCTCGGTGCGGCGTTTCAATCAGGAAGCCGCAAGCCTGGACAATGCCGAGGTGCTGTGCATTTCCGCCGACCTGCCGTTCGCGCAAGGGCGGTTTTGCGGTGCCGAAGGCCTCAACAAGGTGACCATGCTTTCCACCATGCGCGGCCAACGGTTCCTGCACGATTACGGCGTGGCGCTGGAAGACGGCCCGCTGGCGGGCGTGGCTGCGCGCGCCGTGGTGGTGCTGGACGAACATGACAAGGTGCTGCACGCGCAGCTGGTGCCGGAAATCGGCCAGGAACCGGACTACGCCGCGGCCCTCGCGGCCCTGCGCTGATCGCCCCGGGCGCCTGCGGCCTGCATTGCGGCGCGCTCGCGGGGGTTCGGTGAAACGTCTTCCACTGTGCAGCGGGTCGTGGTCATGCCCCGGGTGGCACGACCACGATTGCCGATGGTTCAGCCCATCGGCTCGAAACGCGCGGTGAAATGACGCAGCTGCGCGGGCTCGGAGACGATGCGGTAACCACGCAGCTGGCTTGCAGTGCTCGCCACGTGCTGGCAAACCTCGATCACGTAGTCGATATGGCTTTGCGTATAGGTGCGCCGCGGAATGGCCAGACGCACCAGGTCCATGGCGGCCGGCAGTTCGCTGCCGTCGGCCTGGCGGCCGAACATCACCGTGCCGATTTCGCAGCCGCGCACGCCGCCGGCCGTGTACAGCGCAACCGCCAATGCCTGGCCCGGATAGTGCAATGGTGCGATATGCGGCAGCAGGCCGCGTGCATCCAGATAGACCGCGTGCCCGCCGGTGGGCTGGACGATGGGAATGCCGGACTTGACCAGCGCATCGCCCAGATAGGCGGTTGATCGAATGCGATAACGCAGGTAGTCGTGATCCACCACTTCCTTCAGGCCTTGCGCCAGCGCTTCGAGATCGCGCCCGGCCAGGCCGCCGTAGGTGGGGAAGCCTTCGGTCAGGATCAGCAAGTTGCGGCACTGCTCGGCCAGCGCATCGTCGTTGAGCGCCAGCCAGCCGCCGATATTGCCCATCGGATCCTTTTTCGCGCTCATGGTCATGCCGTCGGCCAGCTGGGCCATTTCGCGCACGATGTCGGCGACGGCGCGATCCTGCTGGCCCGGCTCGCGCTCGCGGATGAACCACGCGTTCTCGGCGAACCGGCAGGCATCCAGGAATAGCGGCACGCCGTGCCGGCGGCACAGCGCGCTGGTGTCACGCAAATTCGCCAGGCTGACCGGCTGGCCGCCGCCGGAATTGTTGGTGATGGTGATGAACACCGCAGGCACGCTGCCCTTGCGTGCGGTCAGGAAGGCATCCAGCGCGGCCACGTCCATGTTGCCTTTGAAGGGGTGCAGGCTGGACGGGTCGCGCCCCTCGGCAATGACCAGGTCCACCGCTTCTGCACCGGTGTATTCGATGTTGGCGCGAGTGGTATCGAAGTGGGTGTTGTTGGGAATGCTGCGGCCCCGGCCGCCCAGTGCGGTGAAAATGATTTTTTCCGCAGCGCGGCCCTGATGGGTGGGAATCACGTGTTTGAACGGGAACAGCGCCTGCACGGCATTCTTGAAAATCTCGAAGGACGGGCTGCCGGCGTAGGACTCGTCGCCATGCTGGATCGCCGCCCACTGGTCGCGGCTCATCGCGCCGGTGCCCGAGTCGGTGAGCAGGTCGATCATCACGTCGTCCGAGCGCAGGGCAAACAGGTTGTAGCCGGCGCTGGCCACCGCTTCGCTGCGCTGCTGGGGCGTGCTCATCCGCAACGGGGCGACCGAGTGGATGCGGAAGGGTTCGATGATGGTGCGGAATTCCACGGCAGTCTCCAAATGAGGACGGCCGCTCATGGGCGGCCGTGTTCAATGATGCAAACAGCGTGGTGTCGTTTGTCAATTGCCTGCGCCGCGTGGCTTACATCCGCCCGAACTTGCCGCCGTTGAAATCGGCGATCGCCTGGATGATCTCCTGCTGGGTGTTCATCACGAACGGCCCGTGGCCGATCACCGGTTCATCAATGGGCTCACCGGCAAGCAGCAGCAGCTTGGCATCGCTGTTCGCTTCAATCGCCACGCCGCTGCCGGTGGTGGACAGCGTGGCCATCTGCGCGGCGCGCAACACGGTTTGACCATTCAGTTGCACGGCGCCATCCAGCACCACCAGCAGGCAAGTCCAGCCGTCGGGTTGTGGCAAGTCCGCCTTGGCGCCGCTGGCCAGGCGAACATCCCACACGTGCATCGGGCTGGCGGTGCGCGCCGGACCGCGCCGGCCTTGGAACTCGCCTGCGATCACGCGCACCGTGCCGGCCTTGCCCGGCAACGCCACGCCGGGGATTTGGGCATCGCCGATCGCTTGGTAGCCCGCGGGCCCCAACTTGTCCCGGGCCGGAAGATTGACCCAAAGCTGCACCATCTCGAACGGGCCGCCGCGCTGCGCATAGGCGGGCGAGTGGAACTCCTCGTGCAGGATGCCGCCGGCCGCGGTCATCCATTGCACGTCGCCCTTGCCGATGACGCCGCCATTGCCGGTGGAGTCGCGATGTGCCACCTCGCCTTCATAGACGATGGTGACGGTCTCGAACCCGCGATGCGGGTGCTGCCCCACGCCACGGCGTTCCGTGGTTGGCTCGAAACGGGTGGGCGCGGCGTAGTCCAGCAGCAAAAACGGACTGCGTTCGGCCACGCCCGGGCCGTTGTAGCCAAACATCCCGTGGACGGGGAAGCCGTTGCCCACCCAATGCCGTCCGGGGGCAGAGGTGACGCCGAGGATTGTCTTCATGGTGCAGCTCCGGAGCGTGGCGACGCGATGTCGTTTGCCTTGGGAGCAGGATGGATTGTTTTGATGATCTCATCAATCATTGCTGAAATGACTGATTGTTCTACTGGTGAAGATAAATATACGCTCACTTCGTGAAGCTGATCTCCAGCGCCGTGTGGAACGGCGCCTTGGGCGGCACGAACACGAGTTTGTCGCGCACGAAGCGCTGCAGGCAGATCGCCAGCGGCGAATCGCCTTGGCGCCAGGTTTGCTGGACGCGGCCCTCGGCACTCAACTGCATCACCACGGTGAACGGGCTGAAATCCTCGCGCAGACCGTGGCTGGCGCACTCGGCGACGCCGGTATCCAGCAGCGTTTTTTGCGCCGCAAGCATGCTCGCGTGCGCGATCCCGGCGACGCTGCTTTCATTGGCATCGGCCAGGCGCTTGGCGTCGGCATAGTCCATTGGCGCCGGCGCGGCATTCTGCGCGGCTTGCGGCTGCGCGGTGGCGAGCGCGATCAGCGCGATCAAGGCGGTGAGCATGGCAGGCCTCCGGAGGAATGCGCGAGTTTAACCGTCGCGGGCAGGTGGCCGGCGCAGGGCGCTGTCCGGCGACTCGCCGCCAACGGCAATGGCTGGCCGCCTTTGCGGGAATCGCGCGCACGATTGGTCAATGCGGGCATTCCCAGCCGTTGCAAGCTGCGCAATGCGTCACGGGGCGATGGTCTGCCCCTCGGTTTTGCATGCGCCTGCCGATACCTTGCATTGAGATACGGGCGCGTGTGGGTCACTATCCATCAACGGCAGTCGCTAGAGTTCCATTGATTCATTTCATCCGCAGGACGATTTCGCAGCCATGACGATGCGCGCCTCCACGGGGCCGGAACAGTGATGAAATCCCGATTGCAGGTTCTTGCCGGTTTGCTGCTGTGCGCGCTGTCGCCGCTGGCGATGGCGCAGGAGCGCATGGATGACGTGCTGCGCGATTTCCAGGCGCACGGCTATCCGTCGGTTTCTGCCGCCATCCAGCGGCTCTCCAGCGTCGAGGATGTGCCGGGTGCGAACGCTTCGATGGCCCGTCGCGGAACCTATCACCGGTCCCTGTTGCAACTGGCCAGGGCGGGGCGGCAACCCGCGATCCAGCAGTCCAGTAGGGCGGTCTTGCAGCGCATGGCCGACGACGAACAATGTGTCCGCTGTCGATTTGATCTGGCGATCGCGGCGGTGCTTGAGCAGGGCGGGCGCGGGCGCACCAGGCGTGCCGCCCTGGCCCGTCTGAAGGAAGCCAAGGCGCTGCGGCAGCAGTTGGATTCCCCGGAGGCCGAGCAAGCGCTCCTGGAGGCGGAGGCAGCGCTGGCGCAATGGAATGGCGAGTACAACCGCGCGATCGAGCTGTTCGTGCGCGCCAGCGAGCAGGCAAGGCAACGCGGCGATGTGGCCGGGCAGCTGCTCAACCTGGCCGGCATGATCGGCTTGAATGCGGATCTGGGCGATACCAGGCGGGCGATCGACGTCGGCAACGAAGCGTATCGACGCGCCGAGGAAATCGGTTACACGGCGTTGCTTGCCCAGATCTGCCTCGACCTCGGGCATGCCTATTCGCTGGTGGGGGACCGCGCGCACCAGCGCGCGATTCTGGAAAAGGGGCTGGCGCTGACCGGCAACGATCCCGACCAGCTGCCCAACAAGACCACCATCCTGAACAATCTTTCGGATTTCTGGCTGTCGCAGCCAGGCGGTTACCCGAAGACGCTGGACTACGCGCAGCGGGCGCTGCAGCTGGCGCGGGAATCGGGGCAGCAGGGCGCCGAGATTGCACCGATGGCCAATATCGGGATTGCCCGGGCCGGCATGGGGCAGGTGGACCAGGGGGTCGCGATTCTGCGCGAATCCATCGACCTGTCGAAGAAGAGTGGAATCGATGTCTATACCTTGGGAATCACCGAGGAATTGGTCAGGATCCTGAAACAGGCCGGACGCCACCAGGAAGCGCTGGAGGCCCTGCAATCCATCATGCAATTGCAGGAAAAACATATCCGGGAAGAGCGCGAAACGGCAGTCCTGGAGCTGCAGGAAAAATATGCCACCCAGCGCAAGGCAGACGAAATCGAGAAGCTGGCCGCGCAGAACCGACTCAAGCAGAGTCAACTGGAAGCGGAGGGTTTGAAGCAACGGCTGTGGCTGGCGCTTGCCGGCGTCTTCGGGTTGGGGCTGCTGATGTTGTGGCAGTCGATCCAGCGCGCCCGGAAAGCCAATCGGAAACTTGTCGACGTGAATGCAACACTGGCCCTGCAGTCATCGACGGACGCCCTGACCGGGGCGTTCAACCGTCGCTACGCGCAGGCCCTGCTGGACAAGCTGCAGGCGCAGATGCAACGGGCCGAGAATCCACAGGGGTTCGGCCTGATCTTGCTGGATCTGGATTTATTCAAGCGCATCAACGACGCGCGTGGCCATGCGGCCGGCGATGCGGTGCTGGTGGAGACGGTCAAGCGATTGCAGAGTCGGCTGCGCCAAAATGACGTGGTGTCGCGCTGGGGCGGCGAAGAGTTCGTGCTGGTGTTGCCCAGCACGCCGGCCAGTTCCCTGCCGATCGTGGCTAGAAATGTGCTGGAGGCGATCGGCAATGAGCCGTTCTTGTTTGAGGGGCAGTCGATTCCGGTCAGCGTCTCGCTGGGCGTGATCGGCTATCCGTTGCTGCCCGGACAGGCGTGGGCATCGGCGCTGGGACTGGCGGACTCCGCGCTCTATCTGGCCAAGGCCAGCGGGCGCAACCAGGCGATTTGCATCGGCAGGATGGATGTCGAACCGTCCTGCAGCGAGGCGGACCTGACACAGCTGCAGGCTGCGGGGAAAGCCGAATGGCAGGTGGTCACTGGCCCGGAATTGGCGCCGGGGACCATGGCCCCGGACAGGGCGCCGCCGTCTGGGCAAGCGTGATGCGATGAGTGCGGGCGCGTGGCCGGCTGGCGCGCCAACGACAAGGGCACCGTGCGGTGCCCTTGTCGTGTCGGCGAATCAGCGACCGCCGGGGCCGCGCGGGCCGCGATTGCCGCCGGCCGGGCGCGGGCCGCGTGGGCCGTTGCCGGGTCGATTGCCGCCAGGCTTGGGGCCGTTGCCGGGCCGATTGCCGCCAGCGGGGCGTGGGCCACGCGGGCTGCGGTTGTCGGCGCTTGCCCCATACGGATTGAAGCCGCCGCCATGTGCATGGTCGGAGGGGAAATGCGGCGCATTGCCCGGATGCCCATACGGCTTGGGCGTGCGCTGTGGGCGCGCATCGCCTGCACCGAAGCCGCCTTCGCGGCGCGGTCCACGCTCGCCCGCGCCGCCGCCGGGGCCACGTTCGCCGTAAGGGCGCGAACCGCCCGGACGTCCGCCGGGGCCTGAGCCACCGGGGCCACGCGCACCAGGACGACCGGCGCCGGGTTTGCTGCCGTAAGGCTTGCGCGGGCCGCGCGCGCCATCGGGATTGCGGTGGCCGCTGGGACCCGTGTCCACGCCATCGGGCACGAACCAGGTGCGCATGGCCGCAGGATTGTCACCGCGCTGCTCGCCCGGCTTCATGTGCTGGCCCAGTGGTCGCGGCCCTTTTACCTTGAATCGATTGTTGGCCTGCTTGGCCGCTGTCTCGCCGCTGACGGTCAGCCCGCCGTGCGGCTTGCGGGGCGCGCCACGGCGGCCGCGGTCTTCGCGCACGTTGTCGAAGCGGCGCAGCTCGCGGCCTTCATCGGCGGTGTTGTGGCCGCCCACATAGCCCTGGCTGCGCGCGTTGCCGGCCACCACCGTCTTGCTGGCCTTGCGCTGGCCGAGGACCGGCATCAAGGTGAGCGCAGACGGCGTGCCGTCTTCCAGGCCCACGGCTTTGCGCAAGGCATCGACCTCGGCTTGGGTCATCTCCTGGGAGTGCCCGCGCAGCAGCGGCTGCGGCAGCTTCGCCAGGCCATAGCGAATGCGCTTCAGGCGCGAGACCTGGCAGCCCTGCGACTCCCACAGCCGACGCACTTCGCGATTGCGACCTTCCTTCAGCAGCACGCGGAACCAGTCGTGCGAGTCGGTGCCGCCGATACGTTCGATTTCGTCGAACTTGGCCGGGCCATCGTCCAGCGCCACGCCGCGGGCAAGGCGGTCAACGATCTTGTCGGACACGGTGTCCTCGCCTTCGGGAGCGCGCACGCGGCAGACGTATTCGCGTTCGACTTCGAAGCTGGGATGCATCATGCCGTTGGCCAGTTCGCCGTCGGTGGTGAGCAGCAGCAGGCCGGTGGTGTTGATGTCGAGGCGGCCGATGGTGATCCAGCGCGCGCCCTTCAACTTGGGCAGCGCCTCGAAGATGGTGGGCCGGCCCTCGGGATCTTCGCGGGTGGTCACTTCGCCTTCCGGCTTGTTGTACATCAGGACACGCGACGGGTCGGTCAGTGCGCTGGCGACGAAGGTCTTGCCGTCCAGTTCGATCTTGTCGCCGCCGCTGATGCTCATGCCGGTAATGGCAGGCTCGCCGTTGACCTTGATCTGGCCTTCCGCGATGCGCTGTTCCAGCGCGCGGCGAGAGCCCAGTCCGGCCTGCGCCAGCACCTTGTGCAGGCGCTCTTCGATGCGCGGTGCTTCGTTTGCCGGCGCAGCCTTCTGCTTCAGGGTCAGCGGGCGGCGGGTGGGGTGTTCATTGCTCATCAGAGTTGCTCCGACGATGCCACGGTGGCGTCGTCTCCAGTGGTGGGTGAATCGGGGTCTGAAACGGGATCAGAGTCAGTTTCTTGCGCAGCAATATCGACATCGGGTTCCACCGGATCAGAAACCGGCCCTGACCCCGTTTCTGCGCCGGCCGGGATCGCAGGCTCGAACGGCAGCTGTGGTTCCAGTTCGCCGATGTCGCGTAGTTCGGACAGCGGCGGCAGTTCGTCCAGACGTTTCAGGCCGAAATAGTCCAGGAAGGTCTTGGTGGTGGCCAGCAATTCGGGCTTGCCGGGCACGTCGCGATGGCCGACCACGCGAATCCAGTCGCGCTCTTCCAGCGCCTTGATGATGCTGCTGTTCACGGTGACGCCGCGGATCTGCTCGATTTCGCCACGGGTGATCGGCTGGCGGTAGGCAATCAGCGCCAGGGTTTCCAGCGTGGCGCGCGTGTATCGGGTCTGGCGTTCGGTCCACAGCCTGGCCACCCACGGGTGGACATCGGCCTTGACCTGGAAGCGCCAGCCGCTGGCCACTTCGACCAGCGCCACGCCGCGCTGCTCGCAGCCCGCCTGCAGTTCCAGCAGCGCGGACTCCACGCTGTTGTCGGGCACCGGTTCGTCCAGCGGGAACAGCCCTTTCAGCTGGACCAGGGTCAGTGGCTGGCTGGATGCCAGCAACGCCGCTTCCACGATGCGGGTGACGAGGGGTTGATCGATCTCGGTCATGTGCGGTTGCCTTGGTTCTTTGGCCCGTCATTTCCGCGAAAGCGGGAATCCGGATTTTCGGCTCCTGCCTGAATCAACGGAGCTGGATTCCCGCCTTCGCGGGAATGACGATCAGGAGCAATCATTCCGTTGCCCCGCCATCGTCATCGAACTCGCTGGAAAGCGCGTCCACTGCCGGCGCGTCTTCGCCCGAGGTCAGTGACTTCACGTAAATGGGTGCCAGCGGTGCCTCCTGCACGATGTCGACCAGCTGCTCCTTGGCCAACGTCAGCAGGCCAAGGAAGGTGACCACCACGCCAAGCTTGCCTTCCTCAGGCGTGAACAACGACTCGAAGCGGTGGAAGGCGCCGCCGGACAAGCGTTCCAGCAGTTCGCCCATGCGCTGGCGAACGCTCAGTGCGTCGCGCTTGATCGCATGCTGGGTAAACAGCTCGGCGCGCTTGAATACGTCGTGCAGTGCCAGCAGCATCTCGCGCAGTTCCACTGGCGGCGGCTGCCGCAGCACGGCGTGATCGGGCACGAACGCGCAGGCCAGCGACGTGTCGCGCTCCTGCCGCGGCAGGGCATCCAGGTCTTCGGCAGCCTTCTTGTAGCGTTCGTATTCCTGCAGTCGGCGAACCAGGTCGGCGCGCGGGTCTTCTTCCATGCCCTCTTCCCGAGGCGGTCGCGGCAGCAGCATGCGCGACTTGATTTCGGCCAGGATCGCGGCCATCACCAGATATTCGGCGGCCAGCTCGAAGCGCAGCGCGTGCATGGACTGGATGTAATCGACGTACTGGCGGGTGATTTCCGCCACCGGGATGTCGAGGATGTCCAGGTTTTGCCGGCGAATCAGGTACAGCAGCAGATCCAGCGGGCCTTCGAAGGCGTCGAGGATGACTTCCAGTGCATCCGGCGGGATGTACAGGTCTTTGGGAATTTCCAGCACCGGCTGGCCAAGCACCGTCGCCAGCGGGATTTCCTGCTGGTGCGGGCGAGCGTCCGGATTTTGGGCGTGGGCGTCGGCCGCAGGGGCAACGCTGGTTTCGGATGTCATCGAATGGCGGCCCCCTCCGGGCCACACCTGTGTCTCGCATGGCCGCACGCGGCCGGGCATGATGCTTGCGTGGTGCTGCATCCACCAAGCCGGAGGAGCGAAGCCGTGCTGCTGGCTGCGTCGATGCGGGTGGCGGCATGGGCCGGGTTGGGGTGCGCGGTGCGGCAGGAGCCGGATGTCGCGCAGGGCCGAAGAACCGGGCCAAAGGCAATTTCCCTAGCCTACGCATTCATATGCAAGCTGTCCACTGCCGGCCACTACAATGCCGACAACCGTTCATGGAGACCAACCGGCATGTGGTATGCGATCGAGGGTTACGACGGCAGCGATGTGCTGGAGCGGCGCAAGGCCGCGCGCGCCGACCATCTGGCGCGGCTGCACGCGCTGCGCGATGAAGGGCGGCTGCTGCTGGCGGGGCCGTGCCCGGCCATCGATGCCGAAGATCCGGGGCCGGCCGGTTTCACCGGAAGCCTGGTGGTTGCCGAATTCGAGTCGCTGGACGCCGCCAGGGCCTGGGCCGATGCCGACCCGTATTGCGCAGCCGGCGTGTATGCGCGGGTCGAGGTGCGGCCGTTTCGCAAGGTGCTGCCATGAGCGCTGGCTGGACCGAGGCCGATATTCCGCGACTGAACCCCGCGCGGGTGGCGCGCATGCGTGCCCGCATCGTCGAGGCGCTGGCGCCAACCGCGCTGGACATTCGCGACGACAGCCATCGTCATGCCGGCCATGCCGGCAGCCGCCACGGGCAGGGGCATTTCAGCGTCGAGATCGAAAGCGGGGCGTTCGTGGGCAAGCTGCCATTGGCCCGCCATCGGCTGGTGTACGCCGCCCTGGGCGACATGATGCAGACCGACATCCATGCGCTGGCGATCCATGCCCGCGCGCCCGGCGAGCCGGCCTGAGGGCCGCTATACTCACGGTCGGCAACGCGTTGCCAATGCAATTCCTCTAGACAAAACAATGATTTAGAGGATATCAACCCCAGATCAATCGAGCGGTGCGCCTGCGCCGCCAAGGCCCTTCGACGCGCATGCGCCTGTCCACCATCAAGCTGTCCGGCTTCAAGTCGTTCGTCGATCCGACCACGCTGCACCTGCCGACCAACATGACCGGCGTGGTCGGGCCGAACGGCTGCGGCAAATCCAACATCATCGACGCGATCCGCTGGGTGATGGGCGAAAGCGCGGCCAGCCGCCTGCGCGGCGACTCGCTGACCGACGTGATCTTCTCCGGCAGCTCGGCGCGCAAACCGGTGTCGCAGGCGTCGGTGGAGCTGGTGTTCGACAACAGCGACCACACCATCACCGGCGAATTCGCGGCGTTCAACGAGATATCGGTCAAGCGCACGGTCAGCCGTGACGGCCAGAGCAACTACTACCTCAACGGCGGCAAATGCCGCAGGCGCGACATCACCGACCTGTTCCTGGGCACCGGGCTGGGCCCGCGCAGCTACTCGATCATCGAGCAGGGAATGATCTCGCAGGTGATCGAGGCGCGCCCGGAAGAACTGCGGGTCTATCTGGAGGAGGCCGCCGGCATCTCCAAGTACAAGGAGCGCCGCAAGGAAACCGAAACCCGCATTCGCCACACGCGGGAAAACCTGGAACGCCTGACCGACCTGCGCGAGGAAGTCGGCAAGCAGTTGGAGCACCTCAAGCGGCAGGCGCGCCAGGCCGAGCAGTACCAGGCCATCCAGGCCGAGCGCCGGATCAAGGATGCGCAGTGGAAGGCGCTGGAGTTCCGCACGCTGGACGTGCGCCTGCAGGGGCATCGTGAAAAGCTGGCGCGCGAGGAAACCCGGCTGGAGCAGCTGATCGCGGAACAGCGCCATGCCGAAAGCGAGCTGGAAACCGGCCGCGAGCGCCGCGAAGCCGCGAGCGAGGGGTTGAACGTCGCGCAGGCGGCGGTCTATCAGGTAGGCGGCACGCTGGCACGCGTGGAGCAGCAAATCGCGCACCAGCGCGAGCTGTCGGTGCGCCTGCAGCGCGCGCGCGACGAGGCAAGTGCGGCCTTGGCCGAGCTGGGCCATCACATCAGTGGCGACCAGCAGAAACTGGATCAGCTGCGCGAGGCGGTCGCCGAGGCCGGGCCCAGGCTCGAGCTGCTGCAGGAGGAGGATCTGCAGCGGCAGGATGCGCTGCGCGATGCGGAAACGCGTTTGGCCGACTGGCAGGCGCGCTGGGAGACGCATGGCCGCGCGCAGGCCGAAGCCGCGCGTGCGGGTGAGGTGGAGCGCACCCGCATCGAGCAGCTGGACAGGCAGATTCTGGACGCCGACCGCCGCCGCCAACAGCTGCGCGCCGAGCGCGCCGGGCTGGATCTGGACACGCTGGCCGATGCGTTCGAGCAGCTGCAAATCCAGCATGAAACCCGGAAGGAATCGCTGGAACAACTGACCGGGCAGGTGGAGGCGCGCCGCCAGGCCAGCAGCGACATACAGGAGCAACAACGCAGCACCCAGTCCGACCTGGCCGATGTGCGCAAGCAGGCGCAGTCGGCGCGCGGCCGCCTGGCGTCGCTGGAAACGTTGCAGCACGCAGCGCTGGGCCAGGAGCAGGGCGCGGCCACGCAATGGCTGGCCGCGCAGGGGTTGAACAGCGCCGCCCGCGTGGGCGAGCGGCTGCACGTCGAAAGCGGCTGGGAAAACGCGGTGGAAGCCGCGCTTGGCCAGCTGATCGAAGCGGTCATCGTGGATGCACCCGAGCAGCTGGTGGATGCGCTGGGCGAGCTGGGCGAAGGGCGGCTGGCGCTGGTGTCGTCGGCCATCGCCGAGGACACGTTCGCGCCGACATCGCTGGCGGCGAAGGTGCAGGGGCCGCGCGCAATCCGCCGCCTGCTGGCGCACCTGCATGCCGCCGAGACCCTGTCCGACGCGCGCGCGCTGCAGGCGCAGCTGGGCGAGGGCGAGTCGGTCATCACCCGCAACGGCGAGCGCCTGGGAGCTGGCTGGGTGCGCATCGCGCGCTCGGGTGCGGCCCGGCAGGGTGCGCTGCTGCGTGAAAAAGACATCCAGTCGCTGCGCGAAGAGATCGAAACACTGGTGACCCGTGAATGCGAACTGGAAGCGCGGCTGACCCAGCTGCGCGATCAGTTGCTGGCCGCGGAACAGCAACGCGAAGACGCGCAGCGCTCGCTTTACCTGGCCCATCGCGGCGTGTCCGAACTGGCCGGGCAGCTGCAGAGCCAGCGTGGCCGGCTGGAGTCTGCGCGCAGCCGGATCGAGCGCATCGATGCGGAACTGGAGCAGATCGCAGGCGCGCTGCAGGCCAATCAGGATCAGGCCGGCGAGGCGCGCATCCGGATCGAGGATGCACTGGGACGGATGGGTGACCTGGAGTCCGACCGCCAGGCGCTGGAAAGCCAGCGCCGGCAGTTGATCGAGGCGCGCGACGCTGCACGCAATGCGGCCCGCGAATCGCGCGATGCCGCGCATGCCCTTGCGCTGACGCTGGAATCGCAGCGCGTGCAGGTGGTGGCGCTGGCGCAGGCGTTGGAGCGCATGGGCGGGCAGCGCGGGCAACTGGATTCGCGGCTGGGAGACCTGGCAGCGCAATTGGCCGATGGCGATGCGCCCGTGCAGGCGCTGGAGGCCGAGCATCAGGCGGCGCTGGCCGAACGCGTGCGGGTGGATCGCGAGCTGGCGCAGGCGCGCTCGCTGCTGGAAGGCATCGACGCCGAGTTGCGCCAGTTCGAGCAGGTGCGGCAGCAGCGCGACGCGCAGGCGCTGCAGCAGCGCGAGGCCATCGGCCAGCGGCGGTTGGACCAGCAGGCGTTGGCGCTGAAGGCCGAGCAGTTCGCCGCGGCGGTGGTGGAAGCGGGCTTCGTCATGGACGAAGTGCTGAACACGATGGCCGACGATGCCGACCGCGGCGAATGGGAAAAGTCCGTCGCGGAGCTGGATGGCAAGCTGCGCCGGCTGGAGCCGGTCAACCTGGCCGCCATCGCCGAGCATGCCGAGGCCGCGCAGCGCAAGGACTACCTGGACGCGCAGGATGCCGACCTTGCCGCCGCGCTGGACACCCTGGAGGAGGCGATTCGCAAGATCGACCGCGAAACCCGCGGGCGCTTCAAGGACACCTTCGACCGCGTCAACGCCGGCGTGCAGGAGTTGTACCCGCGCCTGTTCGGCGGTGGCCACGCCTATCTGGAATTGACCGGCGAGGACATGCTGGACACCGGCGTGACGATCATGGCGCGTCCGCCCGGCAAGCGGGTGTCCAACATCACGCTGTTGTCGGGCGGCGAGAAGGCGATGACGGCGGTGGCGCTGGTGTTTGCCATCTTCCGCCTCAATCCCGCGCCGTTCTGCCTGCTCGACGAGGTGGACGCGCCGTTGGACGAAGCCAACGTCGGCCGCTTCACCGCGATGGTCAGCGAGATGAGCGAGCAGGTACAGTTCCTGTTCGTCACCCACAACAAGGCGACCATGGAGGCCGCGCAACAGCTTTCTGGCGTCACCATGCGCGAGCCGGGCGTCAGTCGCCTGGTGTCCGTGGACCTGGCCGAGGCGGCGCGCCTGGCCGGCGCCGCTTGAGGAGATTTGCCGATGTCTGACATGACCCTGTTGCGCATTGGCATCGCCGTGGCGATGTCGTTGTTGCTGGGCGCCATCATTTTCTTCGGTCGCAGCCGCACTGGCGGACAAGGTCGACGCGTGCCGCGCGAGGCGGCCCGCGATGCCGCGACGCGGCAGGCGCCGGGCATGGGCGAGCCGGCAGGCAGCGACTGGAATGATGACAACGCCACCCAGGACGAACTGCCGCTGGGCACAGGCGTGTCGCAGGATGAACTGGGCAGGCGGCCGGTGGAGCAGTTCGACCGCATCATCGCCCTGTATGTGGCGGCCAAGTCCGGCTGCGTCCTGCGCGGCACCGATATCGTGGTGGCCGCCGAAAAAGCCGGTCTGGCCTTTGGCTACATGGGCGTGTTCCATCGCCTGGTGGATGGACGGCCCGAGGTCGGGCCGATTTTCAGCGTGGCCAACATCATCAAGCCCGGCAGTTTCGACATGGCCCGCATCGGCGAGCTCGAAACGCCGGCGATCGCCTTTTTCCTGACCCTGCCTGCGCCGATTCCGGCGCTGGATGCGTGGGAAACCATGGAGCCTGCCGCGCAGCGAATGGCGAGCCTGTTGGACGGCGTGGTGCTCGACGAAGAACGCAACGCGCTGGGCCGCCAGCGCATCCAGCACATTCGCGAGGAATTGCGCAGCTACGATCGGCAGGCCACGGTGGCGCCCCTTGGCAAGGGCGCGCGCTGGTAAGTGGGCGCCCTCCCGACGGGAGGGCTTGGGGTGGCGCGACGCGCAGGCGACAATGGGCCGATGATTGATATTGCCACCCGCATCGCCGACCTGCGGCGCCAGATTGAAGATGCCAACCAGCGCTATCACGCGCTGGACGCGCCCGAGATCACCGATGCGCAGTACGACGCCCTGGTGCGCGAACTGGAGGCGCTGGAGCGCGCGCATCCGCAGCTGGCCGAGGCCGATTCGCCAACGCGGCGGGTCGGCTCGGCGCCGTCGGGCCGCTTTCCGCAAGTGGCGCACGCGCTGCCGATGCTGTCGCTGGGCAATGCGTTCAGTGACGAGGAAGTGGGTGATTTCGTGCGCCGCATCAGCGAGCGGCTGGCGCGTGACGTGCTGGCGTTTTCCGCCGAGCCGAAGCTTGACGGCCTCGCCATCAGCCTGCGCTACGAGGGCGGCGTGTTCGTGCAGGGCGCCACCCGTGGCGATGGCGCCACCGGCGAGGATGTCACTGCCAACCTGCGCACCATCGCCGTCATTCCGGAGACGCTGCAGGGCAGCGATTGGCCGCAGGTGCTGGAGGTGCGCGGCGAGGTGTACATGGCCCGCGCCGACTTCGAGCGCTGGAATGCCCATGCCCGCCTGCACGGCGGCAAGGTGCTGGCCAATCCGCGCAACGGCGCGGCCGGCTCGCTGCGCCAGATCGATCCGCAGCTGACCGCGCAACGGCCGCTGAGTTTCTACGCTTACGGCATCGGGTTGGTGGAAGGCGGCGCGTTGCCGGACACGCATTCGGCAACGCTTGCGAAACTTCGCGAATGGGGCCTGCCGGTCAGCGACCTGGCGACGGTGGTAGTGGGCGTCGATGGACTGCTGGCGTATTACCGGCGCATCGGTGACGCGCGCGATGGCCTGGCGTTCGATATCGATGGCGTCGTGTACAAGCTCGACGACTACGCCGGCCAGCGCGAGATGGGCTTCGTCGCACGCGCGCCGCGCTGGGCCATCGCGCACAAGTTCCCGGCGCAGGAGCAGGCCACGGTGGTGGATTCCATCGAGGTCAACGTGGGCCGCACGGGCGCGGTCACGCCCTGGGCCTTGATGCAGCCGGTACTGGTGGGCGGCGTGACCGTCAGCCGCGCCACCTTGCACAACGCCGACCACGTCGCCCGGCTGGACGTGCGCAACGGCGACACGGTGATCGTGCGCCGTGCCGGTGACGTGATTCCCGAAGTGGTGCAGGTGATGCTGGAACAGCGGCCTGCCGGAGCCGTGCCGTGGTCGATGCCGCGCCATTGCCCGGTGTGCGGTGCGGAACTGGTGCGCGAGGAAGGCGCGGCGGTATGGCGCTGCTCGGGCGAACTGAGCTGTCCGGCGCAGCGCGTGCAGTCGGTGTTCCATTTCGCCAGCCGCCGGGCGATGGACATCGATGGCCTGGGTGAGCGTTACATCGAGTCGCTGGTCGAGTTCGGCGAACTGGAGGACGTGTCCGATCTTTATCGGCTGACGCTGGAGGATTTGCTGGCGATGAAGCGCCGCGCGGACGAGTGCGAAGGCATCACGCCGGAGACGGTCAAGGCCGGGAAAGTGGCAACAAAATGGGCCGACAACCTGATCGAGGCCATCGACCACAGTCGCGACACCACGCTGTCGCGTTTCCTCTACGCGCTCGGCATCCAGCACGTGGGCGAGAGCACGGCCAGGGCGTTGGCGCTGTGGTTCGGTGATCTGGCGCTGATCCGCCATTTGCCGTGGCCGCTGTTCAAGCGGGTGCCCGACATCGGCGGCGAAGTGGCGCGCGCGCTGGGCCATTTCCTCGACCAGCCCGGCAACCAGCAGGTGATCGACCGCCTGCTGGCGCGCGGCGTGCGCATCGGTGACACCCGCGCGCCCAATCCGGAACTGGCGGACGTGCTGGATCTCGCCACCCTGCTGGCGGACCTGGACATCCCCAAAATCACCCCGCTGCGTGCAGCGCAGCTGGGCAGTGCGTTCGCCGACGCGCAAATGCTGCTGCACGCACCCGCGCACACCCTGGTGACTGCCGGCCTGCCCGCCGACACGTCCAGTGCGTTGGTAGCGTGGTTGGAAGAGGATGCCAATGCCGCCCTGCTGCTGCGCAGCGCGCAGGCGCAGCAGCAGGTGCGTGCGTTGTTGCCGGAACGCGCAGACGCGGTGGCTGGCCCACTGTCCGGAAAGACCGTGGTGCTGACCGGCAGCTTGTCGTCGATGTCGCGGGATGTGGCGGGCGCCAGGCTGGAGGCGCTGGGTGCGAAGGTGGCGGGCAGCGTGTCGAAGAAAACGTCGCTGGTGGTTGCCGGTGAAGAGGCGGGTTCCAAGCTGGCCAAGGCCGAGGAATTGGGCGTCGAAGTTTGGGACGAGGCAAAGCTGCTGGCGTTTCTGGCGCAACACGCATGACTGCTCTTGTGTCCGCTCTTGCCCGTCAACCCCGCGAAGGCGGAATTCCGGATTTTGCTTTTCTGGAATTGCATCGAGGACTGGAGCCCCGCCTTCGCGGGAATGACGGGCTAGAGCATTGCCAGAGCGAGTGGGACAGGCCATGACGGATTGGCAACCCACCGCCACGCTCGACGCCCTCCGCCTGCGCGCCCGCTTCAACCGCCTTGTCCGGGAGTTCTTCCACGCCCGAAACGTACTGGAAGTCGAAACCCCGGCGCTGTCGCTGGCCGGCAACACCGAGCCGAACATCGCCTCGTTCGCACTGGAGTTTTCCGGGCGCACCGACGGCGCGCCGCGCACGCGCTGGCTGCGCACGTCCCCCGAGTTCGCGCTGAAGCGCCTGCTGGCGGCGGGCGTCGGCGACTGCTACGAGCTGGGCCGCGTATTCCGCGACGGCGAGGCCGGTGGCCGGCACAACCCCGAGTTCACCATGCTGGAGTGGTACCGCGTCGGCTGGGATCACCTGCGCCTGCTCCACGAGACCGTCGAGCTGGTGCGCGCCGCGCTGGCGCTGGTGGGGCGCGACGTCGCACCGGTGGTCACCACGTTCCGCGATCTGTATTGGCAGCGCTTGCAACTCGATCCGCTGACCGCCGGCATCGAGACCCTGCGCAACGCGCTGGGCGAGGTGGCGATCGATCCCGACGGCCTGACCCGAGACGACTGGCTGGATTTGCTGATGACCCATCGTCTGCAGCCCCTGTTCGGCGCCGACATGCTGCTGGCGGTGCATGACTGGCCGGCGTCGCAGGCGGCGCTGGCGCGCATCCGCGAGGGCGATCCGCCGGTGGCCGAGCGCTTCGAGCTGTATCTCGGCCCGCTGGAAATCGCCAACGGCTACCACGAACTGTGCGATTCGGCGGAACAGTGTGCGCGCTTCGAGCGCGACGCCACCATGCGCGCACAGCGCGGGCTGCCGGCGATTCCGGTGGATGGCGCGCTGTTGGCGGCGCTGGAACACGGCCTGCCGGCCTGCGCAGGCGTGGCGGTTGGCGTGGATCGCCTGCTGATGGCGCTGCTGGGCACGGAGAAGATCGCCGACGTGCTGGCGTTCGACTCCGCGCATTCCTGAACGTGAAACTGAATGCGTAATGTCCGGTGGTTGGGGACGCCCCGCATTTTTGCCTGCCGTTAATGCGCGATGCCTACATTCGAGGCTGAGGATCGCGCCCATGCCGGGCCGAAGGAAGGAGGAATTGGATCATGCGCACCCTGATTGCTGTTGCCGCCACCGTGCTTGCCGCATCCGCTGCCGTGCCAGCGGCCGCCCAGAATTACGGCCCCAATGGCTATCGCGGCGACGTGGTGCGCTGTGAATCCATTGATGGGCGCAGCCGCGAATGCGCCACCGACGGTGGGCGCTTGCAGTTGCTGCGCCAATTGTCGCGTTCGCCCTGCATCGAAGGCCGCAGCTGGGGCCAGAGCCGTCGCGGCGTTTGGGTGGCGCAGGGGTGCCGCGCAGAGTTCATTTCCGTTCGCCGCCACGGCGGTTGGGATCATGGCGGTCGAGGCAACGGCGGCTGGGGCAACGGCGGCTGGAATGATCACGGCATTGGCGGTCGCTCGTTTGTCTGCGAGTCCAACGGTGGCCGTTACACCGAATGCGCGGCCAATACCCGGGCCGGCGTGCGCCTGATCCGCCAGCTTTCCAATGCCCCCTGCATCGAAGGCCGCAGTTGGGGATATGGGCGCTACGGCATCTGGGTGGCGCGCGGCTGCCGGGCGGAGTTCCGCAGCTTCTGAGCGAGGCGGTTGCATCACCTGCGACATGGCCGGTGCGCGCATTGCACCGGCCATGTGGGCGAAGCGTGATGATGGTCATGGTTTAATGTGCGCATGACCGAAGCCGATTTTGTGTACGACCGCTACGACCATGTTCGCCCCATCCGCTGGACGGGCGAGGCGCTGGAACTGCTGGATCAGCGCGTCCTGCCATTTACCCTGGTTCACGAAGCTTGCCGCAGCAGCGAGGAAGTGGCCGACGCCATCCGCGCGCTGGTCGTGCGCGGCGCGCCGGCGATCGGCATTGCCGCTGCCTGGGGCGTGGTGCTGGCTGGGCGTGGCCTGGAAACCAACGATTCGGCTGAAGCGCTGCGGCGGCTGGAGCCGGCAATACAGCGCTTGCATGCCGCGCGGCCGACTGCCGTCAACCTGGCCTGGGCGCTGGCGCGCATGCGCGGCGTGCTGGCGCGCAGCGGCGCGGACTGGTGCGAGGCGCTGGAACGCGAGGCGCGCGCGATCGAGACCGAGGATCTGGCCGCCAACCGCGCCATGGGCCGCGCCGGTGCGGCGCTGATCGAGCCCGGCAGCGGCGTGCTCACCCACTGCAATACCGGCTCGTTGGCCACCGCCGGTTTCGGCACCGCGCTGGGAGTGATTCGCGCCGGGGTGGCCGAGCAGCGTATCGGGCGTGTGTTTGCCACCGAAACCCGGCCGTGGAACCAGGGCGCACGCCTGACGGCATGGGAGCTGAGCCAGGATGGAATCGACGCCACGCTCATCGTGGATTCCGCCGCCGCCCACCTGATGAAAACTGGGCAGGTGCAGTGGATCGTGGTGGGCGCAGACCGCATTTGCGCCAACGGCGACACCGCCAACAAGATCGGCACCTACCAGCTCGCCATCGCAGCCAGGCATCACGGTGTCAAATTCATGGTGGTGGCGCCGTCGTCCACGGTTGACATGGCCACCGCCGCCGGCGATGCGATTGAAATCGAACAGCGCGACCCTGCGGAACTGTTGGCGTTCCGTGGCAAGCGCGTGGTGGCGGAGGGCGTGCGCGCCTGGAACCCGGTGTTCGACGTGACCCCGCACGCGCTCATCGACGCCATCGTGACCGAGAAGGGCGTGGTGCTGCAGCCAGGCGCCGACAAGATGCGGGCGTTGTTCGCGGCGCAATGACGCGTTTGCATTGATCGCGCGCGCCTGTCGCGAACATATCGCAAGCCCTTGATCCAGCGGGCATCTAAGGGTGCTTTCGATGCCCTTGGATGGTATGATTTCCCGTTGTTGAAATTCCCGCCAAACGCGCTTGCGGAACACGTTTCCGCAGCCTGCGCGCGGGCCGAACACCACGCTACGAAACGGACGCACGATGGCCGATCTCGCCAAGGAAATCATCCCCGTCAAGCTGGAAGACGAGATGCGTCGCAGCTACCTTGATTACGCGATGAGCGTGATCGTGGGTCGCGCGCTTCCCGACGTGCGGGATGGCCTGAAACCCGTCCATCGGCGCGTGCTGTTCGCGATGACCGAACTGGGCGCGCACAGCAACAAGCCGTATTACAAGTCGGCGCGCATCGTGGGTGACGTGATCGGCAAATACCATCCGCACGGCGACAGCGCGGTGTACGACACGTTGGTGCGCATGGCGCAGCCGTTCTCGCTGCGCTACATGCTGGTGGATGGGCAGGGCAACTTCGGCTCGATCGACGGCGACAGTCCGGCGGCGATGCGCTACACCGAGGCGCGGATGTCGCGGCTCAGCCACGAGCTGATGGCCGACATCGAAAAGGAAACCGTCGATTTCCAGCCCAACTACGACGAGAAGGAGCTGGAGCCCACGGTCATGCCGACCCGGGTGCCCAACCTCCTGATCAACGGCTCGGCCGGCATTGCCGTGGGCATGGCCACCAACATCCCGCCGCACAACCTGGGCGAGGTGGTGGATGCCACCATCGCCCTGATCAATGATCCGGACATCGACATCGATGGGTTGATGGAATACATCCCCGGGCCGGATTTCCCCACTGCCGGCATCATCAACGGCGTGGGCGGCATCCATCTGGCCTACCGCACCGGCAAGGGCCGCGTGCGGATGCGCGCCAAGGCCGACATCGAAGTGGCCGACAATGGCCGCGAGTCGATCATCGTCACCGAGATCCCGTACCAGGTGAACAAGGCGCGGCTGATCGAGAAGATCGCCGAGCTGGTCAAGGAAAAGAAGCTCGAAGGCATCAGCGAGCTGCGCGACGAGTCCGACAAGGACGGCATGCGCATCTACATCGAGATCAAGCGCGGCGAATCCGCCGACGTGGTGCTGAACAATCTTTACTCGCAGACCCAGATGGAGTCGGTGTTCGGCATCAACATGGTGGCGCTGGTCGATGGCCGCCCGCAGCTGCTGAACCTCAAGCAGATCCTGCAGGCGTTCGTCCGCCATCGGCGCGAGGTGGTGACCCGGCGCACCATCTTCGAACTGCGCAAGGCGCGCAGCCGCGCGCACATCCTCGAAGGCCTCACCGTTGCGTTGGCCAACATCGACGCGATGATCGAGCTGATCAAGACCTCGGAAAATCCGCAGGTCGCCAAGGAACGCATGCTGGCGCGCTGCTGGCAGCCCGGCCTGGTCGGCGCGCTGCTGGCGGCCACCGGTGCCGAGGCATCACGCCCGGAAGACCTGCCGGCAGGCGTCGGCCTGCTGGCCGATGGCTACCAGCTGACCGAAACGCAGGCCCAGCAGATCCTGGAAATGCGCCTGCATCGCCTGACCGGGCTGGAGCAGGAGAAGCTGACCGAGGAATATCGCCAGCTGCTGGAGGAAATCGCGGGCCTGATCCGCATCCTCGAACACCCGGATGTCCTGTTGGACGTGATCCGCACGGAGTTGCACGACGTCAAGGCCGCGTTCAACGACGAGCGCCGCAGCGAGATCCGCGCCTCCGAGGAAGACCTGGACATCCTCGACCTGATCGCACCGGAAGACGTGGTGGTGACGCTGTCGCACGCCGGCTATGCCAAGCGCCAGCCGGCCACCGCCTACCGTGCGCAGCGCCGCGGCGGCAAGGGGCGCAACGCGGCTTCCACCAAGGACGAGGATTTCATCGACCAGCTGTGGCTGGTCAATACGCACGACACGTTGCTGACCTTCACCAGTCATGGCCGCGTGTTCTGGCTGCCGGTATACCAGATTCCGGAGGCCGGGCCGAATGCGCGCGGCCGCCCCATCGTCAACTGGATTCCGCTGGAGCAGGGCGAGAAGGTACAGGCGGTGCAGCCGGTGCGCGAGTATGAAGACGGCAAGTTCGTGTTCTTTGCCACCCGCAATGGCACGGTGAAGAAGACCCCGCTGACCGAATATGCATTCCGCCTGGCGCGCGGCAAGATCGCGATCAACCTGGCCGAGGGCGATGCGTTGGTCAATGCGGAGTTGTCCGATGGCACCCGCGACATCCTGCTGTTCGCCAGCAATGGCAAGGCCGTTCGCTTTGCCGGCGACAGCGTGCGCCCGATGGGTCGCACCGCCACCGGCGTGCGTGGCATGAAGCTGGCGGATGGCGAGCATGTGGTCAGCCTGATCGTGCAGGACGGCGACGGCGACATCCTGACCGCCAGCGAACGCGGCTTCGGCAAGCGCACCCCGGTGGACGACTTCCCGAAGAAGGGGCGCGGCACCCAGGGCGTGATCGCGCTGAAGACCAGCGAACGCAACGGCGCATTGGTGGGCGCGATCCAGTTGACCGAAAGCCACGACGTATTGCTGATTTCCGATGGCGGCACCTTGGTGCGCACCCGCGCCGCCGAGATCGCCCAGGTCGGCCGCAATACCCAGGGCGTGACCCTGATGCGGCTGGCGGCCGATGAGAAGTTGCAGGCGATCGAGCGCCTGGACGCGTCGCTGGACGATGCGGAAGGCGAGGGCACTGGCGGCGCCGACTAGGTGCCCACGGTGGCAAGATGGGTGACAGGGACTGACATCGGCAGGGGTTGAATGGGCGCGTTGGGATGGATGCTTGCGGCCGGCGTGCCTGCCCTGTCGGTCGTGGCGGCGCTGGCGCTGAAGCGGCGCGCTGGGCGCAGTTCGCAGGCGCCCGCTTCAACAGCAAGCGGTGCAGCGCCATTGCCGCCGCAGGTTGGGCCGGCGCTGCAAGTCGACAATGCCGTCGCGGTCATTGCGGATGGCCGCGAACTGCTTTTCCGTCTGCATGCCCTGCCGTTCGCCGGGACGGCGGCAGGCGCCGAGCCTTCCACGGCAGAGATGGCCCGGCATGCGGACGTTGCCAATGCATGCGCCAATTTGCTGGAGCGATCGGAGTTCCACGCCCGGCACATGCCGCGGCGGCCGCAGTTGTTGCCGAAGCTGATGCGCGCGATCAACGATCCGGAGGCGTCGCTGGAGCGCATCACCGGCGTCATCGCGGAAGACCCGGTGCTGTCTGCCAATCTGCTGAGAATCGCCAATAGCCCCTATTACCGGACCCAGAAGGAACCCGTGGAAAGCCTGATGCGGGCGGCGTCGTTGCTGGGCCTGGACGGGCTGCGCCCGGTTGTTGCGGCAGCACTGGTGCAGCCGGTCATGCAGACCGGGGACTCGGCATTCGGGCAACTTCCCGTGTTGATCTGGGAGCACACGCGCCTGGCGGCGGACTTTGCATCGGGGCTGGTCCGGGGCGCGCATCGCAAGGACGATGCATTCTCCGCGCAGCTGCTGGGGCTGCTGCACGGCCTGGGCGCCATCCTGGTCGCGCAGGCGCTGCGTGACAGCTACGCCCTGCATCCGCAACTGCGGCCCGACCCCCGCACGGTTGCCCGCGTGCTGGACGCGTACTCTGCGCCGGTGGCGCGCAGCATCGCGGCGTCGTGGGAGATGTCCGAACGCATCGGCGCCGCGCTGGACGCGCAGCAGCTGGACGCGATGCCCGCTGATGCCCTGGGGCGTGCGCTTTGCGCCGGGCGCGTGGCGGCGGCGCTGGCGATGTTGTACCGCCAGGGGGCGATGGAACGCGATGACTGCCTGCTGCAGTTGTCGGCGTGGGCAGGCGCGCATGCGGTCCAGGACGCGCTGGTCGCGTCCTGGTCACGGCTGAATCCCTGAGCGAACCTGCGCGGGAACGGGTTGCGCGATTGCACGGTGCGCCGCGCCTATGCCGCCGCCATCGCGGCGTGGCGCGGCCTATACTCGCGGCGGACTGCCCGGGATGGATACCGCCATGACGTTTGCTCGCGTTTCTTCGCTGCGCACCCTGCTTGCGCTGAGTCTGGTCCTGTTGCTGGCCGTCGGGCTTCCCGCCTGCAAGCGCAATACGGATGGGCAGTTGCCAACGGCAGGCGGCGAAGCGATTCACGCCCAGCGCGAGACCGTGAAGGGCTTCGCCGTGGTGCGCGCCTGGCCCGACCAGCGCTCGGAAGGGCTGGCGGTCGCGGTCGAATTCTCGCGCCCTTTGGTGGGCACGCAGGATTTCGACAAACTGCTGGTCATCGACGCCAAGGGCGACGGGCAGAGCGGGTGGACGCTGTCGGATGACGGCAAGACCCTGCGCTTTCCCTATGTGGAAGCCGACAAGCATTACACCGTCAAGCTCTCCGGTGAGTTGACCGCCGCCGACGGCAGCAAGCTGGGCCGCGAGGTCGAATTGAAGGTGTACACCGGCGAGCTGGACCCGGCCGTGGGGTTTGCATCGCAAGGCAGCGTGATTCCGGCAAGGGAATCGCGCGGATTGCCGGTGGTGTCGGTGAACGTGGATGAGGTGGATGTCGAGTTCCTGCGCGTGCGCGACGCCGCGCTGCCGCAGTTCTTTTCCGAATACCAGCGGGGCGGCAGCCGCAGCAACTGGGAGCTCGACCCGTCCTGGTACGACCCGGACGACGAGGACAGCAGGTCGCCGATTTCAAAACTGGCAGAACCGGTGTACGTGAACCGCTTCGTATTGGGCGGCGAACGCAATGAGCGCGTGTTGAACTACCTGCCGATCCAGAGCATCGCCGAGCTGCAGAAGCCGGGGCTGTATTTCGCGGTGATGAAGAAGACCGGCACCTTCAAGGGTGAGTTCGATGTCGCCTTCTTCAGCGTCAGCGACATCGGCCTGCACGTGCGCGCCTACAAGGACAAGCTCTTTGTCCACACGGCATCGCTGGCCGACGGCGACGGCATCGCTGGCGTGGAATTGAAGGTGCTGGACGCGCGCGGCGAGCCGGTGTTCAAGGGCCAGACCGACAGCAACGGCAACGCGCTGCTCAATTACACCCTGGACGCGGCACATGTGCTGACGGCGCTGCACGGCAAGGACATGTCGATGTTGCCGTTCAACCAGCCGGCGCTGGATCTGTCCGAATTTGCCGTGGATGGACGCGAACAGGCCTGGTTCGATGTGTTCGCCTGGGCCGGGCGTGACCTCTACCGTCCCGGTGAAACCGTGCGGGTGTCCGCACTGCTGCGCGATTTTGATGGCAAGCCGGTGGCGGCAAGGAACGGCAAGAGCCAGTCGTTGTTCGTGCGGCTGAAGCAGCCGGACGGCAAGACGTTCGTGGAGTCGCGCATCGAGCCCGGCGCGCAGGGTTACTTCCACTTCGAAAAAGCCATTCCCGTCGAAGCGCCCACCGGGCGCTGGCAGGTGGAGTTCCGTACCGATCCGGCCAGCCAGGAAGCGGTGCAGGGCATGAGCCTGCGCATCGAGGAATTCCTGCCCGAGCGCATGAAGCTGGACCTGGACAGCGCGGCGCCGATCCTGCGTCGCGGCCAGCCGTTCGCGCTGCATGCCAAGGGCGCCTACCTGTACGGCGCGCCGGCATCCGGCAATCGCTTCACCGCGAAGCTGGCGGTGAAAGTGGACCAGCACCCGCTGGAACAGCTGAAAGGCTGGTTCTTCGGCGACCCCACCGTGGCGCTGCCGAAGGACGCGAAGGATGTGGTGGATGCCACCCTGGATGCACGTGGCGAGCTTCGGGAAGACATCGCGCTGCCCGACGAGGTGAAAGGCGACACGCCCGTGCAGGCCATCGTGTCCGGCAGTCTGTTCGAAACGGGCGGGCGCAGCATCAACCGCAGCGTTGCCCGCACCCTGTGGCCGGCCGATGCGCTGGTGGGCGTGCGTCCGCTGTTCGACGATACCGACGGCGCCAATGCCAATGGCAATGCGGGCTTCGAGCTGATGCGCTTTGGCCGCAACGGTCAGCCCATCCCGGCAAAAGGATTGAAGGTTGCGCTGGTGCGCGAACTGCGCGACTACCACTGGACCCACGACAGCAGCAGCGGCTGGAGCTACGATTTCACCCGGCGCTACAAGACCGTGGAGACGCGCACGGTCGATGCGGGCGCCACTGCGGCGCGCATCGACATGCCGGTGGAATGGGGCGACTACCGGCTGGAAGTGTTCGACCCCGCCACGCGCCTGACCATGCGCTATCCGTTCCACGCGGGCTGGGGCTGGGGCGACGAGAATCGCGGGTTGGATGCACGTCCCGACAAGGTCAAGCTGGCGCTGGACAAAGCCGGTTACCGCACCGGCGACAAGCTGAAAGTCACGCTGACCCCACCGCACGCTGGCAAGGGACTGGTGATGGTGGAAAGCGACCGCATGCTGTTCCTGCAGTCGGTCGATGTGAAGGCCGGCACGGTGGTTGAAATTCCGGTGACGGCGGAGTGGGAACGCCACGACGTGTACATCACCGCGCTGGTATTCCGCGGCGGCAGTGCGGCCAGCAAGATCACCCCGGCGCGGGCGGTGGGCGAGGTGTTCGTGCCGATGGATCGCCAGGCGCGTCGCGTGGCGGTGGGGCTTTCGGTGAAGAAGCAGGTTCGCCCGGAGCTGCCGCTGCAGGTCACGGTCAGTGCGCCACAGCTGGCGGGCAAGCAGGCCTTTGCCACGGTCTCGGCCGTGGATGTGGGCATCCTCAACATCACCGGCTTCCCGGTGCCGGATGCCAATGCGCACTTCTTCGCGCAGCGCCGGCTTGGGGTGGACGCCTATGACATTTATGGCCGCGTGATCGAGAGTTTCGAAGGAGGCTTGGCGAAACTGCGGTTTGGCGGCGACATGGCGCTGGCCGCGTTGCCGCAGGCGCGCCGGCCGACCGCGCGGGTGCAAACGGTGGATCTGTTCTCCGGGCCGGTCCAGCTGGATGCCAAGGGCATTGCGCGGATCGCGCTGAACGTGCCGGATTTCAACGGCACGCTGCGGGTGTCGGCGCTGGTGTATTCGGATGCGCAATACGGCAATCGCGATGCCGAGGTGGTGGTGCGCGCGCCCATCGTGGCCGAAGCCAGCATGCCGCGGGCGATGGCGCCGGGCGACCGCGGCACGGTGACCTTGGACATCACCAACTACACCGGCAAGGCGGGTGAATTCAAACTGCAGGTGAGCGGCATCGGGCCAGCCTCGATTGGCGATGGCGGGCGCTCGCTCAAGCTGGGGTCCGAGGCCAAGACGACCGTCAGTTTTCCGCTGGCCGCACAGGAAGGATTCGGCGTGGCGCAGGTGCGGGTGCGCGTCGATGGCAATGGCGCCAAGGTGGATCGGAAATACGATTTGCCGGTGCGGCCGGCATGGCCGTCGGTGCTGCGCTCGCGCAGCGAAGTCCTGGCGGCAGGTGAGGCCGTCCGCATGGACGCAACCCTGGCCGATGGCTTGATGCCCGGCTCGGTGCGTGCGCGCATGCTGGTCAGTGCGTTGCCGCCGCTGCCGTTCGGCGCTGCGCTGAAGGGCGCGCTGGACTATCCCTATGGCTGCGCCGAGCAGACCACCAGCAAGGGCTACGCCGCACTGGAACTGGACGCGGACACCGCGCAGCGCTTCGGCGTGCAAGGCTTGGATGCCGGCAAGCGCCGTGCGCGCATGGAAGGTGCATTTGGACGGCTGGCATCGATGCAGGTCGGCAGCGGCCATTTTTCGATGTGGGGGGATGACGACAATGTCGATCCGCTGCTGACCCCGTACATCGTCGAGTTCCTGCTGGACGCACGCCAGGCCGGCTTTGCCGTTCCGGACGCGATGCTGCAGAATGCGCTGCAACGCCTCAACGAGGACCTGCTGGCGGGTGGCAGCGAGTTCTACGGCCGCGACCATCGCCAGTACCTGAAATTCGCCTATCAGGCCTATGCCGGCTATGTGCTGGCGCGGGTCAACCGCGCGCCGCTGGGAACCCTGCGAGCGCTGTACGACAACGACCGCAAGCAAGCGCTGAAGGGGCTCCCGCTGGTGCAGCTGGGCCTGGCGTTGGCGATGCAGGGCGACAAGGCGCGTGGCGAGAAAGCCATCGCCGCAGGCTTTGCATTCACTGGCGATCGCCAGGGGTGGCTGGGCGACTACGGCACGCCGCTGCGCGACAAGGCGTTGATGATCGCGATGACCCATGAGCGCGGCTATGCCAAGCCGGCGTATGACGCGCAGGTGATCGAGCTGGGCCGCGAGCTGGATGCGCGGCGCCGTGCTTCGCCGTGGTTCTGGCTGAGCACCCAGGAGCAGATCGCGCTGGCGCGGCTGGGCAAGGTGCTGCTGGTGAGTCAGAAGAAGCAGGTCGCCGGCACGCTTTCCGTGGCTGGCAAAGAGGAAGCGATTGCAGCGGCCCGCAGCTTTGCCCGCGAGGTCGATTACGCCGATCTGGCCAGGGGGCTGCGCTTCCTGCCACGGGGCGAACCGCCGTTTTACGCCAGCCTGGACGTGGCCGGCGTACCGCGTCGCGCACCGGCCCCGGATCAACGCGTGATCAAGGTCGAGCGTACCCTGTACGGAGTCGACGGCAAGCCGTGGACGCCGCGCCCGCTGAAGGAGGGCGAAGCGCTGATCGTGCGGGTGGCGATCACTGCCGACCGCAACATGCCTGACGCCCTGCTGACCGATCTGTTGCCGGCGGGCCTGGAAATCGAGAACTTCAATCTTGGCGATGCCAGGCAGTGGGCCGATGTGGTGGTGGATGGGATCAACATCGATGAGCGTTCGGATGCGGCCAGCGTTCTCCACGAAGAGTTCCGCGAAGACCGGTACGTGGCCGCGCTCAAGCTGGACGCCGGCGACACCGCGCACGTGTTCTACCTGGTGCGCGCAGTGACGCCGGGGGTTTACACCGTGCCGCCGCCGCTGGTGGAGGACATGTATCGGCCGGACCTGCGTGGCGTGGGTCGCGCGGTGCCAGCCAGCATCACGGTGGTGCAGCCGTGAGCGATGCCTTGGACAGGGGAAACGCGATGTGAATCGCGATCTCCCGGGGCTGACGGGGCCATGCAAACGCCTGTTGCCGTGGCTGCGGTGGGGAACGGTCGCACTGCTGTTGGCGTTGCTGGTTCTCGACTGCGCCTTTCCCCTGCCGCTGCCGAAGGCACGCGATTCAGCCACCGTGGTGACCGCTCGCGACGGCAGCCCGCTGCGGGCATTCGCCGATGCGCGCGGCGTGTGGCGCTATCCGGCCACGGTGGACTCGGTTTCGCCGCTGTATTTGCAGGCCTTGCTGGGTTACGAAGATCGCTGGTTCTGGCGTCATCCCGGCATCAATCCGGTGGCGTTGCTGCGTGCGGCAGGGCAGATGGCGGGCAGCCGCCACATCGTCTCGGGTGGCTCCACCCTGACCATGCAAGTGGCGCGAATCATCGACCCCGGCTTGCACGGCGCACGCACGCGCAGCCCGCTGGGCAAGCTGCGGCAGCTGCTGCGCGCGCTGCAGCTGGAAGTGCACCTGTCCAAGCGCGAGATTCTGACCCTGTATCTTGAGCGCGCGCCCTTCGGCGGCACCATCGAAGGCGTGGAAGCCGCCAGCTGGGCCTATTTGGGCAAGCCGGCGTCGCGCCTGTCGCATGCGGAGGCGGCGCTGCTGGCGGTGCTTCCGCAATCGCCAAGCCGGCTGCGCCCGGACCGCGAGCCTGCGGCGGCGCAGCTTGCGCGCGACAAATTGCTGGCACGGATGGCTGCACTCGGCGTGTGGACACCTGTGCAGGTGGCGGATGCGCGCATCGAACCCGTGGTGTCGCGCCGGCTGCGCAACCCGATGACCGCCGCCTTGCTGGCGCGCCGGCTGCATGCCGCCCAGCCCAAGGCCGCGCGCATCGTCACCACGCTGGATGCCTCATTGCAGCGGGCGCTGGAGGAGCGCGTCACCAGTTATTTCTCCAGCCTGCCGCCGCGCACGTCGGCCGCGCTGCTGGTGGTGGACAACGCCAGCCTGGAGGTGCGTGCGTACGTGGGTTCGGTGGCATTTGCCGACAAGGCGCGGTTGGGCCACGTGGACATGGTGCAGGCGTGGCGCTCGCCCGGCTCCACCCTCAAGCCATTCCTGTACGGCATGGCCCTGGATGACGGCTTGATCCACTCGGAAAGCCTGTTGGTGGATGCGCCGCAGTCATTTGCGGGCGGTTACCGTCCCGGCAACTTCGATACCGCGTTCAGCGGACCTGTCGGCGCCGCCGAGGCGCTGCGCCAGTCACTCAACGTGCCGGCGGTGGATGTGCTGGAACGGGTGGGGGCCGCGCGCTTCGCCGCGCGACTGCAGCACGCGGGGCTGGCACTGAAATTCCCGCGTGGTGCGGCGCCCAATTTGTCGATGATCCTGGGCGGCACCGGCGCGCGATTGGAAGATCTGGTGGGCACGTTCGCCGCGCTGCAGCGGGGCGGGATCGCCGGGCATGTGCGCTTCACGCCGGACGCGCCGCGGATCGAGCGCAGGCTGCTGTCGCCGGGGGCGGCGTGGATCGTGCGCGAGATCCTGGCGGGCAATGCGCGCCCGGGTGAAAGCGCCGAGTTGTTCGACACCGGCCGCCGGCCGCAGGTGGCATGGAAAACCGGCACCAGCTACGGCTATCGCGATGCCTGGGCAATCGGCGCCACGCCGCGCTACAGCGTGGGCGTGTGGGTGGGGCGGCCTGACGGCACGCCATTGCCCGGCCAATATGGCGCAGTGACCGCGCTGCCGCTGCTGTTGGAGGTGATCGACAGCCTGCCGCGCGTGCCGGGTGACGCCGTTCGCATTCCGATGCCGGCCAGTGTCGCCGAAACCGCGATTTGCTGGCCGCTGGGCATCGCCGCCGAGGCGCAGCCATTGACGCTGTGCAAGAAGCGGATGAAGGCATGGACGCTGGACGGCGTGGTGCCGCCCACCTTCCCCGAGCGTGAAGCGCGGCTGTGGGGCGCGGGCGTGGAACGGTTCGAGGTGGATGCAATCAGCGGGTTGCGCCTGTCTGCGGACTGCACGGCCGCGCACGTGGCGCAGCCCCGCCGGATTGCCCGTTGGCCGGCGCTGTTGTCGCCGTGGCTGCCAAATGCGTGGCGAGAGGCGGCCAGCCTGCCTGCACTGGCGCCGGACTGCGCCGATGATGGCCGCACGGCGCTGGAGACGTTGCATATCTCGGGCGTCAACGCGGGAGCCAGCCTGCTGCGCCCGCCCGGGCAAGCCGGTGGGGTGAAGTTGGCCCTGCGCGCGGTGGGCGCGCGTGGCCGCGTGCAGTGGCTGCTGGATGGGCGCTGGATTGGCGAAAGCGCGGGCGCGCAGCCGCTGCAGCGCGAGTTTTCCGAACCGGGCCGGCACGACCTGACCGCGCTGGCCGACAGCGGCGCGTGGGACAGCCTGCGTTTCGCGATCCTCGACTAAGCCGTCAGCCGGGCAGGTTGGCCAGCACGTGCTCGGCCGAGGACACCCGGAACTCGCCCGGCTCCTCCACCCACAACCCGCGCACCACGCCGTTTTCGGCGTACAGGGCAAAGCGCTTGCTGCGCATGCCCATGCCGTAGCCGCTGGCATCCATCTCCAGGCCCAGTGCGCGGGTGAAGCCGGCATTGCCGTCGGACAACATGCGCAGTCCGTCAGGCACGTTCTGGCTGTTGCCCCAGGCCTGCATCACGAAGGGATCGTTGACCGCCATGCAGGCGACCAGGATGCCGCGCGAATGGAACGCATCGAAATTCGCGACAAAGCCCGGCAGATGGCGCTCGGAGCAGGTCGGGGTGAAGGCGCCGGGAACCGCGAACAGCACCACCTTCTTGCCGTCGAACAAGGTGTTCGTGTCGATCCGGTGGACGCCGTGCTCGATGTACTGCAGCACTGCTTCGGGAATGCGATCGCCGAGTTGAATCGTCATCGATGGCGCCTTATGTCACGAAAGTCGGTTGAGTCTAAACCTGCTGGCCGCCGGCATCGGATAATGTGGGCAGCAATCGCGCGTTGGAGCAGACATGGAGTTCAAGGATTACTACGGCATTCTCGGCGTCGAACCCAGCGCGGGCGAGGCCGAGATCAAGACCGCCTATCGGCGGCTGGCGCGCAAGTACCATCCCGACGTCAGCAAGGAAAAGGGCGCCGAGGACAAGTTCAAGGAGATCAACGAGGCCTTCGAGGCGCTGCGCGACCCGGCCAAGCGCAAGGCCTATGACCAGCTGCGCGCGGGCGGCTATCGGCCGGGCGACGAGATCCGGCCGCCTCCCGGCGGGTTTGGCCGCGGCCAGGGTGGGCAACCGGATTTCGATTTCGATGAGATTTTCGCCGGCGGCGGGGCAGGTGGTGGCTTCTCCGACTTCTTCGAAAACATGTTCGGGCGCGGCCGCGCGAATGGCGGCACGCGCGGTGGCCAGCCGGCCGGCGACACGCGGGCCAAGCTGGCGGTTCCGCTGCAGGCGGTCTATGCCGGCAACAGCGTGCGCATCGCGGTGAGCGGGAAGACGCTGGACGTGCGGGTACCCAAAGGCGTGCGGCCGGGGCAGGTGATCCGCCTTGCCAGGCAGGGCAACGGCGGTCGGGATCTGTTGCTGGAAGTGGAATACGCGGCCGATCCGCAGTTCGAGGTGGATGGCCGCAACATCATCCACGTGCTGCCCGTGGCGCCGTGGGAAGCGGCGCTGGGCGCGACGGTCAGCGTGCCGACCTTGGGCGGCGCGGTGGAATTGAAGATTCCGGCCGATTCCGAATCCGGCCGCAAGCTGCGCCTGCGTGGGCGCGGTTTGCCGGGCGGCGGCGGTGCCGCCGACGGCGACCAGATCGTGGAGTTGGAAGTTCTGGCACCCAGGGCGCACAACGACGCCCAGCGCAAGGCCTACGCGAAAATGCGCGATGCGTTTGGCGATGATTGGCGGCGCAGTTGAGGAACCGCGCCGCTTGAGGCAGGGCTCAGGCGCGGGTTACGCCGCGCGAGGCCCACTGCCCAGATACTGGCCGATCAGCTCGGCCAGCTCGGGTTCGCTGAACGGCTTGGTGATATAGGCCTTGGCGCCTTGGCGCATGCCCCAGACCCGGTCGGTGTCCTGATCCTTGGTGGTCACCAGGATCACCGGGATGTGCTTGGTAGTGGGTTCGCGGGTGATCGAACGGGTGGCCTGGAAGCCGTTGAGGTTCGGCATCACCACGTCCATCAGGATCAGGTCCGGGATCTCGCGCTTGGCGGCTTCAACGCCGGCCGCGCCATCCTCGGCCGTCAGCGCATCGTGGCCGAGCTTCTCGACGATGCGACGAATGCTCATCAGCTGGGAAGGTGAATCGTCAACGATCAGAATGCGTGCCATGTGCTTGGGGATTCCCGTCTGTGCGTGTCGATTGTAGCCGCCTGCAAGCCGCCTGCAAGCGGGTCATTCACTGCTTCCGATGCGTACCAGGGTGCGCCCCAGCGAGCCGCCGGCCAGCATCGTGGCAAACACGGACGGCAACTCGTCCGGCGTGGCTTCGCGGGTGCAGATGGCGTCCAGGTTGTCCGGCTTCCAGGCGCTTGCGAGGCGCCGCCAAACCTCTTGGCGAATGTCGCGTGCGGTGCCGGCGGAGGCCACGCCCAGCAGCGAGACGCCGCGGATGATGAAGGGCATCACCGTGGCGTGCAGCTCGGCCGAGGCCGCCAGGCCGCAGCTGGCGACGTTGCCGTAGGGCGCGGTCTGCGCCAGCAGCGCGGCGAGCATCGGCCCGCCGACGTTGTCCAGGCCACCGCCGAAGCGGGCGGTGTCCATCGGCCGCGTCGTCGATAGTGCGTCGCGGCCCAGCACCTGGCTTGCGCCCAGCGACTTCAGGTAATCGGCATGCTCCAACTTGCCGCTGATCGCGTGCACCTCGAAGCCGGCCTTGCGGAAGATCGCGACGGCCAGCGAGCCGACCCCGCCGGTGGCGCCGGTCACGGCCAGCGGGCCGAGGTCGGGCGTCTGCCGGTTCTCGGTCATGCGCAGCAGGCCCAGCGCGGCGGTGAAGCCGGCGGTGCCGAGGATCATCGCTTCGCGCAGGCTCAGCCCGGCGGGCAGCGGGATCACCCAGCGCGCGTCCAGCCGCGCGTATTCCGAATAGCCGCCGTCGCGGGTTTCCGACAGGCCGCTGCCGGTGACCAGCACGGCGTCGCCCTCGCGGAACGCGGGGTTGGTGGACGCCACCACGTGGCCGGCCACATCGATGCCGCCGACCAGCGGGAAGCGGCGCAGGATCTTGCCCGTGCCGGTGCCGGCCAGCGCGTCCTTGTAGTTGACCGACGAGTAGGCGGTCTTGACCACCACCTCGCCGGGATTGAGATCGCCCAGCGACACGCTCTCGATGCCGCTGCGGTAGCCGGCGGCATCGCTGTTGATGCGGAAGGCGCGGAAACTTGCGGGGATGGTCATGCGTCCTCCGGAGTCAATTTCAATTGGCTGCGGCGCTTTTCGTCCAGCCATTTCTCCGCTTGCGCGGGTTGATAGGCGCGCATCCAGTCCAGCAGCGTGTCGATGTCGTCGCCGTGCCACATGTCATGCCGCTGGTCCGGATGCAGGAAGCGTTCGCGCACCATGGTATCCAGCATCGCCATCAGCGGCTGCCAGAAACCGTTGACTTCCAGGAATGCGCAGGGCTTCCTGCCGAGGCCAAGTTGGCGCCAGGTCAGCATCTCGAACATTTCATCCAGCGTGCCGAAGCCGCCGGGCAGGGCGATGAAGCCATCGGCCAGTTCGAACATGCGCGCCTTGCGGGTATGCATGGAATCCACGATTTCCAGCCGCGTCACGTCCTTGTGCGCCACCTCCCAATCGACCAGCTGCTGCGGGATCACGCCGATCACTTCACCGCCATGGGCGAGCGCGGCGTCGGCGACGATGCCCATCAGACCGACGTTGCCGCCGCCGTAGACGAGGGCAATGCCGTCTTGTGCCAGGCGCGCGCCGAGGGCGCGGGCGAGGGCGGCATAGATGGGATCGTTGCCGGCGTTGGAGCCGCAGTAGACGCAGAGAGTTTTCATGCGCCGATTATCGCGCGGCGCCAACGAAAACGGCGCACCGAAGTACGCCGTTGATGCTTGGCTCGTCATTCCCGCGAAGGCGGGAATCCAGCGTCTTCCGTTTTCACCAAAGGCAAAAACGGGATCCCCGCCTTCGCGGGGATGACGGCTGTTTCGTATCAGTTGGCCTTGTGGATCGCCCGCTTGTGCACCGCCATCGCGGCGTCGTGCACGGCTTCGCTCAGCGACGGGTGGGCGTGGCAGATGCGCGCCAGATCGTCGGCGCTGCCCTTGAACTCCATCGCCAGCACGCCTTCGTGGACCAGCTCGGAGACGTTCACGCCGACCAGGTGCATGCCCAGGATGGTGTCGGTTTCGGCATGCGCCAGCACCTTCACGAAGCCCGCCGGCTCGGCCATCGCCACCGCGCGGCCAACCGCCGCGAACGGGAAGCTGCCGGCCTTGTACGGGATGCCGTCGGCCTTCAGCTGCTCCTCGGTCTTGCCGACCCAGGCGATTTCCGGCTCGGTGTAGATCACCCACGGGATGGTGTCGAAGTTGACGTGGCCGGGCAGGCCGGCGATCAGCTCGGCCACCGCGATGCCTTCCTCGAAGCCCTTGTGCGCCAGCATCGGCCCACGCACGCAGTCGCCGACCGCCCACACGCCGTCCACGCCGGTGTGGCAATGCGCATCGACTTCAATCTGCCCGCGGTCGTTGATCCTGACGCCGGTGCCGTCGGCCAGCAGGCCCTTGGTGGCGGCGCGGCGGCCCACGGCCACCAGCAGCTTGTCGACCACCAGCTCTTGCGCGGCGCCCTTGTCGTCGGTGTAGCGGATGTGCACGCCGTCCTTCTTGACCTCGGTGGCGGTGCACTTGCAGCCCAGCTTGATGTCCAGGCCCTGCTTCTTGAACTCGCGCGCGGCGACCTTGGCCACTTCGCCATCGGCGGCGGCCAGGAAATTCGGCAGGCCTTCGAGAATGGTGACCTCGGCGCCCAGGCGCTTCCACACGCTGCCAAGCTCCAGGCCGATCACGCCGGCGCCGATCACGCCCAGGCGCTTCGGCACGGCTTCCAGGTCGAGCGCGCCGACGTTGTCGATGATGTGCTCGCCGAACTTGGCAAAGGGCAGCTCGATGGAATCCGAGCCGGCGGCGAGGATGACGTTGGTACCCTTGAGCTCGACTTCGCTGCCGTCGTGCTGCTTGACCTTGACGATGTTGCCGGGCTGCAGCTGGCCGAAGCCGTAGAACGCGGTGATCTTGTTGGCCTTGAACAGCGCCGCGATGCCGCCGGTGAACTGCTTCACGATGCCGTCCTTGCGGGCGACCATCTTCTTCACGTCGATCGCAGGCTTGTCGAAGCTGATGCCGTGCTGGTCGAAGATGTGGCCCATGTTCCAGAACTGGCGGCTGGAATCCAGCAGCGCCTTGGACGGGATGCAGCCCACCCGCAGGCAGGTGCCGCCGAGGGCGGGCTTGCCGTCCTTGCCCAGCGCGGCATCGATGCAGGCGGTCTTCAGGCCCAGCTGGGCGGCGCGGATGGCGGCGTGGTAGCCGGCGGGGCCGGCGCCGATCACGACGACATCGAATTGTTGTTGTTCGCTCATTGCAGATCGTTCCTCGTATGCAAACAGGAAGCCCCGCTGCGCGGGGCTTCGTGCCGGTTACATGCCAAGCAGCATCCGGTGCGGGTTTTCCAGCTGGTTCTTGATGTCCACCAGGAACAGCACCGCGTCCTTGCCGTCGATGATGCGGTGGTCGTAGCTGATCGCGATGTACATCATCGGCGCGGCGATGACCTGGCCATTCTCGACGATGGCGCGTTCCTTGATGGTGTGCATGCCGAGGATCGCGCTCTGCGGCGGATTGACGATCGGGGTGGACATCAGCGACCCGAACGTGCCGCCGTTGGTGATGGTGAAGGTGCCGCCCTGCAGGTCTTCCAGCTTCAGGCCGCCTTCGCGGGCCTGCTTGGCATAGGTGGCGATGCCTTGTTCGATCTCGGCAAAGCTCATGCGCTCGACGTTGCGCAGCACCGGGGTCACCAGGCCCTTGTCGGTGGAGACCGCCACGCTGATGTCGGCGTAGCCGTGATAGATGATGTCGCTGCCATCCACCGAGGCGTTGACCACGGGGTACTTCTGCAGCGCGTTGGCGGCCGCCTTGGCGAAGAAGCTCATGAAGCCCAGCTTGATGCCGTTGGCCTTCTCGAACTGCTCGCCCAGCTCCTTGCGCATCTGCATGACCTTCGCCAGGTTCACCTCATTGAACGAGGTCAGCATGGCGATGGAATTCTTGGATTGCATCAGGCGTTCGGCGATGCGGGTACGCATGCGGGTCATCGGCACGCGTTCTTCCGGGCGCGCGCCGGAGGCCACGCCGGCGGTCTTGCCGCTGGCGTAATTGACGATGTCTTCCTTGGTGACCATGCCGCGACGGCCGGTGCCGGCCACGTCGGCCGGATTGACGCCGCTGGTGGTGGCGGTGAAGCGGGCGCCGGGCGGAAGGTCGCTGGATGCGGCAGCGGGCGCAGGCGACGCCGCAGCGGCTTTTGCCGGTGCTGCGGGGGCTGCGGCTGGTGCGGCGGCAGCAGGCGCCGCGGCTACGGCGCCTTCCTCGATCACGGCAATGACCTGCTGGCTGTTGACCACCGAGCCGGCCTCGAACTTGATTTCCTTGAGCACGCCATCCACCGGCGAGGGCACTTCCAGCACCACCTTGTCGGTTTCAAGATCAAGCAGGTTTTCGTCGCGCTTCACCGCGTCGCCGGCTTTCTTGTGCCAGCTGGCGATGGTGGCGTCGGAGACGGATTCGGGAAGAACCGGGACTTTGACTTCGATGGTCATGTAAGCGTCCTGTCGGAATGCAGTGAGGGGTTAGTCGGCGTCGATGTCAACGGCGACGGGATTGGTCAGTGCGTCGGCCAGCAGCTTGTTCAGCTCGGCCACGTGCTCGGCCATGTGGCCGGCAGCCGGCGAGGGCGAGCGCAGGCGACCGGCATAACTCAGCGACTGCTTCGGCAGCAGGCAGGCGCGCAGGTGGTGCTGGATCTGGTACCACGCGCCCTGGTTCTGCGGCTCTTCCTGGCACCAGATCACTTCGGTGGCGGATGCAAAGCGCTTCAGCTCGGCCACGAGCTCCGGCCGCGGGAACGGATACAGCTGCTCCACCCGAACCAGTGCAACGTCCTTGATGTCCTGCTTTTGCGCCGCTTCCAGCAGGTCGTAATAGACCTTGCCGGCACACACCACCACGCGACGGACCTTCTTGGCGCTGGAGGTCGTGTCCGGGATCAGCCGCTGGAATTCGCCGCCGGCGAGTTCGTCCAGCGTCGAGACCGCCAGCTTGTGCCGGAGGAGCGATTTCGGCGTCATCACCACCAACGGCTTGCGCGTGCTCTGGCGCATCTGCCGGCGGATCATGTGGTAGTCCTGGGCCGGGGTGGTGGGCGTGCAGACCACCATGTTGTCCAGCGCGCACAGCTGCAGGAAGCGTTCCAGGCGCGCCGAACTGTGTTCAGGGCCCTGGCCTTCATAGCCGTGCGGCAGGTACAGGGCCAGCCCGCACAGGCGATCCCACTTGGCTTCGCCGGCGGCGACGAATTGGTCGATGACCACCTGCGCGCCGTTGGCGAAATCGCCGAACTGCGCTTCCCAGATGTCCAGGGTCATCGGATCGGCGGTGGAGTAGCCGTATTCGAACGCCATCACCGCTTCCTCGCTGAGCAGCGAATCGATGATGGTGACGTCTTCCGGGTTCTCCACCAGCTCGCGCAGCGGCAGGTAGTAGTTGTCGGTGGCCTGGTCGTGCAGGATCGCGTGGCGATGGAAGAAGGTGCCGCGGCCGCAGTCCTGGCCGACCAGGCGCAGGCGGTAGCCTTCTTCCAGCAGGGTGGCATAGGCCAGGTTCTCGGCGAAGCCCCAGTCGCCCGGCAGTTCGCCGGCCGTCATCTTGCGGCGGTCTTCATAGATCTTGGCCACGCGCGGATGCAGCTTCACTGTCCCCGGAATGGTGGTGATGCGGGTGGCCAGCGCACCGAGCGCCTTGCGGTCGAATCGCGTATCCACCGGGTCGGACAGTTTGCCGGCCAGATGCGGCGTCCAGTCCACGCTGAGGGCATCGGCTTCGGCCTTGACCACCTCGGTGGTCACCTCGCCGGCATCCAGCTTGTCGCGGTAGGCATCCACCAGCGCTTGCGCATCGGCCGCGGTCAGGACGCCCTCGGTGACCAGCTGCGCTGCATACAGCTCGCGCGTGGTCTTCATGGCGCGGATCTTCTGGTACATCAGCGGCTGGGTTGCGGCCGGCTCGTCAGCCTCGTTGTGGCCGTGGCGTCGGTAGCAGACGATGTCCACCACCACGTCCCGGCCAAACTGCTGGCGGAAGTCGAACGCCAGTTCGGCCACGAACGCCACCGCTTCCGGGTCGTCCCCGTTCACGTGCAGCACCGGGGCGCCGACCATCTTGGCCACGTCGGTGCAGTAGAACGTGGAACGGGCATCTTCGGCAGCGCTGGTGGTGAAACCAACCTGGTTGTTGACCACGACGTGCAGCGTGCCACCCACGCGGAAGCCGCGCGCCTGCGACATCTGCAGCAGCTCCATCACCACGCCCTGGCCCGCGAACGCGGCGTCTCCGTGGATCAGCACCGGCATGACCTGCTTGCGCTCGCTGTCGCCACGGCGATGCTGGCGCGAGCGCACGCTGCCGGCGACCACCGGGTCCACGATTTCCAGGTGCGAGGGGTTGAACGCCAGCGCCAGATGCAGCGGGCCGCCGGGCGTGGCGATGTCGGCGGAGAAGCCCATGTGGTACTTCACGTCGCCGGTGTGGGCGTGGTCACCGTCGCGGTTGTGCTCGAACTTGCCCTCGAACTCGTCGAACAGCTTGCGCGGCGGCTTGCCCAGGGTATTGACCAGCACGTTCAGGCGGCCACGGTGGGCCATGCCCAGCACCACGTCCTTGACTCCGGCCTGGCCCGCGCGGCGGATGCTGACGTCCAGCAGCGGGATCAGCGAGTCGCCGCCTTCCAGCGAGAAGCGCTTCTGGCCCACGTACTTGGTGTGCAGGTAGCGCTCGAGCCCTTCTGCCGCGGTCAGGCGCTCCAGGATGCGCAGCTTGTCCTGCTTGCTGCGGCCATAGTGGCCGGCCGCTGCCTCCAGCCGCTCATACACCCAACGACGCTGCTCGGAGTCGGTGATGTGCATGAACTCGGCGCCAATGCTGCCGGTATAGGTGGCTTTGAGGCGGGCGTACAGATCGCGCAGCTTCATCCGCGCGTGACCACCCACGCCACCGGTGCTGAACTCGCTGTCGAGATCACGTTCTGACAGCTGGTGGAAGGCCAGTTCAAGGTCCGGCGGGTTCAGCGGTGGGGTCAGGCCCAGCGGATCGGTGTGCGCACCGAGGTGGCCACGCGAACGGTAGGCGGTGATCAGGCGGCCAACGTGGCGCTCGCGCTCGTCGCTCGTGCCTTCCGCGACCGTCGCCACACCACGGGCCGCCTGGCGGCCTGCCTCGATGATGTGCTGGATGACGGCCGAATGCGGGATGTCGCCGGCCTCACGCCCCTTCAGGGCATCGAAATACTGCTTCCACTTGGGATCGACGCTGTCCGGCGCAACAAGGAATTGCTCGTAAAGATCTTCGATATACGCGCCATTGGCGCCGAGCTGCGAGGATTGTGCGAACTGCTTGAGGAGACTGTCCACGGCGTGGCTAGCAACCTTTCTGGTGGGGTGGGTGGGGGCGTCCGCTCCGGCACCGGCGTCACGTCGGCGGCGGGGCAAAACTGAATGGGCGCAGGCAAAGAATCGGAATTATAGCCGCAGCGTTACGCCGGCACATCCGATCCAGATCAAAAACGCGTTGATTTCAGATTCCCAATGCCCGGTATTCAGATACCGGTCGGGAACGCTCCCAGATTTCGGAAAAGCGCTGTTGCAGTTGCCGCACCCGGGCGCGGGCGTCGAGGCAGGCGCTGCCTTCGGGCCGCTCACCCTGCGCCCGGAAGTAATAGCCGCCGGTATCGTTGGCAATCAGCGCGGCGCGATCTTCCCGATAGGCCGGCTCATCCACTTCGCGGAACTGGAACACGCTGGGCATGCGTTGCGCGAGGTCCAGCAGCTTGGCGTGTGTGTTTTGCGGGGCGGCTGCATCGTGCAGCAAGACCTGCACCTGCACGTCGCGCCCGGAGGTCGCGAAGTTGCGCAGGGCATCCAGCAGGCCCGGCTGGTCAAACAGCCAGGACTCCAGATCCAGGCTGCGAATCCACAGCTTGCGGCGTGCGCCGGCAATGATTTGCGTGGCGATATCGACGCCAGCAGGGTGGTCGAGGACGCGAATGGGGTCCGCTGCGGTTGGCTCCTGGCTCATGCGCCTGGCTCCGTGTCGAGGTGGTAGTGACCGGCCGCCAGCAGGGCAATGACGGCGTCGCGCCCGGCCTGGTCAAGCGCAGCGTACAACGTGCCGTCGATCCTGTCCGCTGCAGCCAACCGGCGTGCGTCGACGACGGTGAGCGCGTGTGTCGTGCCGCCGGCATACAGGCACGCGCTGGCGGGATCGCGGCGGGTTCGCCGCCACGCCATGCGCGACCAGGGGTGGTGCAGCAGGTGCCTGCCCGCGAGCAGCACCTGCTCCACCGCGGCATGTGACGGCGGGGCTTGGCCTGCGACCGGCAGCAGCCCGCTGCGGTAGCTGGTGATGAAGCCGCCGAACCAGTCGCCGAATTGGTCGGGATCGTCCATCCGCAAGTGCTGCAGCGTCGCGTCCACCCGCTGCAGCGCGGCGTCGTCGATCTCGCAGGCATCCTCCGGCAGGACCAACCCGGGGTCGGTGTAGCGCAGGCCGTCGGGGGCACTGGCGGCCAGCGTGTCTGCGTAGTCACCCAGCAGTTCGGCCGCGCTGGGCGCGCACAGCGTCACCGCAAAGGCCAGGCTGTGCGCGTCTGCCAGGTCGCAATGCGGCATGCCGGGGGGCAGGTAGAGCAGGTCGCCGGGTTCCAGCAGCCAGTCGTGGCTGGGCTGGAAATTGCGCAGCAGCGGGAGTTCGACGCCGTCGCGCAGTGCCGTCGAGGGCTGCGGCGCTGCATCGATCTGCCAGCGGCTGCGGCCTGTGGCTTGCAGCAGGAACATGCCACAAGGGGACGTGCGTGCGCCGGCGGAACCGCCACGGGCAGCGAAGCTGGCCGCAATGTCGTCGATGCGCCAGCGCGGCAGGAAGGTGAACTGGTCGAGCAGGGCGCGGATGTCGGCGTCCCACTTGTCCACGTCCTGCACCTGCAGGACCCAATCGTGGTCGGGCAGGCCGGGAAACACGTCCTCGGCGAACGGCCCGTGGCGCACGCGCCAGCCATCGCTGGCGGCGTCGTGCTCGATCAACCGCGCCAGCACGCCGTCTTCGCAGGCCAGGCCGGCCAGGTCGTCGGGTTCGATGGGGGACGTGAAGCCGGGCAGGGCGTTGCGGATCAGCAGCGGATGCCGCTGCCAGTAGTCACGCAAGAACTGCGCGGGCGGCATGCCCAGCGGGCTGTGCTTGGCGGCATGGATGACACTCGCAGGCGCCGCCCGTGCCGGCATGTCAAATTTCCCGGGCCAGCCGCTCCGCCAGGCCGGTGTAGAGGCCCGGGGTCAGGTCCAGCAGGCGCTGCTTGTCGGCCGCCGGCAGCTCCAGCGATTCGACGAAGGCGCGCATCGACTCGGCGGTGATGCCATGGCCGCGGGTCAGCGCCTTCAGCTGCTCGTAGGGATTGGGCAGGCCGTGGCGGCGCATCACCGTCTGCACGGCCTCGGCCAGCACTTCCCAGCTGGCATCGAGGTCGGCGGCCAGCCGCTCCGGGTTGACGCTGAGCTTGCCCAGCCCGCGCTGCAGGGCGTCGAAGCCGATCAGCATGTGGCCGAAGGCGGTGCCCAGCGCGCGCAGCACGGTGGAGTCGGTGAGATCGCGCTGCCAGCGGCTGATCGGCAGCTTGGCGGCGAAATGCTCGAACAGCGCACTGGCGATGCCGAAGTTGCCCTCCGCGTTCTCGAAGTCGATCGGGTTGACCTTGTGCGGCATGGTGCTGCTGCCCACCTCGCCGGCCTTCACCGACTGCTTGAAGTAGCCCTGCGAGATGTAGCCCCAGATATCGCGGCACAGGTCGATGGCGATGGTGTCGATGCGCTTGGCCGCGTCGCACAGCTCGGCCACGCCGTCGTGCGGCTCGATCTGGGTGGTGTAGGGCTGCCAGTCCAGGTCCAGCGACTCCACGAAGCGGCGCGAGAACGCCGGCCAGTCCACGTCCGGATACGCGGCGACATGCGCGTTGTAGTTGCCCACTGCGCCATTGATCTTGCCGGGCATCGGCAGCGCCATCAGCACCTGCTGCTGGCGCTGCAGGCGGGCGATGACGTTCGCCAATTCCTTGCCGACGGTGGTGGGCGAGGCAGTCTGGCCGTGGGTGCGCGAGAGCATCGGCAGCGCCGCGTGTTCGTGCGCCATCGCGCGCAGGGCGGCGATCAGCGCATCGAGCTTCGGCAGCAGCACGTCCTGCCGCGCCTGACGGAGCATCAGCGCGTAGGACAGGTTGTTGATGTCCTCGCTGGTGCAGGCGAAGTGGACGAATTCCAGTGCCGGCCCCAGCTCCGCGTCGTCCTTGAGCCGTTCCTTGATGAGGTATTCGACCGCCTTGACGTCGTGGTTGGTGGTGGCCTCAATGGCCTTGACCCGTGCCGCGTCCTCGACGGAAAAGCCGTCCGCCAGTGCGCGCAGGCGCGCACTGGCGGAGCCGGAAAACGGCGCCAGTTCGGGGATGCCGGGCTCGGCGGCCAGCGCCAGCAGCCATTCCACTTCCACCTTCACGCGCGCCTTGATCAGGCCGTATTCGGAGAAGATCGGGCGCAGCGGATCGACCTTGCCGGCGTAGCGGCCATCAAGCGGGGACAGGGCGGTGAGGGTGAGGGACATGGTCAGGAGGCGTGTGGGAAACACGCAATTCTAACCGTTGCCGGCGTTATCCTCGGTGCAATCAACGGCAAACAGACACGGCAGGCAGGCGATGAGCATGCGCAAGCAGAAGGGATTCCGCATCGAACACGACAGCATGGGCCAGTTGCAGGTGGCTGACTCGGCGCTGTGGGGCGCGCAGACCCAGCGTGCGGTGGACAACTTCCATGTCTCCGGGCGGCCGATGCCGGCAGCGTTCGTGCGCGCGCTGGCGCTGGTCAAGGCGGCCGCGGCCGTGGTCAACGGGCATCTGGGCCTGTTGGACAAGGCCCGCGCGCAGGCCATCATCGAGGTGGCCACCGCGATTGCCGGCGGCGCCCACGCCGACCAGTTCCCGATCGATCGCTACCAGACCGGTTCGGGTACCTCCAGCAACATGAACGCCAACGAGGTGATCGCCCATCTGGCGGCTGCGGCATCGAAGCTGGCCATCCACCCCAACGATCACGTCAATCTGGGACAGAGCAGCAACGACACGATTCCCTCCGCGCTGCGGGTGATGGCGATGCTGGAAACGCGCGGCGTGCTGCTGCCGGCACTGGCGCACCTGCGCCGGGTCATCGACGCGCAGGCCGTTGCCATTGGCGGCACGGTCAAGACTGGCCGGACGCATCTGATGGATGCCATGCCGCTGACCTTCGCGCAGGAATTTGGCGCCTGGTCGGCGCAGCTGGCGTCGGCGCAGGCGCGTATCGAAGACAGCCTGAAGCGCGTGCGGCGGTTGCCGATTGGCGGTACGGCCATCGGTACCGGCATCAACGCCCATCCAAAGTTCGGCAAGGGCGTGGCGAAGGCGTTGTCGGTGGCGACCGAGGCCAGGTTCGAACAGGCGGCCAATACCTTCGAAGGGCTGGCGGCGCAGGATGATCTGGTGGAGCTGTCGGGCCAGTTCAATACGCTGGCGGTGGCGCTGATGAAGATCGGCAACGACCTGCGCTGGATGAATTCCGGGCCGCTGGCCGGGTTGGGTGAAGTGGAACTGCCGGCGCTGCAGCCGGGCTCGTCGATCATGCCCGGCAAGGTCAACCCGGTCATTCCCGAAGCCTTGTGCATGGCGTGCGCACAGGTCATGGGCCTGCATCAGGCAGTCACCGTGGCGGGCCAGAGCGGCAACTTCCAGCTCAACGTGATGCTGCCGCTGATCGCCTGCAACCTGGACGAAGCCATCGGCTTGCTGGCCAATGCCATGGTTGCGCTGGCCGACAAGGCCATCGCCGGTTTGCGCATTCGCAAAGACAAGGTGGCGCAGGCGCTGGAGCGCAATCCGATCCTGGTGACCGCGCTGAACCCGGTGATCGGCTATGAAAAAGCCGCCAGGATTGCCAAGCGTGCCTATCTCGAAAATCGGCCGGTGCTGCAGGTGGCGCTGGAAGACAGCGGGTTGACGGAAAAGCAGTTGCGCAAGCTGTTGGATCCGGCGGGCCTGACCAAGGGTGGAATCGGGGGTGGCAGCGGCAAGGCAGGGTGAGGGGCTGTCTGGCGCGCTGGATTGCGCCGGTGACAGCCCCGAACCCGGAGACTCAGTCGCTGGTCACCGCCACGCCTTTGTCCTTGGCGTGCTTGCCGCAGTCTTCGATGTCTTCCTTGGTCATCGTGGCGTAGGGCTTGAAGGCGGGCAGCGAGTCAGCCAACTGCTGTTGGCTGGCCATCAGTGCGGGCAGGCGGACGCACAGCTTCACCGCCTGGGCTTCGATTTTCTTGCCTTCGGCTTCCATTTTCGCTTCGAAGTCCTGTTGCCCCTTTTCGCCGCCGAAGATCGCGCCCATCACGCCGCCCACGGCCTTGCCGGCGAGGTCGGCACCCTGTGAGCCGATGGCCATGCCGGCCTCGGCGATGCCGATGATCTGGCCGCGATAGGCCAACAGCTGCTGGCGTTGCCCGGGGCTCACCGCGACGGCTTTGCCGTTGATCCACAAGTCACCGGCCGGGGTGATCTCGGCCTTGGGCAGGCCATTGGCGGGCCGGGTGACCTGCTTGCCGTTCACGTTGATGTTGAAATCGCCGTTCAGGCTGATGTTGCCCTCGCGCAGTTCCTTGCGCGCCTTGTCCAGGGCCTTGTCCACTTGCTCGCCAATGAACCCCTTAGGGGTATCGCTGTTGCTGGACGTGGCGGCGGGCGGCGGGGCGGGCTGGCTGCAGGCCAGCAGGGGGATGCTGGTGAGCAGGGCGAGTGCGATGTTGCGGATCTTCATGCGGGTGTCCTCGGTGAACGGGGCAATGGCTTAGTTGTCATCGCGCCAGCGGCGCAGGCGGATCGCGGCGGCGATCATGGCGACTCCGGCAACGGCACCGATCCACAGTTGGGGGGTGCCCAGCACGGTGTACATGGCTTTGGCGACGGCCAGATAGTCGAGGTGGAAGGCGTTCTTCAGGTCATGCAGATCCATCGCGCCCAGCCAGGTGCCCGGAAATACGCCGCCCAGCAGATGCGCGACCACGTTCTTCCAGAACCAACCGCTGTTCAGGTTGAACGCATTCATCAGGTCGAACCAGCTGATGAACACGCCGGCGAACACGGGGATCATGATCGCCCACAGGAACGGCTTGCTCTTCGACCAGGCCGAGCACAGCATCAACCAGCCAACGCAGGGCAGGGCCCACAGGGCGTAGATCGGCAGGGTGGCGATGACCACGCCGGCGTTTGCCAGCAGGTTGCCGGGGCTCCACAGCAGGGTCAAGGGATTGCCGTGGTGGATCAGCACGAACACGCTGAGCAGCAGCAGGAACGCCACCATGCAGACGATGGCCACCGCAATGGCCAGGGCCGGTGCGACCACCAGGGCGCTGAGCGCCTTTGACAGCACGGTGTCGCGATCGGAGACCGGCAGCGACTTCCAGAACAGCACGCTGCGATCCTTGCGCTCGTCGTACAGGCTGCCCAGGCAGTAGAAGAACACCACGAAGCCCAGCACCAGCATGGGCCAGAACATCGCGCTGGCAGTGCTCATGCTGATGCCGTCGGCCAGCTTGTGCATGTCGTCGGGGCTCATCTGCGCGGTGATGGCGTTCAGATCCAGCCCGTTGACCATGACCTGGCCATCCATGTCTTTCAGCTTGCCCAGCGAGGAGGCCTTGCGCGCTGCAACCTCGGCAAAGGTCAGGCCCATCAGGGTGAGCAGCAGCGAAATTCCGCCGGCCCAGATCGGCGCCCAGAAAAAGCCGCCCTTGTGCTCCCAGAATTCGCGTTTCAGCAGCAGTTTCAGTCTGTGGGTGGCGTGCGGGGGCGTGGCCGGTCTGGCCGGTGCGCGATCGGTCACATCGACGATGGCGTTCATGCGTAGGTTCCCTTCATGGTGGCAACGAACAGGTCGGCCAGGCCGGGGCTGCGGGTTTCGCCCAGCTCGGCCAGCTGCCTTGCATCGGCGCCGTCGAACAGCATCACGGTTTTGCCGAACGGCAGGCTGCGTTCGTCGATGGGGTTGAGGCCGCGTGCGGCGTCGAGCTTGTCCGCGTTGACCATGACCTCGGTGTAGCGCTCGCCCACCGCGTCCATCGGCGCATCCAGCACGATCTTGCCGTCGCGGATGAACATCACGTCGGTGAGGATGTGTTCGATCTCCTCGACCTGGTGGGTGGTGACGATGATGGTCTTGTCCTCGTCGAAGTAGTCCTCCAGCAGGCGCTGGTAGAACTGCTTGCGATAGAGGATGTCCAGGCCCAGGGTGGGTTCGTCCAGCACCAGCAGCCTGGCGTCGATGGCCATCACCAGCGCCAGGTGCAGCTGCACGATCATGCCCTTGGACATTTCGCGCACTTTCAGCCCCGGCTTGAGCTGGGTGCCGTGCAGGAAGCGCTGGCACCGTGCTGCGTCAAAGCGGGGATGCACGCCGGCGACGAATTCGATGGCCTGCGCCACGGTGATCCAGCGCGGCAGCACCGCCACGTCGGCGATGAAGCAGACATCGTTCATCAGTTCGTCGCGCTGGGTGCGCGGATCCTTGCCCAGCACCTTGAGCTCACCCTCGAACGGGATCAGGCCGAGCACGGCCTTGAGCGCGGTGGTCTTGCCGGCGCCGTTGGGGCCGATCAGGCCGACGATGCGGCCCGGGGCGATGTCGAAACGGGTGTCATCCAGCGCCAGCTTGTTCTTGTAGGCCTTGCGCAGGCCGCGGGCGGAAACGACGGGAGTGACGATGGCCGTGTTCACTTGTCACCCCATTTTTTCTGTGGATTCAGCAGTTCCTCGATATTCAGGCCCAGGCGCTGGATGCGCTCCAGCACCAGCGGCCATTCTTCGCGCAGGAAGCGTTCGCGCTCGCTGGCCAGCAGCCTGGCCGTGGCTCCATCGGTCATGTACATGCCCAGTCCCCTGCGTTTTTCGACAAGTTGTTCATCCGCGAGCTCCTGGTAGGCGCGCGAGACGGTGATTGGATTCAGCTGGTACTCGGCCGCCACCTGGCGCACCGAGGGCAGCGCATCGCCAGGCTTGAGGACGCCGTCGAGCATCATCGCGACGACGCGCTCCTTGAGCTGACGGTAGATCGGAGCGCCATCGCTCCATTCAACGGCAACCATGGCTCAGCTCCGTGGTGAGAAGGAAAAAAACGGCATCCGCAGCGATTGCTGCGCGTGCCGGGCGGTGGCGCGGCCGGGGTGTTCCGGCAGTGCCTCGGCGGAACGTGCCTGGCTGGCTTCCAGGTCGGCGTGGGCCCCGCGTGCAAGGGGGCCCGCCAATGCCTGCGGCATCGGCTGCGAATCCGCCGGCACGCTGGCCAGCAGGGCAGTGACGAGGAGCGCACTGCAGGTGATGACAGCCATCAGCGAGTTGTGGAGCTTGCGGTTCATGGTGAACGTCCTGCTCTGGGTGTTCGGTGTTGTAGGCAACTATAACACTAGATTTTTACCCGTCAAGCCCCAATCACCCAACTGAAGTCATGCAGGTCGAAGGTCATGCTTGCCCGCGTCGTCGGACGCCTGCCCGCGTGCCGGCGCCGCCCGCCTGAACCGCGCTGCCGGCGCAGGATTGCCCGATGCCGTCGGGCGAACGACAATAGCCCGTTGTCCCGCGCGGCATGTTGCTGCGAGGCTCACTCCGGAGACCCCCCGATGGCGTTTTACCCGCGTGTGCTGGGCGCGCTGTTCGCGACCGTTCTGGCGATGGGCGTGTCGCATGCGCAGAATGCAGCACCGGCAAGCGATCGCGACAAGGTGGGCTACATGCTTGGGCTCGATGCAGGACGCAGCATCGGTCCAGGCTTGCCGGATCTTGATCTGGCGGCATTCCAGCGTGCCGTGGAAAACGCGATGTCCGGCGGCAAGCCGCTGCTGGATGCGCAAGAGGCGCGACAGATCCAGCAGGTGCTGATCGCCAATATCGCCGCGCGCAAGGCCGGCAAGCCCGCCGCTGCGCTGGATCGTGCCAGGGCCGGGTTGCTGCTGGGAGCAACCGTGGGCCAGTCGCTGCTGGCCCAGCGCGGTGAATTCGACATGCCGATGTTCCTGCATGGCGTCAAGGATGGCGCCGATCCTGCAGCCAAGCCGGCGCTGGACGCCGCCCAGATCGAACAGGTGCGCGCGGCGTTTGCGGCAAGGCGGGCGGCGGCACGCGATGTCGAACGGCAGGCGCAGGGGCAGGCCTCGCTGCAGCAGGAGCAGGCCTTCCTTGCTCAGAATCGGCAGGTCAAGGGCGTGTTCGTGACCCCGAGCGGGCTGCAATACACCATCCTGCGCCAAGGCACGGGCGTGCGTCCGCGGCCGGGGCAGCGGGTGCGCGTGAATTATGTCGGCAGCTTGCTGGATGGCCACACATTCGACAGCTCCTATGCCCGTGGCGAACCCGCCGAATTCGGTCTCGATCAAGTCATCCGCGGCTGGAGCGAAGGCGTCGCGATGATGCCGGTCGGTGCCAAGTATCGCTTCTGGATTCCAGCCGAGTTGGGCTATGGCGCTGCCGGGGCGGGCAGCGACATTCCGCCCAATGCCACCTTGATGTTCGACGTGGAACTGCTGGGCGTCGAATAAGTCCAACCCCGTTTGCAACCTTGTACCGACGCGCCGCGCCGGCCTGTTCCATTCCCTCCGGAGTCACCGACTGATGAAGCTGTCCACCCGCACCACCGTTCTTGCCGTCGCCACGATGCTCGCGCTGTCTGCCTGCAAGGCCGAACAGAAGCCTATCGACGTGTCCACCGGCAGCGCCGAGTCCGGCAAGGCAGCCACCGACAAGACGGGCTATCCCGGCCTGCCCACCGAGAAAGAGCAGGTCAGCTATTCCATCGGCATGGCGATGGGCAAGCAGTTGTCGGAAATCAAGGACGAAGTGAACGTCGATACCGTGGTCAAGGCGCTGCGCACGCAGATGACCGGCGGCAAGGCGCTGATCAACGACGAGCAGGCGCAGCAGATCATGCAGGGCTTCGGCCAGAAGATGCAGGCCAAGCAGATCGCCAAGATGATGGAAGAGGCCAAGGCCAATGCGGCCAAGAGCGATCAGTTCCTGGCCGAAAACGCCAAGAAGGATGGCGTGGTGACCACCGCCTCCGGCCTGCAGTACCAGGTGATCACCCAGGGCAAGGGCGCCAAGCCGGCGGCGACCGACGGGGTCAAGGTGAACTACAAGGGCACCCTGCTGAACGGGACCGAATTCGACAGCTCCTACAAGCGCGGCGAGCCGGCGGTGCTGCCGCTGCAGGGCGTGATCCCGGGCTGGGCCGAGGGCCTGCAGCTGATGCAGGTGGGCAGCAAGTACAAGTTCTGGATCCCGGCCAAGCTGGCTTATGGCGAGCAGGCACCGCCGATGATCGGGCCGAACCAGGCGCTGGAGTTCGAAGTCGAGTTGCTGGAGATCGTCAAGGCGCCCGCCGGCAAGTAAGCGACCGCACGACCGGGGGGCGCATCGTCGCGATGCGTCCCCTTTTTTCTTTGGCAAAGGAATCAATGCATGCGCGTTTGCATCTTCGGAACCGGTTATGTGGGCTTGGTCACCGGCACCTGCCTGGCCGAGGTCGGTCACGACGTGGTCTGCGTGGACATCGACGCGGCCAAGGTGGACGGGCTTCGGCGCGGTGAAGTACCGATTTACGAACCGGGCCTGACGCCGATGGTCCGGGCCAATCATGCCGCCGGCCGCTTGCAGTTCAGCACCGATGCGGCTGCCGGCATCGCGCATGGCGACATCGTGTTCATCGCGGTCGGCACGCCGCCGGATGAAGACGGCAGCGCCGACCTCACCTACGTGCTGGAGGTGGCGCGCAGCATCGGCACGCATCTGCAGGCGCCGGTCATCGTGGTCAACAAGTCCACGGTGCCGGTGGGGACCGCCGACAAAGTGCGCGCGGCGATCGCCGGCGTGCTGGCGCAGCGCGGTGTACAGATCGCGTTCGACGTGGTCTCGAACCCGGAATTCCTGAAAGAAGGCGCAGCGGTGGAAGACTGCATGCGCCCAGACCGCATCGTGATCGGCGCCGACAGCCCGGCGGCGGTGGCCAAGCTCAAGCGCCTGTATGCGCCGTTCAACCGCAACCACGACCGCATCGTGGCGATGGATGTGCGTTCCGCCGAGCTGACCAAATATGCGGCCAATGCGATGTTGGCCACCAAGATCAGTTTCATGAATGAAATCGCCTGCATTGCCGAACAGGTCGGTGCGGATGTGGAAATGGTGCGCAAGGGCATCGGTTCCGACCCGCGCATCGGCTGGCATTTCATCTACCCAGGCGCGGGCTACGGTGGCTCGTGCTTCCCCAAGGATGTACAGGCGCTGGCCAGGACCGCGCAGCAGTACGGGGTGACGCCGCGTCTGCTGGACGCGGTGGAGGCGGTCAACGACGCGCAGAAAGGCCATCTGTTCGAACTGATGGCGCGCCACTACGGTGGGGAAGCCAAGCTGCGCGGCAAAACCATCGCGCTGTGGGGGCTGGCGTTCAAGCCGAATACCGATGACATGCGCGAAGCATCCAGCCGGCGCCTGCTGCAACAGTTGTGGGACGTGGGCGCAAGCGTGCGTGCGTTCGACCCCGAAGCGATGCAGGAAACCCGCCGCATCGTGGGCGAGCGATCGGATCTTGTCCTGTGCGGCTCGGCCGACGAGGCGCTGCAAGGTGCGGATGCGCTGGTGGTGATCACCGAGTGGAAGCAGTTCCGCAGCCCTGATTTCAGCAAGCTGCGGGAAGCGCTGGCCGATGCGGTGGTGTTTGATGGCCGCAACCTGTACGAGCCGGCGGATGTGGAAGCCATGGGCCTTGCCTGTTACGGCATCGGGCGCGGGCGCTCGCTGCAGGCGGGGAAATTGGAATGACGCCTGCCATCGAAGCGCGCCTGATCGATCTGGAAACGCGTCTGGCCTTCCAGGAACATGCGCTGCAGGAGTTGAGTGACGCGCTGGCTGCCGCGCGCGGCGAGGAAACCCGCAATGCGCTGCGGCTGCATCGCGCGATGGAGGAACTGCGACAATTGCGCAGTGCCCTGGCCGCAAGTCCGGTGACCGGCGATGTTGCCAGCGAACCGCCGCCCCCGCATTACTGATCCGTTGACACGATGATGAGCAATTCCCTCCGCGACCAACTGCTGGGCCTGGGCTTCAAGAATGCCCCGGCGACGCCTGTGCCACCTCCAAAGCGCGAAAGCCACAGGGCGAAGACCGGGCCGGGCGGGAAGCCGGCGCAGGCCGGGAAGCCAGCCCATGCCGGCAGGCCCTGGCCGCCGCAACCGCACAAGCAGCGCTCGCGCGAAGACATCGATTTGGCCAAGGCCTATGCGATCCGCGCGCAAAAGGAAAAAGACGAACGCATCGAGGCCGAGCGCCTGAAGCAGGAGGAAGCGCGCGCGCGCCGCGAGGCCAAGGCGAAGCTGGAAGCCTTCCTCAAGGACAAAGCGTTGAATTCCGCCGAGGCCGAGCATGTTCGCCACTTCGAATACGGCGGCAAGATCAAGCGCATCCACGTCACCGCCGCGCAGCTCAAGGCGCTCAATGCTGGCGAGCTGGGCGTGGTGCAGATGAATGGTCGCTACCTGCTGGTGGATGCCGCCACGCTGGCCGAGGCCGGCGCGATCTTCGCCCAGGCGGTTGCGCTCAACGTCGATCCGAACGCGCCGGCCGGCGACGATCCGTATTCCGACCCGCAGTACCAGGTGCCGGACGACCTGGTGTGGTGACCCCGCTTTCCCCGCGCGTCGCTCAGTCCGGGTCGTAGTCGAGGTTGAACGACAGCCAGCGTTCGGCCTGCGCCAGGTCTGCGCCCTTGCGCTTGGCGTAGTCGGCCACCTGTTCCTTCGATACCCGCCCGACCACGAAATACTGGCTGCGCGGGTGGCTGAAGTAGAGGCCTGACACGCTGGCCGCCGGATACATGGCGAAGTGGTCGGTCAGGGTGATGCCGGCGTTTTCGGTGGCCCCCAGCAAGTCGAATACCACCCGCTTCTCGCTGTGCTCCGGGCAGGCCGGATAGCCCGGCGCCGGACGGATGCCGCGATAGCGCTCCGCGATCAGCGCGTCGTTGTCGAGCGTCTCGTCCGCCGCAAAGCCCCAGAACTCCTTGCGCACCCGCTGGTGCAGCCGTTCGGCGAACGCTTCGGCCAAACGGTCGGCCAGCGACTTCAGCAGGATCGCGTTGTAGTCGTCGTGCTCGGCGCGAAACCGTTCCAGGTGGGGCTCGATGCCGAGACCGGCGGTGACCGCGAATGCGCCTATCCAGTCCTGCCTGCCGGACTCCCTGGGCGCGACGAAATCGGCCAGGCACAGGTTCGGCCGTTCGACCGGCTTGTCGGCCTGTTGACGCAGGAAGCGCAGCCAGCGCTCCTCGCCGTCCACTTGCAGCGCCACATCGTCACCGACGCTGTTGGCCGGCCAGAACCCGCAGACTGCCTTCGCGGTCAGCCATTTTTCGCCGACAATGGTCTTGAGCATGGCGCGGGCGTCGTTGTACAGCTCGCTGGCCTGCGTGCCCACGATCTCGTCTTTCAGGATTGCCGGATATTTTCCCGCCAGTTCCCACGTATTGAAGAACGGCGTCCAGTCGATGCAAGCGACCAATTCTTCCAGCGGGTAGTCGTCGAAGACGTGCAGCTCCGGTTGCTTTGGCGCGGGCGGGATGTAGGCGTCCCAGTCATCCCGGAAGCGCTGCGCGCGCGCTTTTTCAAGCGGCACCAGGCGCTTGGCATCGCCGCGATTGCGGTGGCGCTGGCGAATGTCGGCGTAGTCGTTTGCCGCCGCGGTCACGAACGCCTCGCGCAGCTCCGGCGAAACCAGCGACTGCGCCACGCCGACCGCGCGCGATGCATCCTTCACCCAGATGGTCGGCGACTTGTAGTGCGGATCGATCTTCAGCGCGGTGTGCGCGCGCGAGGTCGTGGCGCCGCCGATCAGCAGCGGCACGGTGAAACCCTGCCGCTGCATTTCGCGGGCAACGTGGCTCATTTCCTCCAGCGACGGGGTGATCAGGCCGGACACGCCAATGATGTCGGCGTTCTCGGCGCGGGCGACATCCAGGATCTTCTGTGCCGGCACCATCACGCCGAGATCGATGACCTCGAAGTTGTTGCAGGCCAGCACCACCCCGACGATGTTCTTGCCGATGTCGTGCACGTCGCCCTTGACCGTGGCCATCACGATCTTGCCGTTGTTCTTGCCGGCATCGCCGGTGCGCAGCTTCTCGGCCTCGATGAAGGGCAGCAGGTGCGCCACCGCTTTCTTCATGACGCGCGCGGACTTGACCACCTGCGGCAGGAACATCTTGCCGGCGCCGAACAGGTCGCCAACCACGTTCATGCCGTCCATCAGCGGGCCTTCGATCACGTCCAGCGGGCGCGTCGATTGCAGGCGCGCCTCTTCGGTGTCCTCGACGATGTATTGGTCGATGCCGTGGACCAGCGAGTGGCTAAGGCGCCTGTCCACGGGCGCATCGCGCCAGGCCAGGTCTTCGACCTTCTTTTCGCCCTTCTTGCCCTTGAAGCGATCGGCAATCTCCAGCAGGCGCTCGGTGCCGTCGCTGCGGCGGTTCAGCACCACGTCCTCGACCCGCTCGCGCAGTTCCGGTTCAAGCTCGTCGTACAGCGGCAGCGCCCCGGCGTTGACGATGCCCATGTCCATGCCGGCGCGGATCGCGTGGTACAGGAACACCACGTGGATCGCCTGCCGCACCGCTTCGTTGCCGCGGAAGCTGAAGCTGACGTTGGAGACGCCGCCGGAGATGTGGCAGTGCGGGAAGCGCTTGCGCAGCTCGCGCGCGGCCTCGATGAAGTCGACCGCGTAGTTGTTGTGTTCCTCGATGCCGGTGGCGATGGCGAAACAGTTGGGATCGAAGATGATGTCTTCCGGCGGGAAGCCGATCTCGTCGGTCAGCAGCTTGAAGGCACGCGCGCTGATCTCGATCTTGCGCTGCGCGGTGTCGGCCTGGCCAATCTCGTCGAAGGCCATCACCACCACTGCCGCGCCATAGCGGCGCACCAGTCGCGCCTGCCGCAGGAACTCGGCTTCGCCTTCCTTCATCGAGATCGAGTTGACGATGCCCTTGCCTTGCAGGCACTTCAGGCCAGCCTCGATGACCGACCATTTGGACGAGTCCACCATCACCGGGATCCTGGCGATATCCGGCTCGGCCGCGATCAGGTTGAGGTATTCGACCATGGCTTTTTCGGAGTCGAGCAGCCCCTCGTCCATGTTGACGTCGATCACCTGCGCGCCGTTTTCCACCTGCTGGCGGGCGACCACCACCGCTTCATCGAGGCGGTTTTCCAGAATCAGCTTCTTGAACTGCGCGCTGCCGGTGACGTTGGTGCGCTCGCCGACGTTGATGAAATTGGATTCCGGCGTGATGACCAGCGGTTCCAGCCCGGACAGGCGGGTGAAGCGGGGCAGGGACGTGCTCATGCCGCCTGCTCCTGCGCGCCGACTGCCGGCACCGCGCGCGGCGGCAGCCCGCGCACGGCCGCGGCAATCGCCGCGATGTGGTCCGGGGTGGTGCCGCAGCAACCGCCCACCAGGTTGATCAAGCCGCTTTGCGCGAATTCGCGCAGCACGCCGGCCATGTCGTCCGGCGTTTCGTCGTAGCCGCCGAAGGCGTTGGGCAGGCCGGCATTGGGGTGGCAGCTGACGAACGTGTCGGCGATTTGCGCCAGCACCGCCACGTGCTGGCGCAAGTCGCGGGCACCGAGCGCGCAGTTCAGGCCGATGCCCAGCGGTTGCGCATGCCGCAGCGAGTACCAGAACGCCTCGGCGGTCTGCCCCGAGAGCGTGCGCCCGGACGCATCGGTGATCGTGCCGGAGATCATCACCGGCAGCCGCGCGCCGATCTCTTCGAACACGTCGTCGATGGCGAACAAGGCGGCCTTGGCATTGAGCGTGTCGAACACGGTTTCGACCATCAGCACGTCGGCGCCGCCTTCGATCAGGCCGCGCGCGGCCTCGCGGTAGGCATCGGCCAGTTCGTCGAAGGAGATGGCGCGAAAGCCAGGGCGATTGACGTCGGGCGACAGCGAGGCGGTGCGACTGGTGGGGCCCAGCACGCCGATGACGAAGCGCGGCTTGTCGGGCGTCCGGACTTCGGCAGCATCGCATTCCATGCGCGCCAGCGCTGCGCCCTCGCGATTGAGTTCGCGCACCAGGTGCTGCAGTCGGTAGTCGGCCAGCGAGATGGCGGTTGAATTGAAGGTGTTGGTTTCCACCAGATCCGCACCGGCGTCCAGATACTGGCGATGGATCTCGCGGATGACGTCGGGCCGGGTCAGCGACAGCAGATCGTTGTTGCCTCGCTGGTCAGACCCCTCGCAATTGCAGCCGGGGCCGTGCGCATGCCCGTCCGCGGCAAACAGCGCGTCGTAGCCGTGCGCAAACCGCTCGCCACGGTAGTCGGCTTCCTGCAGTTCATGGCGCTGGATCATCGTGCCCATCGCGCCGTCGATGATGAGGATGCGGCGCGCAAGCGCGGCTTGCAGCGCTTCAGCGCGGGCGGGGGTTTTCCACGGGAGTTGCATCATGTCCTGCTCCTGTTCGTCATTCTCGCGCAGGCGGGAATCGCGCTTGCTATCGCCCGCTACTGAACGCGGGAATGAGGGTCGGTGGTGCATCCACCGCCGCCTGGCATCCATTCGACTGCCGCAAGCGGCGCTGGAATGAACGTGCCGTCCCGCGTCACGGCTTCACGCCGGTCAACGAGATCACTTCGAAATGCGGCGGCCTGCGCTCGCGGGTGACGGTGCCGCAATTGGCGATGGTCAGCCCGGCTTTTTCCGCGAATTTGCGCAGGTCTTTCTCGCCGAAGCCGAGATTGACGTGGCCATAGGCTTCAACGGCGCTGCGATGCTCGTGTCGGGCCAGGCTGGACAGCAGCAGGCGGCCACCCGGGCGCAGCACGCGTGCAGCCTCGGCCACCGCTTGCGCGGGCTTCGTCGCATACGTCAGTGCGTGCATCAGCACCACCAGGTCGAAACTTCCATCATCGAACGGCAATGCGTGCATGTCGCCCTCGCGGACTTCCACGTTGCCATAGCGACGCAGGCGCTCGCTGGCGGCGGCCACCACGCGCTGGCTGGAGTCGATGCAGACGTAGCGATCGGCGTGCGGCGCCAGAAGTTCGGCCAGCACGCCGTCGCCCGACGCGATATCCAGCACGTCGCCCGGCCACAGCAGCGGTAGCGCGGTGCGTGCCAGGGCTTCCCAGGTGCGACCCGGCGAGTAATGGCGCTCCATGTCGCCGGCCACGCTGTCGGCCCAGTTCTGGTCGGCGGCGCGCATCGCCAGCACCGCCGGCACGCGCTCGGCGTCCTGGCGCAGCAGGGGGTCGTCGCTGCCGTGGCTGATCGAATGCCACAGCGCCCGTTGCGACGGGCCGATGGCCGCATCGTCGAAACGGTAATAGGCGGAGACGCCCGCGCGGCGATCGCGCACCAGACCGGCTTCCTTCAGCCTGGCCAAGTGGGTGGACACGCGTGGCTGGGCCAGCTGGGTGATGGCCGACAGTTCCGCAACGGTCAGCTCCTCGCCTTCCAGCAGCGCCAGCAGGCGGACGCGGGTGGCGTCTGCAAACACCTTCAAATGATTCGACCAGCTTTCCAGGTCCATTTATATCGTTCCATCGCGATTCAAAGATAATTGTTGCGCGATGCGGTTTTCAGGTCAAGCGATTGTCCGCTGCCGAGGTTGCTACAATGGCGCTTCTGCGGAGTGGAGCTTGGCGTCATGGATTTCGGATTCAGCGAAGAGCAGCTGATGCTGCAGGATGTTGCCAGGCGCATCGCCCGCGAGAAGATCGCGCCCAGTGCCGAGCATCACGACCGCACCGGCGAGTTCCCGCTGGAGAACATCCGCACGCTGGGCGAGAACGGCCTGATGGGCATCGAGGTGCCGGTGGAATACGGCGGTGCCGGCATGGATTCGATCAGCTACGTGCTGGCAATGATCGAAGTTGCCGCTGCCGATGCCGCCCACAGCACCATCCTGTCGGTCAACAATTCGCTGTTCTGCAATGGCATTTTGCAGTTCGGCAGCGAGGCGCAGAAGCAGAAATACGTGCGCGCGATTTCCGAAGGCCGCGAGATCGGCGCGTTTGCGCTGACCGAGCCGCAGTCGGGGTCGGATGCCACTGCGATGCGCTGCCGGGCGGTGAAGCAGGCCGACGGCAGCTATGTGGTCAATGGCAAGAAGAGCTGGATCACCTCCGGCCCGGTGGCCAAGTACATCGTGCTGTTCGCGATGACCGACCCCGACAAGGGCGCACGCGGCATCACCGCCTTCATGATCGATACCGCCCGCGATGGCTTCCATCGAGGCAAGACCGAACCCAAGATGGGTATTCGCGCCTCGGCCACCTGCGAGATCGAATTCACCGATTACATCGTCCAGGCCGATGAAGTGCTGGGCGAGGAAGGGCAGGGCTTCAAGATCGCCATGGGCGTGCTGGACGCCGGCCGGATCGGCATCGCCAGCCAGGCCATCGGTATCGCCCGCGCCGCTTTCGATGCAACGCTGGACTACGTGAAGGAGCGCAAGGCGTTCGGGCAGCCGATCGGCGCGTTCCAGATGACCCAGGCCAAGATCGCCGACATGAAGTGCAAGCTCGATGCAGCCTTGCTGCTGACCTTGCGTGCGGCGTGGCTGAAGGGTCAGGGCCAGCGCTTCACCACCGAGGCTGCGGTGGCCAAGCTCACCGCATCCGAAGCGGCGATGTGGATCAGCCATCAGGCGTTGCAGATCCATGGCGGCATGGGGTATTCGAAGGAAATGCCGATCGAGCGTTATTTCCGCGACGCGAAGATCACCGAGATTTACGAAGGCACCAGCGAGATCCAGCGGTTGGTCATCGCCCGCGGCGAAACCGGCCTGCGATAAAGACAACGACGTCCCAGACGGCCGCGCTTCCTGCGCGGCCGTTTCCCTTTGGAGGCTTTGAGCAGATGAAAAAGTCAGTCGCAACCACTTCCGGCGATGAGCTGAAACCCATTTACGATGCGCTGGCCAAGCGCGTGGACAAGGGCTCGCAGGAGCATGCGCGGGCGTTCGCGAAAGCGTTCTGCCAGCGCATGGACGCCGAGGAAATCGCCCGCCACGGGCCCGATGCATGGGCCGAGCGAACTGCGGGAATGCTCGAGTTCGCGCGCACGCGCAAGCGCGGCAAGGCCAATATCCAGCTGTTCAATCCGGTGCTGAAGGCGGACGCCCGCGTCTCGCCGCACACCGTGCTGCAGATCGCCAACGACGACATGCCGTTCCTCGTGGATTCGGTCACCATGGCGCTGGCTGAGCTGGGCATTGGCGTGCACCTGCTGGGCCACCCGGTGGCCCGCCTGTCGCGCGACAAGGCCGGGCGGCTGCTGGCGGTGGGCGAAGGCGTATCGGAATCGCTGATGTATCTGGAAATCGACCGCCAGCCGCAATCGGCGCTGGCGTCGATCAAGGCCCGGATTGCCAAGGTGCTGGACGATGTCCGCGCGATCGTGTCCGACTGGGAGGCGATGCGCGAGCGCATGCGCGAGGTGGCGGAAGCGCTTCCTTCGCAGAAGTTGCCGGTCACCGATGCCGAGCGCGATGAGGCGCAGGCGTTCCTGCGCTGGGCATCCGACGATCATTTCACCTTCTTCGGCTACCGCGAATACCAGATCCGCAAGCAGGGCAGGGAAGACGTGCTGGCGGCAGTGCCTGGCAGCGGCCTGGGCCTGTTGCGGGACGAGGCGGGCGCCAGCTCGCGCCCGGTCAAGTCGCTGACCGCGCACGTCGTGCAGCAGTCGGGCGCGGTGGATGCGCTGATCCTGACCAAGACCAACGCACGTGCAACGGTGCATCGGCCGGGTTACATGGACTACATCGGCGTGCTCGGGTTCGATGCCAAGGGGCGCGCGGTCAGCGAACAGCGCTTCCTCGGGTTCTATACCTCCAGCGCCTATACCCGCCGCCCTTGGGACATCCCGCTGGTGCGCGAGCGGCATGCCTACGTGATGGAAAAGTCCGGGCTGGACGCGAGCAGCCACAGTGGCAAGGCGCTGCGCCACATCCTGGAAATCCTGCCGCGCGACGAGTTGTTCCAGTCCACCGAGGACGAGCTGTTCAAGACCAGCATGGGCATCCTGGGGCTGCAGGAACGCGTGCGCAGCAAGCTGTTTCTGCGCCGCGACCGCTACGGCCGCTATTACTCGGCGCTGGCCTATGTGCCGCGCGACCGCATGAGCACGCAGGTGCGCCATCGCATCGAGGCGATGCTGCGCGAGGCGCTGGATGGCGATCGCGTGGACACCAACGTGCAGATCGGCGATTCGCCGCTGGCGCAGCTGCACATCATCGTGCGTCCGAGCAGCGAGCGCGGCGATGCCGACGTCGCCATCGACATGCCCGCGCTTGAAGCGGGGCTTGCGCAAATCGTGCGCGATTGGCGCGATGAGCTGCGCGAACAACTGGTGGCCCGCCACGGCGAAGAGGCGGGGCTGAAGCTTGCTGCCCGTTTCGGCAGTGCGCTGCCGGCCGGCTACATCGAGGACGTCAGCCCCGAGGTCGCCGCCGATGACGTCGAGCACATCGCCGCGTTGTCCGGGCCGCAGGATCTGCGCCTGTCGCTGTACCGCGATGTCCGTCGCCAGGGGCTGCGCTTCAAGCTGTATCGCCCGCTGCGCGACATCCCGCTGTCCGACGCGCTGCCGATGATGGAGAACATGGGGCTTCGGGTGATTACCGAGCACCCGTATCGGGTCGATGCGGATGGCGCCGTGGCCTGGATCCAGGATTTCGAGGTCGAGTCGCTGTTGGGCGAGTTGGACGTCGATGCGCTGGACGAGGATTTCGAGGATGCGTTCGCGGCGATCTGGCGTGGCGATGCCGAAAACGACGGCTTCAACCGGCTGGTACTGGCTGCTGGACTGTCGTGGAAGCAGGTCGCGATGCTGCGCGCCTATTGCAAGTACCTGCTGCAGACCGGGGTGACGTTCTCGCAGAGCTACATGGAAGCCACGTTGACCCGCTATCCGCTGCTGGCGCGATTGCTGGTCGAGCTGTTCGAGGCACGTTTCGATCCGGCAACCGGCAAGGAAAGCGACGTCGAGATCCAGCAGGGCATGGAGCGCTTCGGCGCCCAGCTGAAGGCGCTGGCCGCTGGCGACGCCGCTGCGCTGGCCGCGCTGAAGGCACTGGTCGCGGCCCGCGCCGGCAATCGCGAGGCGCAGGTCGAGGCCGCGCGCGGTGCGTTGCTGGGCCTGCTGGATCGCGTTGCCAGCCTGGACGAGGACCGCATCCTGCGCAGCTTCATCGGCGTGATCGATGCCACCCTGCGCACCAATTACTACATCGAGTACAAGCGCGACGAAAGCGGGGCCGGCGTGCGCAAGGACGGTGGCCCGGCGGACTACATCGCGTTCAAGTTCGATACCGCCAAGGTGCCGGACCTGCCCAAGCCGCGCCCGTTCCGTGAAATCTGGGTGTGTGGCCCGCGCGTGGAAGGCACGCACCTGCGCTTCGGCCCGGTGGCGCGCGGCGGCCTGCGCTGGTCGGATCGCCGCGAGGATTTCCGCACCGAAGTGCTGGGCCTGGTGAAGGCGCAGATGGTGAAGAACACGGTGATCGTGCCGGTGGGCAGCAAGGGCGGCTTCTTCCCGAAGCAGTTGCCGAATCCGGCGGTGGATCGCGATGCCTGGCTGGCGGAAGGCATTGCCTGCTACAAGCGCTTCATCAACGGCCTGCTGGACATCACCGACAACATCGTCAACAACAAGATCGTGCCGCCGGCCGGCGTGGTGCGTCACGATGGCGATGACCCCTACCTGGTGGTGGCGGCCGACAAGGGCACCGCGACGTTCTCCGACACCGCCAACGGCATCGCCCAGGCGCATGGCTTCTGGCTGGACGACGCGTTCGCCTCCGGCGGCTCGGTGGGCTACGACCACAAGGGCATGGGCATCACCGCCCGCGGCGCCTGGGAGTCGGTCAAGCGCCACTTCCGCATGCTGGGCCGCGACTGCCAGGCCCAGGACTTCACCTGCGTCGGCATCGGCGACATGTCCGGCGACGTGTTCGGCAACGGCATGTTGCTGTCCGAGCACATCCGCCTGGTCTGCGCGTTCGACCACCGCCACGTTTTCCTCGATCCGAACCCGAATGCCGCGGTCTCCTTCAAGGAGCGTTCGCGCCTGTTCAAGGTGCCGCGTTCGAGCTGGGCGGACTATGACGCCAAGCTGATCAGCAAGGGCGGCGGCGTGTATTCGCGCTCGCTGAAGTCGATCGACATCACCCCGCAGGTCCGCGAAGCGTTGGGCATCGACGCCGCCATCAAGTCGATGACCCCGACCGAGCTGATGAGCGCCGCGCTGAGGGCGCCGGTGGACCTGCTGTGGAACGGCGGCATCGGCACCTACGTGAAGGCCTCCAGTGAGACCAACGCGGACGTGGGCGATCGCGCCAACAACGCGCTCCGCGTCAACGGCGGCGACCTGCGTTGCAAGGTGGTGGGCGAGGGCGGCAACCTGGGCATGACCCAGCTCGGCCGCATCGAGGCCGCGCAGGCGGGGGTGATGCTCAATACCGATTTCATCGACAACTCCGCCGGCGTGGACACCTCGGACCACGAGGTCAACATCAAGATCCTGCTCAACGGCGAAGTGCAGAAGAACAAGCTCAAGCTGGCCGAGCGCAACAAGCTGCTGGCGTCGATGACCGATGAGGTCGCGCAGTTGGTGTTGAACGACAACTACCGGCAGAACCAGGCGTTGACCTTGATGGAGCGGATGAGCGCCGCCCGGCTTGGCTCGAAGATGCACTTCATCAGCACGCTGGAAGCGCAGGGCTTGCTGGATCGCCAGATCGAGTTCCTGCCGTCCGACGCCGAGATGGCCGAACGCAAGCTGCGCGGGCAGGGGCTGACCCGCCCGGAGTTGTGCGTGCTGCTGTCGTATTCCAAGCTGGTGGCGTTCCCGCAGCTGCTGGAGTCGGACGTGCCGGAAGATCCGTACCTGTCCAAGGAGCTGGTGCGCTATTTCCCCGAGCCGCTGCAGAAGAAGTACGCCAAGGCGATGGACGACCACCGCCTGAAGCGCGAGATCATCGCCACCGCGGTGACCAACTCCACCATCAACCGGATGGGTGCGACCTTCCTGATGCGCATGCAGGAAGACAGCGGGCGCAGCATCGGCGAAATCGCCCGCGCCTACACCATCACCCGCGAGACGCTGGACGCACGCGAGCTATGGGCGCAGATCGACGCGCTGGACGGCAAGGTGGCCGAGTCGGTGCAGGTTGACGCCCTGCAGGTAATCTGGGAATTGCAGCGTGGCTTCACCCGCTGGCTGCTGGCGCGGCCGGGCGCGGTGCCGGCGATCGCCACCGCGGTTGAGCGTTACCACGACGGGTTCCGCGACATCCGCGCGGGCGAGGGCATCCTGCCGCCGTCGCAGCGGCCGGAATACGAAGCAAGCCGCAAGCAGTGGCGCGAAAAGGGCCTGTCGGCCGCACTGGCCGACCAGCTGGCGGCGCTGCCGTACCTGGAGTCCAGCGCCGACATCATCGAGTTGGCGCGTGACCGCAAGATGCGTCCCATCGAAGTGGCCAAGGTCTATTTCCGCCTCGCGGATGCACTGCGTGCGCCATGGCTGCGCGCGCAGATCGAGGCGCTGAAGGTGGAAGGGCGCTGGCATGCGGTCGCACGCGGGGTGTTGCGCGACGAGCTGTTTGCGCAGCTTCGCGCATTGACTGCGCAGCTGTTGGCGATGCCGGGCAAGGACGCCGATGCCAGGGTGCAGGCATGGTTGGGACGCGACGACAGCTCGCTGCGCTTTACCCTGGCGATGCTCAACGAACTTGCCGCGCAGAAGGCACTGGACTACCCGACCGCCTCGGTGGCGGTGCAGCGCGTGGCACAGCTGGCGCAGCGCGGGTAATGACGCCTGCGGCCGATGCCTGCGGGCATCGGCCATGTTTGCAGGCGCCCGGCGCTGACCACCAGCGGCGCGCGGCAGAACTAGTGTGCCTGCCACCATCCCGGGGCCCCGCACAGCGGGGCCCATTGCCGTGGCGGGCCGGAAATCCGGGCAAGCGCATTGATGGCGGTGAGGCGTTATCCTCCCGGCATGACCACGCCTCGTCTTGCCCTGCTTGCCAGCCCTGTTGACGATGCACAAGCGGCGCTTGCCGGCTTGATCAAACGGCATGGCAGCTGGGCGCCACAGGATGCCGATGTGATCGTGCCACTGGGCGGCGACGGCTTCATGCTGCAAACGCTGCACCGGTTCGGGGTGCTGAACAAACCGGTGTATGGCATGAAGCTGGGCACCATCGGCTTCCTGATGAACCAGTACCGCGCCGAAGACGACCTGCTCGCGCGCATCGAGGCGGCCGAACCGGCGGTGCTGCATCCGCTGGAAATGCTGGTGCAGACCGAGTCCGGCGCCAGCGTGAGTTCGCTTGCCTACAACGAGGTGTCGCTGCTGCGGCAGACCCGCCAGGCGGCGCATATCTGCATCGAGCTCAATGGCGAGGTGCGCCTGGACGAATTGATCTGCGACGGCGTGATGCTGGCCACCCCGGCCGGCAGTACCGCCTACAACTTTTCCGCGCACGGGCCGATCTTGCCCTTGGGCGCCAATGTGATGGCGCTGACGCCGATCGCGCCGTTCCGCCCGCGGCGCTGGCGTGGCGCCGTGCTCAAATCGGGGACGGAAGTGCGTTTCCGCGTGCAGGATCCCCACAAGCGACCCACAAGCGCCACCGCGGACTCGCACGAAGTTCGGGATGTGACCGAGGTGCTGGTGCGCGAATCCCTCGACCGCAGCGTGACCCTGCTGTTCGATCCAGAGCACAACCTGGAAGAAAGAATCCTGATTGAACAATTCGCCGTGTAGCGTCCTTGCAATCGTCCGATAGGGGAAATGATGCCGTTCGAGGGTTACGACATCCATGTGCCTGCAGGTGATGGCCTGGCCGCCAGCCAGCGCCGGGTGCCTGCGTGGATTTGGGCAGGGCTCGCGTTTTTGCTTGGGATGGCGCTGACCCTGTGGCTGGCCCATGGCGAGAAGCAGCGCGTCGAGCGCGAGCAGCAGCGGGAATTCACCGGGGAAACCGAGCGCATCGCCGCGGCGATCGATGCCCGGCTGGGCCAGTGCGAGGATCTGCTTCGCGCGTTCCAGTCGATTTTCCTGGCATCTGAACGCGTGACGCCGGACGAGTATGTTCGTGCCTACGAAAACATCCAGTCCAACAGGCTCGTGCAGGTCAGCCTGCAGGCGCTGGCCTACGCCGAGCGCAGGCGCGCGCCTGCCGGGGATCGCTACATCACCACGATGTTCGCCCCGGTGAAGGGGAACGAGGCGATTGCCGGCCTCGACGTGAACACTCAGCCCAGCAATTTGGAAGCCGTCCGGCGTTCGCGGGATCACGACCGAATCGCCATGTCTGCGACGTTTCGCCTGCGCCAAAGCAGCGCAGGACCGGGTGCCAGGGATGGGTTCATCCTGCGCCTGCCGGTGTATGCGCACGGCGTGGCGCTGGATTCCGTGGAAGCACGCCGCGCCGCGATCGTCGGTTCGATCGGTGCCTCGTTCCGGGCCGGGGCCTTGATCGATTCGGCGCTGCCACAGGTGCCGGTCGCGCTCGCCGACCTGGCAGTGGAGGACATCAGCAGCGGCACGCCGCAATCCCTCTACGTCCGGCGCTTTGCCACCGGTGCGGCGAATGGGTTGCATGCGGTCAAGCTGCGCTTCGGCGGGCGAACCTGGAATGTCGTGGCCCATGCCCGGCAAAACCCGGAAGGGCGCGCGAACTGGCTTCTGGTGCTGTGGGTCGGCACGGCAATCAGCGTGCTGCTGGCCGCACTGACGTGGTCGCTGGTGAGCACCCGCGACCGCGCGATACTGCTCGGCACGTCGATGAGCCAGCGTTTTCGTGCCAGTGAGGAGCGTTTTCGCAAGCTCAACGAATTGCTGCCATGCCTGGTGCTGCTTGCGCGCAAGGACAACGGGGGCATCGTTTATCGCAACGCCGCCGCGCGCTGCAGGCTTGCCGCGAAGACGGGATGGGCGGGATTGTCTGCGGCCATGGACCAGGAAATCACCGCTCGCTTCTGCGGTGCCGACGAAGATGCGCTCTGCTCCATGGACGTTCAGTTGCCGGGGGCCGATGGGTCGCTGTTCTGGGCCACGACATGGATCAGCTCGATCGAGATGGACGGTATCCCCATGTGGCTGATGGTGGCCAGCGACATCTCCGAGCAGCGGCTGCTGACCGAGCGTCTCAGCTACCAGGCCAGCCACGACGCGTTGACGCGGCTGTACAACCGTCGCGAATTCGAGGCGCGCGCGCAGGCGCGGCTTGAGGAATCGGGTGGCCGCGATGGCGCGCTGCTGTTCATCGACCTCGACCAGTTCAAGCTGATCAACGACACCTCGGGGCACCGCGCCGGCGACGAGCTGCTGGTGCAACTGGCCGTGGTGATGCGCGAGGAGCTGCGCCCCGGCGACGTGCTGGGGCGACTTGGCGGAGACGAGTTCGGCGTGCTGCTGGCGGGCGTATCCACCATCGATGCCGCCACGCAGTCCGCAGATCGCCTGCGGCGCAGCGTGGAAAGCTTCATTTTTGCCTGGGAAAAACGCAGCTACACGATCAGCGCCAGCGTCGGCGTGGTCATGCTGGTCAGCGCCACCTCGCTGAAGGAATTGTTCTCGCACGCCGATGCCGCCTGCTATCTGGCCAAGGAAGCCGGCCGCAATCGCGTGCACGTGTTCGCCGAGGACGACGTGGCCGTGACCACGCGAATGGGCGAAATGGAGTGGGCCAACCGGATTCGCGATGCGTTGCGCGATGGACGCCTGCTGCTGGACTATCAGGAATTGCACCCGCTGCAAGCCGGAAGGACTGCCGGTACCCATGTCGAATTGCTGCTGCGCTTGCGCGGCGAGGATGGCGGGGAAGTATTGCCGGGGGCATTCCTGCCTGCCGCCGAACGCTATGGCTTGATGCCCTTGATCGACCGTTGGGTGGTTGAAACCGCGCTGGGCAATCTTGACCGCATCCATCCACACGGCAGCGATCTTGCGACCTGCGCCATCAACCTGTCGGGCGCCAGCCTGGAAGACGATGGCCTGTTCGACCGCATCGAGCAGCTGATCGCGATGTATCAAATCGAGCCGCGCAGATTGGTGTTCGAGATCACCGAAACCGTGGCGGTCAGGAATTTCGCCGCCTCCAGCGTGCTGCTTGCGCGCCTGCATTCACTGGGCTGCCGCGTGGCCCTGGACGACTTCGGTGCGGGCATGTCCTCGTTCGGGTACCTGAAAAACCTGGCGCTGGATTTGCTGAAGATCGATGGAAGCTTCGTGCAGTCCATTGCCAGCGACCGCATGTCGCAGTCGATCGTCAAGGCGGTGACCGAGATCGGCCATCAGCAGGGGCTTGTGGTGATTGCCGAATGGGTATCGTCGCCCGAGATGTTGGCTATCCTTGCCGGCATGAATGTCGATTTTGCCCAGGGATTCGCCCTGCATCGCCCCGAGCGCGTGCTGTTCCAGCGCGTCGCCCATGACTGACCCGGCGCTGACGGCGGAAGATGCGCGTGCGCCATTGCGGGTGGCCATCACCGCGCGCGCGCTGTTCCTCATGGAAGACAGCCATGCGCTGTTCGAGCGGGAAGGCATTTCCGCGTTCGCCGACTACCAGCGCCGGCATGAGGATGAAGTATTGCCGCCGGGCATCGCGTTTCCGCTGGTGCGCAAGCTGCTGGCCCTGAACGAGGGCGCGCCGGCGGATGTGCCGCGGGTGGAGGTGATCCTGCTGTCGCGCAATTCGTCCGACACCGGCCTGCGCGTGTTCAATTCCATCCAGCATTACGACCTGGACATCCGCCGCGCCACGTTCACCTCGGGCGCGCCGGTATGGCCCTATATCCGCCCGTTCGGCGCGCAGCTGTTCCTGTCGGCAAACCCGGAGTCGGTGCGTGCGGCGCTGGTGGCCGGCGTTGCCGCCGCCACCATCCTGCCGGGCGGGGCGAGCGAGTCGCGCCAGCGCCAGCTGCGCATCGCGTTCGATGGCGACGCGGTGATCTTTGGTGACGAGAGCGAGCGGGTGTCGCGCGAGCAGGGCGTGGAAGCGTTCGGCCGGCACGAGCGCGAACGCGCGCACGAGCCGCTCTCCGGCGGCCCGTTTCGCGGCTTCCTGGCGGCGTTGCACGATCTGCAGGCGGCGTTTCCCGCCGGCGAGGATTCGCCGATCCGCACCGCGCTGGTGACCGCGCGTTCGGCACCCGCGCATGAGCGGGTGATTCGCACCCTGCGCGAGTGGGAGGTGCGTCTGGATGAAGCGCTATTCCTCGGCGGACGCGACAAGGGGCCGTTCCTGGAAGCGTTTGGCGCCGACATCTTTTTCGACGATTCGCCGCACAACATCGACTCGGCGCGCCGGCACGTGGCGGCCGGGCACGTGCCGCATGGCGTGGCCAACGACGCCGTCAGCGACTGATCACAGGTCGGGCAGGCGCAGGCCGGCCAGCTTCCAGGACAGCCCGCTGCGGCGGAATTCAAACACCACCGGCTGGCCCTCGGCATTGGCAACGGTGGCGGTGAACAGCGATGCGGATTCATACCGCTTTGTCGCGCCGGCCAGCGGATCGTTGCGGCGCGGCGTGCCGCTGACGCCGGTATCGTCGGCAAGATGCTGCGCCAGCGCGCTCCCGGTCAGGAGTGTGGCAATGCCTTGCGGTGACACGATGGTGTCGATCGCGGGTTGCGCAATCAACGCCGTGACCTTGCCGATCGTGCTGCTGGCCTGTGCGTTGCCGACATGGCCGATGATGCCGCGGGCCACCCGTTCCTGCAGCTGCGGGCCCAGGCTTTCGCGCAGGCGCGGGTAATCGACGAAGCGCCACAGCTCGCCGTATTGCTGGTTGGCCACCGCGTTGCGAATGCCGTTGATGGCCAGATACGGGCCGGCGGCGGCATAGCCGAAGAGCGCCAGCAGGATCAGCAGGGCAACGATTGCAATCGCGCGCAGCGGGCGTTTGGGGGTTTTCATCCATGCATCCTGCAAAAATGTGGGCGCTCGGGCAAGTCGGGTGTCGGTGGAATGCTGTACCAGGCGGCAGGCGCGGGCGGCGCCGGGCTGGCGCAGCGGTCAGCGCTGTTGCGATGGCTGCGGCGCGGGCCGGCTTGGTCAGGCCAGATCGAGGCCCACTTGCGTGCCCCAGTCGTCCAGCCGATCCAGCAGGATTTGCTTGTCCCCTTCGTCGGCGTGGGCAAGGCGCAGTTCCGCGATCTGCGCGCGGTAGCCGTCCAGCGTGAGCTCGGACAGGCCGGCATCCGTCAGCAGGCGCCGGCGGCGGTAGGCGTTCCAGCATTCCTGCTCGGCGGGCAGCAGGCTGTCCGGCCAATTGCGCGCGCGGTAGCGCAGCAGCAGTTCGGTGAGGCGGGCATCGCGGAACGCAAACCGTGCGTTGGCCAGCAGATGCGGCGGCGTGCCGCGCACTTGCGCCAACAGGCGCTTGTCGGCATCGCCGATGAACCCGTCGTACAGGGCGGCATCCGCATCCACCTGGCCGGCCGGGCGCTGGCGGGCGAATACCTGGCGAATCTTTTCGGCCAGTACGGGGCCGGCGGTGCGCAGGCGTGCGGCGCGCGCCTGGACTTGCTCCGGGTCGATCCCGAGGCGGTTGAAATCACCGTCGCGCAGATGTTCCCAGGCCACCAGCGCCGGGCATTTGTTGGTGTGGATTTCCTTCAGCGGAATGCGCGCCTCGCCCTCGGGCAGATCGGCCTGACGGATGTACAGGCGTTCGGCGATGGCGTCGGCGTCCAGCGCGAGCAGGGCATCGGGATCGGCATCCAGATCGAACACGATGGTGCGCGACGGGATCGAAGGGTGCTGCGCCAGCGGCAACACCGGCGCGGCGCACAGGCGCGCGGCCGGATAACGCTGCGAGATGTGCAGCAGCGGTGTCATCGCAATCGGGTCCAGCAGCGACGCGGCAAAGCGCTTGTCGCGCAGGCGCAGCGCGTACTCCCACAGACGCGGCTGGTGCTGGCGGAACAGGCGTGCAAGACCGATCAAGGCGCGCACGTCGGACAGCGCTTCATGCGCCAACCCTTCGCGCAGGCCATTGTCTTCGGCCAGGTGCTCCAGTTTGAAACTGGTGCCGCGGCCATCGTCGCGCTGGCGCCAGACAATCCCGTCGGGCCGCAGCGCATGCATCAGCCGCAGCGCGTCCAGCAGGTCCCAGCGCGAATTGCCGCCGCGCCATTCGCGCTCGTAGGGCTCATGGAAATTGCGGTACAGGCCGAAGCGGATGAATTCGTCGTCAAAGCGCAGCGAGTTGTAGCCGGCGCTGCAGGTTTCCGGGCGGGCCATTTCGCCGAGGATGCGGGCGAAGGCGGCGGCTTCGTTGACGCCGTCCCGGCGCGCGTCCTGCGGAGTGATGCCGGTGATCAGGGTGGCGATGGGCGAGGGCAGCAGGTCGTCGGCCGGTTGCACGAAGAAACTGATCGGTTCTTCGATCTGGTTCAGCGCCGCATCGGTGCGAATGGCGGCGAATTGCGCGATGCGGGTGCGTCTCGGATCGGCGCCGAAGGTTTCCAGGTCATAGAACAGGAACGTGGCAGCCATCCCGACCCTTAGCCGTTGGGGTTGAACACGATCGGCACCACCGCATCCATGCGCACGGGCTGGCCGTTGCGCGTGGCCGGCTTGAACGTCCAGCGTCGGACGGCCTCGAGGGCGGCACGGTCGAGCAGGCGGTTGCCGCTGCCTTCTGCCAGTTCAAGCGACTCCACCGAGCCGTCAGTTGCTACCGTGACGCGCACCTTGACGGTGCCGCCGATGCCGGTGCGCAGGGCATCCTGCGGGTAGCGCGGGGTGGGCATGCTGGCCGGAACCGGCGTGGCAAGGTCGCCACCGGTGATCGTGGTCGCCGTGGGCGGCGCTGCCGGGTTTGGACGCGCGGGCTGCGCGCCTGCCGCAGGTGCCGGCGGCGGTGCTGCAAACGGTGGTGGTGCAGGCAACGCCGACGTGCCCGGCTTGAGCCCGCTGGCACTGTCGCCGTTGGCGACGTCGGCCGGCAACGGCGCCGGCAGCGCATCGGTTGCGCCCGGCGTGGCCTCGGCGCCATCCGCCTTGTAGAAATCATTGTCGTGGCGAGACCCCAGCCACACCAGCAAGAACACCAGCAGGCCGGCGATGAACGCCAGGGCCAGCAGCTTCAGCAACTTCGGTGGCAGCAGCGGCGCGTGCTGCACGGGCTGCGGGTCGGGTGCGGACATGCCCGTATTCTTGCACAGCGGTGGACGGGTGCCGCCATCTGCCGCCCGCTCGGGCGATAATGCCGGTTCATTTTCCGTATCCCTCCAAGTCCATGCTTGATCCAGCCCTGTTGCGCTCCAACCCCGCCGACCTCGCCGAGCGCCTGCGCGCCACGCGCGGCTTCGAACTCGACGTCGCCCGCATCGAAGCGCTGGAAGCCGGTCGCAAGCAGATCCAGATCCGCACGCAGGAGTTGCAGAACCTGCGCAATACACGCAGCAAGCAGATCGGCATGTTGAAGGCCAAGGGCGAGGACGTGGCCGCGGTGATGGCGGAAGTGGCCGGCTTCGGCGAGGAGCTGAAAGCCTCGGAAGTCGAGCTGGAGCGCATCCGCGGCGAGATCGAAGCCATTGCCGCCGGCATCCCCAACCTGCCCGACGCCAGCGTGCCGCTGGGCGGCGGCGAGGCCGACAACGTCGAGCAGCATCGCTGGGGCACCCCGCGCAGCTTCGATTTCGAAGTGAAAGATCACGTCGAACTGGGCGCGCGCCACGGCTGGCTGGACGGCGAAACCGCGGCCAAGCTGTCCGGCTCGCGCTTCACCGTGCTGCGCGGCCAGCTGGCCCGCCTGCACCGCGCGCTGGCGCAGTTCATGCTGGACCTGCATACCGGCGAGCATGGCTACGAGGAAACCAACGTGCCGGTGATCGTCAATGCCGAGTCGATGCGCGGCACCGGCCAGCTGCCGAAGTTCGAGGAAGACCTGTTCGCAACCCAGCTGGGCGAGCACAGGCGCTACCTGATCCCGACCAGCGAAGTGCCGCTGACCAACATCGTCCGCGACGAGATCCTCGACGCCGAGCGCCTGCCGCTGCGGATGACCGCGCATTCGATGTGCTTCCGCTCCGAAGCCGGCAGCGGCGGCCGTGACGTGCGCGGGATGATCCGCCAGCATCAGTTCGAGAAAGTCGAGCTGGTCAGCATCGTCAAGCCGGAAGAATCCGCTGCGGAACACGAGCGCATGACCCGCAGCGCCGAGGCCGTGCTGGAGAAGCTGGGCCTGCCGTACCGCAAGGTGCTGCTGTGCACCGGCGACATGGGCTTCGGTGCGACCAAGACCTACGATCTGGAAGTCTGGCTGCCTTCGCAAGCCACCTACCGCGAGATTTCCTCCTGTTCCAACTGCGGCGACTTCCAGGCCCGTCGCATGCAGGCGCGCTGGCGCAACCCGGCCACCGGCAAGCCCGAGCTGGTGCATACGCTCAACGGCTCCGGCGTGGCCGTGGGCCGCGCGCTGATCGCGGTGATGGAGAACTACCAGAACGCCGACGGCAGTATCGAAGTGCCCGGGGTGCTGCAGCCGTACATGGGCGGAGTGACCAGCATCCGCTGATTTGTTGCAAATCCTGCGGGTGGCGTGGTCGAATTGGCGGGATTGTTCCGTCCATGGAATTGCCTGTGCAAGATCTCAACGATCTGTATTACTTTGCTGCCGTGGTCGATCACGGCGGCTTTGCCGCGGCCGAGCGCGCCCTGGGGATCCCGAAGTCGCGCCTCAGCCGTCGCATCAGCGCGCTGGAAGCAGAATTGGGCGTGCGTTTGCTGCAACGTTCCACGCGCCGGTTTTCAGTCACTGACGTCGGCACCAGCGTGCATCGCCACGCGCAATCGATGTTGGCCGAGGCGCAGGCCGCGCGTGAGGCGGTGGATCGCTTGAGTGCGGAGCCGCGGGGCGCCGTGCGGGTCAGCGTGCCGGTGTCGATGGCGCAGCAGCAATTTCCCAAGCTGCTGCCGGAATTCATGGCGCTGTATCCCAAGGTGCGGGTGCAGTTGATCGTCAGCAATCGTCGTGTGGACGTGATCAACGAAGGCGTGGACGTGGCCATCCGCGTGCGCAGCAAGCTGGACGAGGATGGCAGCCTGGTGATGCGCAGCTTCGGCCAGATCCAGGAATTGCTGGTGGCCAGCCCCAGGTACCTGGAGCGTGTCGGCCGCCCGAGCCGACCGGAGGAATTGGCCGAGCACGTCACCTTGAGCATCAGCGAGGATGAGGCCCGGCAGCGCTGGGAGCTGCATGGGCCGGATGGGGAAGTGCGCCGGATCGAATTGCAGCCACGCGTGACCGGTTTCGATTTTCCGATGATGCAGTCCATGGCGGAAAGCGGTATCGGCATCACCCTGTTGCCGGAAACCATCTGTGCCGATGCGGTGCGCCGTGGCGACCTGGAGGTCGTGCTGCCGCAGTGGCGGTTGCCGCAGGGCATTGCGCATGCGGTGTTCGCCTCGCGACGCGGAATGCTGCCCGCCGTGCGGGTCTTCATCGACTTCCTGGCGGAACACCTGCCGCCGATGCTGGAAGACGCGCGGCTGGAGTGCAGCGATCCCGAATGCAGGAAGAAGCGGGCGAAAGCCGGATAAGCCCGGCTTGCCGCCGATGCTCAGCGCGGCTTGCGCCCGCGCTTGACGGCTGGATCGGCGCCGCTTGCGCGCACCTGCGCGGGTGACGCCACCGCCCGTCGCGGTACCGGCGTGGACAGCACGATCGACGTGGAGGTCGTGCCGAATGGGGTGAGCCGGTCGATCAGGCGTTCCAGGTCTTCCACCGAAGCCACCGCCACCTTCGCGATGAACGAGTCGGCGCCGGTGCCGCGATGGCACTCGAGCACCTCCGGCATCTTGCGCACCGTCTCGGTGATGCGCGCAAGCACATCGCCAACCACGCTCATGCGCACGAACGCCAGAAGCGGCCGCCCGACCCGGGCCAGATCCAGATCTGCCCGGTAGCCGCGGATCACGCCGGCCGCTTCGAGCTGGCGCACGCGTTCGGCAACGGCCGGCGTGGACATGCCGATCCGCCGGCCAAGCTCGGTGAAGCTGGTGCGGCCGTCGTCCTGCAACACCTCAAGGATCTGCCAGTCGATGGCGTCGACACAATTTTGAACATCGAAACTTTGTTTGACCATTTGCCTAAATAAAGTATTCAAATACCTTGATCATCATAACTAAATGCATTCATTCATTGGAATTGCATTTCTACAATCGTTCCTGATCCCGGCCGCATCGCGTTGCATCCCGCGCGCGCTGCATCCGGCCGTCCCGCCCTTCAGGAACCTGCCATGGCAACCCCCGTCCCCGTTCACGAGCCGCACAAGGTCAAGACCGTTCGCCCGATCGTGTTTCCGCCGATTGACGAGCGCAAGCGCAACCTCGCGGCGGCGCACTTCAACGTCTTCAACCTGACCCCGCAACAAGTCAGCTTCGACATGGTGTCCTACGGTTGCGGCGCGATGAGCCAGGAGCAGTTGGCCGGGCAGCTGGTGGGCGACGAGGCGTACGCCGGCGCACGCAATTTCGAGACGATGAACGCAGTCATCACGCGCGTGCTTGGGCATACCTATGTCTGCCCCACGCACAACACGCTGGGGTCGGTGAAGATCCTGCTGCACGCCTTCGCCGACAGCGGCCAGCTGCTGCCGAGCAACGCGCGTGGCCGGGTGGACCTGCACGCGCCGCGCGGGATCGAACTGCGCGACGTGCGCGATCATGCGGCAACGGTGTTCACCGGCAACTTCGACCTGGATCGTTTGGCGGCCGTGATTGCCGAGCGACGCCCGCCCTTCATCGGTGCCCAGACCTTCGCCGACGGCCAGCACCCGGTCAGCCTGGCCAACCTGCGCGCAGCGCGCGAGCTGGCCGATCGCCACGGCCTGCGGCTGGTGCTGGACGTCTCGCGCGTGGTCGAGAACGCGTGGTACATCCAGCGCTTCGAGGCCGGCATGGGCGACCGCACCATTTCCGAGCTGGTCAAGCTGATCAGCAAGACCGCGCACGTGGTGATGATGGATGGGGCGCAGGACGCGCGCGCCAATACCGGCGGCTTCCTCGCCACCGACAACCCGGCCGACCACGAACGCTTCATCAACGACATCGTGGTGTTCGAGGGCTTGCATACCTATGGCGGCATGGCCGGGCGCACGATGGAAGTGATCGCGCGCGGGCTCACCGAGATGTGCGATGAAACCACCGTGCAGTGGGCCATGCAGCAGACCGAGCGTTTCACCGCGCGGCTGCGCGAAGCCGGTGTTCCCATCGAACGCGGCTGCGACGGCGCCTATCTGCAGGCCGACCGGTTCCTGCCGCAGGTGGCGCAGCATCCGGCGCATGCGCTGGCCAGCGCGCTGTACCAGTCGTCGGGCGTGCGTGCGCTGCTGCAGGGGCTGGTGGGGCGCGACGAACTGCTGCCGCTGCAGATCCCGAGGCTGGCGATGACCAATCGCCAGCTGGACCAGGTTGCCGATGCGGTGATCGCGTTGTATCGGCAGCGCGAACGGGTGCCGGCGCTGGAGCTGGAGCAGGGCGGCGATTGGCATGACCAGTTGCGCTTTGGTTCGGTGTTCGCGGATGTCGAGAATTTCAGCTTCGACTGCGAGCCGTGGCTGATCCACACTATCGAATCGATTGCGATGACCACGCGCGAACAGCGCGAGCGGGCGATCCGCGAAGCTGGTTGGAACACCTTCCTGCTGCGCTCGGCCGAGGTCACCATCGACCTGCTGACCGATTCCGGCACCACCGCCATGTCCACCGTGCAGTGGGCCGCCTACGATGCCGCGCTGCCCACGCCGGCCACCAGTAGCGCCTATCTGGAGTTCGCTGCTGCGGTGCGCGACACCTATGGCTACGACTTCGTGCTGCCCACTCATCAGGGCCGCGCCGCCGAGCAGATCCTGTCGGAAGTGATGATCAAGCCCGGCCAGATCGTGCCAGGCAACATGTATTTCACCACCACCAAGGTGCATCAGGAATACGCCGGTGGCGTGTTCGCCGACGTCATCGTCGATGAGGCGCATGAGCCGGCGTCGGAGTTCCGCTGGAAGGGCAATATCGATCTCGCCAAGCTCGATGCACTGGTGCAGGAACACGGCGCGGCGCAGATCGCCTATATCTCGTTCGAGTTGTCGGTGAACATGGCCGGTGGCCAGCCTGTGTCGATGGACAACCTGCGCGAAGTCTATGCCTACACGCGCAAGCACGGCATCCCGGTGATGTTCGACGCCACCCGCGCCGTCGAAAACGCCTACATGATCCAGAAGTTCGACCCGCGTTACGCCAGCACCAGTGTCAAGGACATCCTGCACGAGATCATGCTTTACGGTGATGGCGCCACCGTGTCCGGCAAGAAGGACTTCCTGATCAACATCGGTGGCCTGCTCACCTTCAAGGACAACGCGCAGTGGGCACGCAAGGCCGAGGCCAAGCTGCGCATCTATGAAGGCGGGGTGCGCGACGGCGGCCTGCCGGCAGCCGACCTGGCGGCGATGGCGCAGGGCCTGCGCGAAATGGTCGATGACCGCTACATTCGTGCGCGGGTCGAGCAGTCGGTGCGCCTGGCGGGCTGGCTGAAGGCGGCCGGCGTGCCGGTGGTGGAGCCCACCGGCAGCCATGCGGTGTTCGTCGATGCGCGCCGCTTCCTGCCGCACGTGGATCAGGACGAGTATCCCGCCCAGCGGCTGGCGGGCGAAATCTACGTCGAAACCGGCGTGCGTCCGATGGAGCGCGGCAACGTGTCCAAGGGACGCGACCACGACGGCAACAACTACCGGCCGGCGCTGGAACTGGTGCGTCTGACCCTGTCCCGGCGCGTGTATTCGGACGATCATTTGCGCGCCGTTGCCGACGGCATCATCCGGCTGTGGCAGCGTCGCAACCAGATCACCGGCCTGCGCTTCGTTTA